>CAWUKV010000234.1:0-7965 GCA_963923025.1 uncultured bacterium
GATTGTGCCGCGATCTCTCTACCAAGATCCGCCCCCGCCCGACGACGAACAGCCACCCCCGCCACCCCCACCGCAGAATCAGGAGCAGGACGAGCAGGACGATGCCCAAGATGATTCAGACGAGGATGACGACGACGAGGACGATTCGGAGGAGCCGGACGACTCGCCGCCCAGCATCCCTGAAGAGTTTGTGTTTGACCCAGAAGGGGTGATGCTCGACCCGGCGCTGATGCTGTTTGCCCAGTCCATGAGCCGTCAGGGTAAGTCGGGCAGCCAGAGTCTGGTGATTTCAGAAGATCGGGGCCGGTATATCAAGCCCATTCTGCCCCAGGGGCCGGTGCGTCGCATTGCTGTAGATGCAACATTGCGGGCAGCTGCCCCCTACCAAAAGGCCCGCCGCGCCCGCCAGCCCGAACGCAACGTGATTGTCGAGCAGAGCGACATTCGCGGCAAAAAACTTGCTCGTAAAGCTGGGTCCTTGGTGATTTTTGTGGTGGATGCGTCGGGGTCCATGGCCCTCAACCGTATGCAGAATGCCAAGGGCGCGGTGTTGAGTCTGTTGACCGACGCCTACCAAAACCGTGACCAGGTGGCGCTGATTCCCTTTCGAGGAGAGCAGGCAGAAGTCTTGCTGCCCCCTACCCGCTCTATTACCTCAGCTCGACGACGGCTAGAGCGGATGCCCTGCGGTGGCGGGTCGCCCCTGGCCCACGGATTGGCACAGGCGGTGCGGGTGGGCACCAATGCCCAACAGTCAGGCGACATTGGCAATGTGGTGATTGTTGCGATTACCGACGGGCGAGGTAACGTGTCGTTAGATCGCTCATTGGGCAACCCGATTGAGCCGGATGAGAAGCCAGATATCAAAGGCGAACTGCTGGGCATTGCCGGACGCATTCGGGCAACGGGGTTTCAGCTGTTGATTATTGATACCGAGCGTAAGTTTGTCTCGACGGGTTTCGGCAAAGAACTGGCGAAGACGGCGGGGGGGAAATATTACCAGCTACCCAAGGCGACTGATAGTGCGATCGCAAATATGGCCCGCAGTGCCCTCATCGATGCCAAAGCCTGACCGGGTCGCCCTAGCTGACAAACCACTATGGGAGACTACATCTACCGTATAAGTGGCGAGACGGTGGGAGTGTCGCTAGCGCTACATAGGTTAGGACACCGAGTATGGCAATCCTGCTTGGCATAAAACCATGTGGCGGCGCAGCCTTGTCCTAACAGAACTAGCGGCTGCCATAACCGCTAACCCAACGCAAAGCGAGCTAGGCCTTACCTGCGGGTAACTGCGAATCTGCGGGGACGCCCAGTAAGTCGCTATAGAGCCTGATGTACTCTACCGCTGACTTTTCCCAGCTGAGGTCTTGCTGCATGGCCCGCTGCTGTAGCTTTTTCCAAAACGGTTTGTAGGTGTAGCCTTCAGAGGCCCGCACCATACAGGTGAACAGATCCAGCGGCTCGTAACGGTCAAAGCAATAGCCCGTGCCGATCCCCTCTACAGGGTTGTGGTGGCTGACCGTATCGACCAAGCCCCCCGTACGGCGCACGATGGGAATGCAGCCGTAGCGCATGGCAATCAGCTGGCTAATGCCGCAGGGCTCAAACTTGGAGGGCATTAGGAACGCGTCGGACCCAGCATAGATACGGTGAGCAACGTTCTCGCCATACATCAGGTAGACCGACACACGGCCCGGATGGCGGTTGGCTAGTTCCCACAGCTGAGTTTCGTAGTAGCGATTGCCCGTACCCAGCAGCACAAACTGCGAGTTGGTATAGGCCAGAAACCGATCCATCGTTTGCAGAATCAGGTCAATACCCTTTTGGTCCACCAAGCGGCTGACTAGACCAACGAGAAAAGACTCAGAATCTTCTTCTAGCCCCATCTCTTTCTGTAGGGCCAGTTTGTTCTTTGCCCGCGACTCTAAAGTGTCTGCACTATAGGTTGCTGCGAGATACTCATCGGTGGCTGGATTGAAGTAATCCATATCAATGCCGTTGACGATGCCGCTGAGCTTGCCGCTGATATACGACAGCAGCCCTTCCATCTTCTCGCCATATTCCTCGGTTTGAATCTGTTGGGCGTAGGTCGGCGAAACAGCATTAACCCGGTCAGCATAGAGGAGCGCAGCGGCCAGCGTATTGTCGCCCTGCATATACCAGGGACACCAAGTGATGCGTTCTAGCTTCCAGCGCCAAGGGCCTTGGTAGGCCAGGTTGTGAATGGTAAAAACGGTTGAGATATCTGGGGTCTGATGCATCCACACCGGAAGCATGCCCGTATGCCAATCGTGACAGTGAATGATTTCGGGCTTCCAGTAGTTCCAGGCAAACTCAGCGGCTCCGTTAGCAAAGAACGTGAAGCGCCAGTCTTCGTCTTCACCGCCATAAATTCTATCGGGGTCGAATACCGGGTGCCCCATCAGGTACAGTGGCACATCGGACTTTGGTAGGCGGCTCTCGTAAACGGCAAAGTCGTTGAACATAGCGTAACCCCACCAAACGGGCTCGCCAGAGACCTCAATCTTTTCTCCCATACCGCCGTAATAGGGCATGAGTACGCGAACATCATGGCCCAACTTGCGAAGGATCTTAGGCAACGTACCCACGACATCGGCCATGCCGCCCACCTTAGCCATGGGAGCCGCCTCTGCCGCTACAAATAGAATCCGCATCGTTGCGTGCCCCGCCTAGAGTGAATCTTTGTTAAGCCTCAAGATCAGTCTAGAGGGGCACCGCACTTCTGCATAGTAGATGGGGTACCGTCAATTGCGGCTCTAATGCCAGCCAGCTGGAGAAGCAACTTCTGCCGCCGTTCCTTCTGTTGCACCGATGTCGTCGCTACTACCGGGCTGATTCACAATGCGTACGGTGCTGGCTTGAGGGCCTTTCTCCCCCTCACTGACCATGAAATGGACGCCAGTGCCAAACTCTAGACGATCGAAGTCGTCGCTCTGGGCCATGCTGTTGCGGTCGTAACCCTTTCACGGTGGCGATTATTCTGAGAGAATCCATCCCCCGTAGGTTGGGTTGAGTTCCAGCCTTTGCTGATGCCCCAATATCTGCGGCGAAACCCAACACACCCGAGACATTGGGGATGCTGGGTTCCACAAAATAATCAGGCGTCAAATTACGAATTAGGTAGGAACCTAACCTACGGCGGTTAAAGGTTCGAATTAGCGAGATTCGGCTGCGATCGCATCCAAAATCTCCTGTGCCCCCGCCTCTCTAACCCGCTTAGCCAAGTCTGTTCCCATCTGGTCGGCATTTGCTCTAGAACCGCTGATCGTGTCTTTGATCATCTGCTGCCCATCTAGACTGGCAACAATACCCGCCAGCGTCAGCTGGTCACCATCGATAGTGGTGTTGACCCCAATGGGTACCTGGCAGCCGCCCTCTAGCTCTCGTAGAAAGGCCCGTTCGGCGTAGCAGCGGTCCGCAGTAGCCGGATGCTCCAAGGTCTTGATCACCGCCAGAATATCGTCATCACCGCTGCGGCACTCGATGCCAAGCGCCCCTTGTCCTACCGCATGTAAAGAGATGTCTGCTGGGAGAGTTTGATGCACGCGGTCGGCCATGCCTAGGCGCTGTAGCCCTGCAACCGCAAGAATGATGGCATCGTACTGGCCCTCGTCTAGCTTTCTCAGGCGAGTGTTGAGATTGCCCCGAATGTCTTTAAAGGTGAAGTGAGGAAAATGGTGACGCAACTGGGCCAACCGACGTAGCGAGGAGGTGCCAATGACAGCGCCTTCGGGCAGCGTGTCGAGCTGCTTATCGGCGTGCTTTTCGTGGACCACCAGCGCATCGGCTGGGTCTTCGCGTTCGGTCACACAGCCAAGCATTAGCCCTTCGGGCAGGCGAGTTGGCAAGTCTTTGAGCGAATGCACCGCAAAGTCGATGCTGCCGTCAAGCATGTCGTTCTCTAGTTCTTGAGTGAAGAGTCCCTTATCGCCAATTTTCGACAGTGAGACATCCAACACCTTATCGCCCTGAGTTTCCATCGTCTTCACTTCAAAGTGAATATCGGGAAACTGTTTTGTCAGTTCGTCGCGGACCCAATGGGTCTGAACCAGAGCGAGCTGGCTTTTGCGCGAGCCGATGCGAATCGTACGGGTAGCAACGCTAGAAGAAGAGGACATAAACGGTAACGCAACAAGACCAGAATCAGTCTTCTACATTACATGACTGCGGGGTCTGGCAGGCGCGGCGACGGCTGGGTTGACCGGCTGATACCGCTGGGTTAGCAGGCGCGTCGGCTAGAATAGGCACGGCTGCGGCTGACGGTACCCGCACGACATAACGTGAAGTTCTGCAAATGAATGTGTCTTTAAGGTTACATTTAGGGCGTTGGCCAGTTCGCCGCTGGCGGCAGGTGGGTACGGCAGCGCTTGCTGCGCTTCTGCTGACCGGTAGCCCAGCGGTCTATGCCCAGCGGTTAAACCCCACGGAGCTGACAGAGTTTCTCTCTAACCCCCTCACGGACGACCCGCGCGATCCGGCACTGCCTCAGCCCGAAGTAGACCGGGTGCTGAGCCCGCTGGAGCTGTACCAGCTCGAGCAAAACTTAGATGGGCTCAACGCTAGAGCACAGGCCCTACTGGCTGCGGAGGAGGGTGATGAGGCATTTGAGCTGTGGCTGCGGGAGGTACGGCTGCGACGAGTGCTGGGGCGTGAGGACGAGCTGCAGGCACTAGAACGCGTGGTGCCGCTAGCGTGGAATAACCAGCGGGCCACGACAATTCAGCTGCTAACTCAGCGACTGCGAGTGATTTGGAATAACGCAGCGGCACGCTCTGAGCTAGATGAGGCGGCCCTGGAGCGGCTGCTGGCCCTGTTTATTACCCTGCGTGACGAAGATGCCGTCGTCACGATTACCCAGGCCCTAGCAGACCAGGCGGCGGCGCAGGGAGACGGTGTGACCCAACGGCAGCGGCTAGCAGAGTTAGGGGAGGCTTACCTAGCCTGGTTTGAGTTTGAAAAGGCAGCCGCAGTGTACGAACCGCTGGTGGCCGATGCAGCTCGCCGCGAGCATCCGACCCAGGAACGCGTCCTCCTAGAGGCGTTGATTTACAGCTATCAGCAGGATGAACGCTACGAACTGGCAATTCCCCTACAGGAGCGGCTGCTAGGGCTGTATCGGGCAGCAACGCTGTCGGAGTCGGAGGTGCCGCTAGAAATCGCGATCGCACGTAACTATCGCGCCATAGAAAACTACCCCCGTGCGGTGGAGTATTACCAGCTGGCCTATCGCACTGCCCAGCAGTTAGAGCAGTACGGCTACTCCAGCGAGGTACTGCAAGACCTCGGTGCCCTGTACCGCGACCTGGGGCAGCCGCGGGATGCCATCACCATGTACAACTTACTGGTGCGCGTCGAGCAGCAGTCCTACAACCACTACGGCATTCTGCTGGCCTACGACCAGCTGGGGCAAATTTACGTTGACCTAGAGGAGCCTGACAATGCACTGGTGGCCTTTCAGGCGGGGTTAGCCTTTGCCGAGGCGCTAGATTATCGGCAGGACTACTTTCAAGCGCAGATTGCTGCCCTAGAGTAGCCGTCCTAGCGTAACCGTGCAGCAGCGTCATCACCGCGTTATTCTGTAGGCTGAAACGGTCAGGTCATGTTCACCTATGACCCTGCACCCACTGTTACGAACCCATCTTTAATTCCATGACCCATCGCATTGTGATCCTCGGCGGAGGCTTTGGCGGTTTGTATACTGCGCTAGCGCTGAGCAAACTGACGTGGGAAACCCCACCCGACATCACGCTCGTTGACCAGCGCGATCGCTTTGTCTTTTTACCGTTGCTCTACGAGCTGGTCACAGGCGAGCTGCAAACCTGGGAGATTGCCCCACCCTACGAAGAGGTCTTAAGCAACACCGGCATCAAGTTCTGTCAGGACGGCGTAGCCGCCATTGAACCCAACGCCCAGCAGGTCACGCTGCAGTCCGGGCAGACCCTAAGCTACGACCGGCTGGTTCTAGCCCTGGGTGGCGAAACACCGATGGACATGGCCCCAGGCGTGCAGGAGCATGCCGTTGCCTTCCGGTCTTTGGCCGATGCTTATCAGCTACAAGACCGCCTGCGTCAGCTGGAAAGCGCCCAGGCAGACAAGGTGCGTGTTGCCGTCGTTGGCGGGGGCTACAGCGGTGTCGAACTGGCCTGTAAGCTGTCTGAACGACTAAAAGATAAGGGTCGTCTCCGGATTATTGAGCGCGGCAGCGAGATTTTGCAAAACTCTCCAGAATTCAACCAAAAAGCTGCTCAGACTGCCCTATCAGAAAAGGGGATTTGGGTGGACTACGAAACCACAGTGACCGAGGTGACGGCTGATACGCTGACGCTGAAGTACAAAGACCAGCTCGATACCCTGCCAGTTGATATTGTGCTGTGGACGGTGGGCAACCGTATCAGTCCCCTCATTGCTGATCTGCCACTACCCCATAACGATCGTCAGCAGCTTCAGGTCTTACCCACGCTCCAGACAGAAGGGGATGCCAACATTTACGCCTTGGGAGACCTAGCCGCCGGGGTCGATGCTGACGGCAATGCTGTGCCACCAACTGCCCAGGCTGCACTCCAACAGGCCGATTATGCCGCCTGGAATATTTGGGCGTCTCTATCTGAACGTCCGCTACTACCCTTCCGCTATCAGCACCTAGGCGAGATGATGACGCTAGGTAGCGATAGCGCCACGTTGACGGGTTTGGGGGTCAAGTTAGACGGTCTACCCGCTCATCTCCTGCGGCGGCTGACCTACCTGTACAGAATGCCAACCTTCGAGCATCAGCTACGGGTAGGTCTGAACTGGATTTCTCAACCGCTGCGCGAGTTTTTGTCGGTCTAAGGCTGCAATGTCACAACCCAGAGTGATTTTTCTAGATGCTGTCGGGACGCTGTTCGGCGTCCGTAGTAGCGTTGGTCACGTGTATGGGGACCTGGCGCGGCAGGTTGGTGTCGAGACCAACGCCGATGAGCTAGACAAAGCCTTCTATCGCAGCTTCAAAAGTGCCCCTCGGATGGCATTCCCCGATGCCCCAGTAACAGATGTTCCCCATTTGGAGTATCGCTGGTGGCAGGCGGTTGCGGCCGACACATTCCGGCGGATTGATGCGCTGAAGCAGTTTGACAACTTCGATACCTTTTTTAGTGACGTTTATCAGCACTTCACCACAGCTGCCCCTTGGGTGGTCTATACCGATACTGTGACCGCGTTAGAACGGTGGCAGCGTCTGGGAATCACACTGGGCGTCATCTCTAACTTTGACTCTCGACTCTACACGGTGTTAGAGACGCTGTCATTGAAGTCCTACTTCGCATCAATCACAATTTCAACCGAGGTGGGCGCGGCCAAGCCCGATGTCCGTATTTTTCAGGCAGCGCTGCGAAAGCATGCCTGTACTGCGGCCCAGGCATGGCACGTCGGCGATAGCAAAGCAGAAGACTTTGAAGGGGCCAAAGCAGCTGGGCTGAAGCCCATATTGGTCGAGCGGCGCGGCGCTTTCTAACCTGAGTTCCAGTGATGGATGAGAGGGTATAGCCCCAACGCACCAGCCACTTGAGCTAGCCACAGTCAATTGAAAAAATGACGAATGCATAGCACTTGATGATAGATGTGTATACGGGGAAAGCGAGTAGCTGCAAACGTTGTCCCCAGCTAGAAAGTCTATAGAGTGTCATGACCTTGTTATTGCTGGGACGGCTAACCGTGCCGATTGGGCTCGTTGTGGCCATGGGATGGTTCAGTGTGGATAGACCGGCGATCGCATACAGCGAATCCAGATCCTCCCCCCCAGTCTCTCAAGTCCCAGTCTCTCAGGTCCCCGCAGAATCGCTACCGCCGCTGGACGACGTTATTCCCGAGCAGCCGCTACCGAGTGAGCCGCTGCCCATGCTGCCACCACCCGCAGAGCTACTGCCACCTGTAGAACCCCGATCTCCAAGTACAGAGCTAGATGGG
>CAWUKV010000235.1:0-7951 GCA_963923025.1 uncultured bacterium
TGCGATAGCTTGTGCGGTTGGTGCTGCTAGTCTTCCGGCACCTCGCCGCGTTTGGCCTGTTCATTCTCACTCTTGCTGTTGTGCTGCTTAGGCACTGGTACCAGCGTGGCATCGACAATCTGGCCACACTGCGCTGGGTAACCTGCCCCGTTCAGATACGAGGCAAATTGCTCGAACAGCTCTTTGACTAGGCCAGCCTTACGAAGCTGCTCCTTGAACAACCACACTGTCTTGCTATCGGGCACCTTGCTTTCAATCCCCAGATGAAGAAATCGAATGAACGAGAGCCGGTCGTTAACCTGGTGCTCCAACTCATCGTCGGAGATGTTGTACATCTGCTGAAGTACCAAGAGCTTGAACATCACGATGACGTCGATTCGCTTACGCCCGGCATTACTCTTGCGAGGCTTTTCGTGTAAACGCTCTAGGCTGGAGCGAAACACTTCCCACGGTACCAACTTATCGAGTTCTACCAGAAACCCTTTCTGGTTTGCTAGCTTCTCATAGCGTTCGCTGAAGTCCCAGAACCCTTATTGGCCCATGACTTGCTCCATATAGAGTCATCTCATGATCTCATCCTGAGACCCCTCTGGCAATTTTTCGAGGTCCCATAATTAGGTAGCCGTAATTAAACGATGCCCAAAATGCTCGAAAGCCCTATCGGGCCGACGGTCATGACATCAAAAACTTTGAGCCACCTACTTATGGATCAGACAGATACCCGCTGCCGCCTGCTTTAAACCCCTCTTTCGAGCTAGACGTTATTGAAGATAAAGCGAAAAGGGACAGGAATAAATACAATAAAAAATCAGGAAGAAGAGAATTATAGCTTTTTGGCAAGCAGCAAGTTATTGCAAAAGAGTGAGCGCTCAAAACAGCTCTGACAGATGGCTTGAAGTCTCCCTGATCTGTGAATATAATGCCTCAAGCTTTCTAGTATTGGTATGCAAGTCAAATGCTGTTTCCACGCGCTGTCGCCCGGCCAACGAAATTCGCCGGGCAAAAGAAGATGAATTCAACAGCTTGAGAATTTCCTGGCTCAGAGCCTCTGAGTCTCTTTCTTGGGTTAGCAGTCCGTTTACGTTATGGGTAATAGCTTCAGGAATGCCCGCATGGAAAGTAGAGACCACAGGTAGCCCCATTGCCATCGCTTCCAGAATAACCATGGGTAAACCTTCTGTCTCTCCAGCAGGAGTTGTAACGCTAGGTACTGCTAGCACCTGCGCTTCAGCCATCCAGGCTCGAACAGCCTCAGAAGACTGACGCCCCTCAAAATGATAGTTTTTCAATGATTTAGCAGCAAGTGCTTCTAAATTCGCGCGGTATGGGCCATCCCCAACAACAATTAGCTTTACGTCAGGACGTGTGGACTGTAGGCGGGCCATCGCTTGGATCAAGTACATGCATCCTTTTTTCTCTACCAGTCGACCGACAAACAACACACAGGGCTGACGAGTATCCCAATTGGAGAACTGGAATGTATGAACATCAACGCCGATATAATGGACATTGATTTTCTCAGGGGGACAGCCCTTGTCAACTAAAGCTTGTTTGATGTGCTTGGACACCGCAATAATACACGGTGAAAAGCTAAACAGCTCGCGCAGTCGCCGAAAATAGAGCTGTCGAAAAAACTCACCCCGTTTGTTGATGTACTTTAGCCATAACAGTGGAGAACTCGGGTCGTCCAATGGATCAGGTTGAGCAGTAGCAAAATAGCCATGAAAGGTGACAGCTAGCGGTACCCCCAGTTGCCGAGCTAGGGGCATCGCTAGCACACCATCTAGGCCGCAATGAGCATGAATCAGCTGAGGCGAGAGCCGCTTAAGCTGCCTTATCCGTAAAGGATGAGTGCAGCCTGTCAGCTTATAGAGCGCCTTCCAGGCACCTGGCAAAGGTCTAACCTGATCGAGCGTTAAGCAACGATCTCGAGGTAGAGTCAACGGTGCATCTGCCCTGGTTGATGAACCAACATAGAAGCTTTGAAATAAGTCGCAGGCTTGTCCTTGTGCTGGAATAAAAGTTTCCGAATACGGCAAAAGCTGATCGCGATAGATCAGTACGGTCGGTTTGGAGGCCATAGAAATCACCTCCTGAATTCAGTGTATAAATTCTTATTAGCTAGAAACAAGCTTGCACATTTGATATGGCCAGCTTTATATGAAGTTCCGTGAGATAGCATATTTAATAACGAGATCTGAGCAAACGCTTGAGATTTCCTTTCACGAGGTAAGCGGTCAAGAAAATAAAGAACGCAACATCCTTAGTTTCTGCTATGTATCGCCTGTACTCTGGCATACTGAACATCAGCTTAAGCAGAGCGTACTCTGCCATTTTCCCCGTATTAAAAATTACTTCCCTGTTCGTAAAAGGGCGTGTTTCAGGAAACTTACAACGTAAAAAGTAGGCCGCTTTTATATGTACCTTCGAATATTCGATGTGGATATCTGGTCTGTTTTCATAAAGATTTTTCCCGTGCCGGCGGTGAGTCGCTAAAGTTTCAGGTAAGAGAACACCAGGACTCATATAGATAGCTGCCAGGCGGATAAAAGCATCTGCTGACACTTGAAATACCTCGGGCATTGGTAGAATTTGAGCTAGAAGCTCACGCCGAAAGCACAATCCGCTCGTCGCTGGAAACCAGTGACGAAAATTCTTGCCTGTCGTTAATACTGAACGCAGATTGACAGATTCAAAGGCGGTAATTTGATGACGTTTGATATTAGGAATAGGACAGCCGTCGCTATCGACATCTTCCAATTCATGAAAGCACCAGCTAGCATCAGGATGCGCTTCGAGTGTCTGAATAGTGTGAGTCAGCTTATCTGCGCTAAAGCAGTCATCTGCATCGAGTAGAAAAATATATGAACCAGAACAAGCTTCAAATCCTGCATTGATGGCTGATGCTTGACCACCGTTAGACTTGAGTACGGACACGACACGATCGCTAAACCGTTCGATAATCTGCTTTGATCCGTCTGTTGAACCGTCATCAACAACCACAACTTCGACGCTGCTGTAGGTTTGGGCCAGCGCGCTTTTAATCGACGCTTCTAAGTACTTTTCATAGTTATAGTTGTTGATTAAAATGCTGGCTAACATCAGTCTTTTCCAGTGCACTACAGCGACTAACACGAAATGGTCAGCTAGATAACTTCTGGTAAATGAGATCCACTAAGCTTTCGTTAAGCAACGTCCGGGTTTGCATATTTCGATGACGAATACGTCCACCACCTGTGACAATGACGCATTGGCCAATAACGTTAGCAACAGGTCCGTAGAGACGAGTGGGTAGGGCCGAGACATCTAACCAGCGATCTCGTCGAGTGTCGTACACCGAAATATTCGGTAGTACGTCAGTTTGATAGTCGGATGACTTTAGCTTTAGAAATAATTGGAGAGGAAGATCGTCAATAGACCTGTCTCGGCTATGGTTAAACAGCTGATCTTTGAGCAGTACAGGATTTTGATTGTTTCGTCCTCCGGTAATGACGATGTAGTCTTCTAACGTGAAAGTTGTTGCCTCAAAATGAGAGCGAGGTTCCGGCATGGCAGAAGCACTACACCACTGATAAGTGTTTGGATCAAACAAGAACACGGAGTCTTGATCAATCGGGTTAGTATCGTGACGGATCTGACCACCAATAGCGTATACCTTATTGTTTAGGACAACCGTTGAAACGTGGCCTCTAACCTCTGGCAGCGGCGGCGCTGCTACCCAGGTGTCAGCCCCGTCAAGGGATAGTGACCAATGATCGGCGTGGGTGCTATCGCGATCGCAGCCGAAGCCTCCAAAGTAGTGGAGCACTTTGCCAATGGCGCAAAGCCCACCCCCTGCACGGGGTTGTGGGAGAGGGGGAGCAGTGACCCACTGCTGAGTTTTTAGATCACACTGCCAAACTTCTGCTGTCGCCTTACCAGGATGATCGCCAACAAAACCACCGGCCAGCCACAAGCGACCTCCCTCCATAGCAACGTTAACATGGGTGACAGGCGTTGGTAGATCCGGTAACTGTTGCCAATCGTCAGTCGTGAAGTCGTAGGCAAAGACGCTACGGCTGGCTTTCCAGCCTAAGGTGAATCCGCCAAAAACATATAGCTTGTCACCAACCACGGTCGCAGCACTCTCCAGCAGGGGCTTCGGCATAGGGGCAACCGTTTTCCAATCTCGGTGAGGTAGGGTCCAGTTTTCTAAGGCTTGAGTGATTGATACCATGGTGAAATTGACAATATCGACAAGTATTGGGCTATGACTAAGACTTCACGGCAGACTACCACCCATCAGCCGTATGAATAGGGTGGAATCTGTCGAATCCAAGCTGGCAACTCGTCTCGCCAAAAAACGCAAGATTGTTGTTTCTGACTGAGCCCTACCACGAGCTGTGCAAGCTGGCTGCGGTCTAAATGATGACGCCCGCATCGAAAGGGCCTTAGTGGTCTGCGGCTACAGTAACCGAAAGTAATAGCACGGCGGGGGGTTGCGGTGGGAGGCTTTCCCCTGTGATAGATTTTTGCTGTATCAACAAAAATGACGGTTCCTACTGGCCCTGTAACGGATTGTAGATAGTTCATCACCGTTTGGTTGATCGATTTTGCTTGCTGACTCGATAAAAACGCGCAGCGGTTTCCTACGGTGGCAAGGAGCTGGCGTGAATGTTCTGGGTTGATAGACTGAAATGGTCCGCCCTCATCCGTTACCGAGCTTAAATAGATAATCACCTTTAAGACACGTCGGTCTTCGTTGTCCAAATGCCAGCGACGCGTCGCAGTTTCTATACCGTTGTTGATGGAAAGATTACACAGGCAGGTGTCATAGGCGATGGGTAACCCGATGTAATTTTCTGCAATTTTCAACAATCGGCTATTTAAGCCCCATTGGAAAACCTCTTTTTTATCTTTTAATAGTGAAAAATTTGGCGTCACCTGAAACTTTACCTGACTGCTTTTGCCAGATGCTTCAAGCACTTGAAAAAGCTGCTTCCCGATCTCAAGAAGCATCGCTTGCCCTGGAAACGCCAGTTTTTCTAGGGTCGTTACATAAATGCCATTTTCCGTGAGCTGTTCTACGATGTGCTGGTCGGTATCACACAAAGGCGGCTTACAGTCCCAATATTGCTTCAGATAAGCCTGGTATCTAGGCTGTAGCAGTCGGTTTTCTACCCACGACAGATTCAGAGCTTGCTCAGACAGTAGGGGAATGGCATTTTTAATTCGTTTACGTAGTGTACCCATGGGTTACCTCAGCGCAGATTTTGTGGGTTAGACGCTGCTATCAGCGCATGGGTATCGTACGTAAGGAAATTGGATCCTGATGGATGGAACGTCTGGCCTACGGGAGAGTATTGGCGAAACCGAAAATAGAAAAAGTGGACGATAGATAACCGATTAGTCATGGTTGCTATGTTTAGATGGTTCCCACATTAGGAAGAGGTAATGGTATTGAACTTTTCCTTCAATATGTGCAAAGGACCGAAGAGGCTACTGCGATATAGTTCTAGCTTACTGAACAGAATGGGATCGCTGGAAAATTGACGATGGTACCTCAACCAATACAGAGCTAGTCGACATAAATCTTTTGTTGCATGCGCGGCAGTAAGAAACGGTTTTGACCAAGCTGGAGAATTAATTGTTCGAGTGTAGTAACGGCTTAGCCCAATTCCCTTGAAAAATCGCAGCAGATACTCTCGCTCTAATCGGCTCTTTGGAATATGATGAAAGATGGTCATGTCTGCGTTATACCAGATTTGCCAGCCCGCGCGCTTTAGGTGCATTAGCGCTTCGATATCTTCACCTTTCATCGCCAAAGAGGTACCAACAGGCCCGCATAGTGTTTGTTCTTTCGGTACTGACTCTAGCCAGGGTTGGCGACGAATAACCAGTCCAGCACCCGGAGGAAGAAGATTGATCCGGTTGTAGCTCCCCTTTGTAAAACAAATGTTGTTAGGTCGCTCAACGATGGGCAAAAATCCGGCTATGTGATGAAGACTTCTGGGCGGGGGCGATTCGAATTTACCGCGAATTTGCCCTCCGAAGGCAGCGGCGCAAGGATGCTTCTGGGCAAAGTCGACGGCAGCTCTTACCCACCCTGTATCTGGAACATTGTCGTCATCTAGAAAACCAACGAGGGGTGCATCAGTTAGCTCAATGGCTCGTCGACGAGCAATAGAGGCTCCCAAGACAGGTTCAAAGTAATACCTTAGCTGACAAGGCAATGACCACCGACGCTGATAGCTGAGCACAATTTCAGCGGTTTGATCGTGGCTACAGTTATCTACAACTAAGACTTCCCAATCGATACTGTCTACACTGTCCTGTAACAGAAGCGCGTCAAAGATTTCCGGCAGATATTTTTCTCCATTGTGTGTTCTAATCGCTACACAAAAGTCCGGCATTAATCATATGTCCTGTAATATCTGAATACTCGAGGAAGACATGCCGGAAAACTTCTGAACCCACGCTACAGTTCAGATATATTATTCACTGTCATAATCTGTGTCTCCGGATGAATCTTTAGCTTCTCCCGGCAAAGGTCGAACCTTTTGAACTAGGCACTATCCGGTTTATTTTTATCCTTCTCGCGTTTAGATTTGCTTGGTCCCATCATCCAGACAACGGTTATCGATGGGTTCAGGTATTAAAATAGGAAAGCGCTATCCAGTAAGCCTTGATTACACAAAGAGATGCCTGAAGCGGTTGAGTTTTTAGATGAGTTTGAAGTGGTGGTGGTGGGCGCAGGCCACGCAGGCTGCGAGGCGGCGCTGGCTTCAGCTCGGCTGGGCTGTCGGACGCTGCTGCTGACGCTGAATCTGGATAAGGTGGCCTGGCAGCCCTGTAACCCTGCGGTAGGTGGACCCGCCAAGTCTCAGCTCACCCACGAGGTTGATGCCCTGGGCGGCGAGATTGGCAAAATGGCCGACCGTACCTACCTGCAAAAGCGCGTGCTTAACAGTTCCCGTGGTCCAGCAGTGTGGGCGCTGCGAGCCCAGACCGACAAGCGTGAATATGCAGCGGTGATGAAAACCATCGTCGAGAATCAGGAGAATCTGGTGCTGCGCGAGGGTATGGCAACCGACCTGATTCTGGGCGAGAACGACGACGTGATCGGCGTTCAAACCTATTTCGGGGTCGCCTTTCGCTGCAAGGCCGTCATCCTTACAACGGGAACGTTTTTAGGCGGCATTATCTGGGTGGGCGATAAGTCGATGCCCGCCGGTCGCGCCGGAGAATTTGCCGCGACGGGCCTCACCGAGACTCTAAACCAACTCGGTTTTGAAACCGGACGCCTGAAAACGGGAACCCCTGCCCGTGTTGACCGGCGCTCCATTGACTTCTCTCACCTTGAGACGCAGCCCAGCGACCCAGACGTGCGCTGGTTCAGCTTTGACCCAAAAGTGTGGGTCGAGCGAGAGCCTATGGACTGCCACATTACCCGCACCACCGCCGAAACCCATCGCATCATTCAGGAGAACCTGCACATGTCGCCCATTTACGGTGGCTGGGTAGATTCTAAAGGGCCGCGCTACTGCCCCAGCATTGAAGACAAGATCGTCCGCTTTGCTGACAAGGCCAGCCACCAGATCTTTCTAGAGCCTGAGGGCCGCACTATTCCCGAAATCTATGTACAGGGCTTTTCTACCGGCCTACCTGAAACTGTGCAGCGGGCCATGCTGCGCAGCCTACCAGGGCTGGAAAATTGCACCATGCTACGTCCTGCCTACGCCGTCGAGTACGACTACCTGCCTGCCACCCAGTGCTACCCCACACTGATGACCAAGACAGTTGAAGGACTCTTCTGTGCGGGGCAAATCAACGGCACCACCGGCTACGAAGAGGCCGCTGGACAGGGCATCGTCGCAGGCATCAACGCCGTCAAGTTTGCCCGTGGCGAAGCCATGCAGGTCTTTCCCCGTGAGCAGAGCTATCTGGGCACGCTAATCGACGACCTGTGTAC
>CAWUKV010000236.1:0-7939 GCA_963923025.1 uncultured bacterium
AATCTGCCAGAACCTAGGCTCTACAAGCTTCTTTGCTTTTTTCAGCAAACCCTACTTACTTATTAGAGACGGTTAAGGTTTGGCTACAACAGAATTTAACCGACAACCGACGAAAATCCCGCTGAGGATTTGATTGAGGTAGGTGTACTGAGAGAGGATATTGTTTTGGGGCTACAGCCTCCCTACAAGCGGCAGTTTACAGGCTATGGAAACGCTGTAGACGCTGGTAGCTCATCCGCAAGACTTGATATGGCTAGCTAGATTGACTACTTATCAGGCTGGGCTACGACGTCGTCTAACCCAAGCTACATATCTACTAAATCCGCCTATACAAATGGGAAGCAGTTGCCTAGGTGACTAAAATTGAGCATTTTCGGGTGCAGCCCCAGTGCGATTTGCATTACTACAGCCCTAACCTTGTCCTGGAGAAGTTGAACACTCTCACAATAAACAGATCGAATACTTTCTAGTTTAGTTCGCCTAACCGTACACGATGTACGGCAATCCGCACGAAAGCGATTTGTCGCATCTACAACCAATCTGGGTAAGATAGCCGCAAAGCAAATGTACTACTTAACGTGGCACGCTACTTGTAGTGCCTAGGAGACTGTCCAAGGAAGTTACCCACTTGATATAGGAGTGACCATGTCTAGCCATAGTTCGCCCTTTGACCCTGCTAACCGACTAATTCTCAATAACGGCAAGCATGTTAAAAATTCGATCCATGTCGATGCCGAGGCTGATTTTACTCACGGTATAGACCGAGTACTAAAGTCTATTTGTGAAAAGATACAACTCTCTCCAACTCAGTATGAACTTGCTGTTTATCATTACGAGGCTGTCAGTAGATGGTTGGAAGCCGAAGGCTCCATACTGGCTATCTACGAACCCAAAATTTATCCCCAAGGCTCACTACCAACAGACACCACCACAAAGCCTCAGAAGAAGGAGGAGTACGACTTAGACTTTATTTGTGAGCTGAATA
Source organism: uncultured bacterium (assembly GCA_963923025.1). GTDB lineage: Bacteria > Cyanobacteriota > Cyanobacteriia > Phormidesmidales > Phormidesmidaceae > CAWUKV01. The sequence continues at coordinate 986 of CAWUKV010000236.1, forward strand.
TTGACTCACGCGAAATCAGTCCAGAAGACCTGTTTTCAAAAGTTGAATATCGGATTAGGGAGCATGACGGCTATAAAAACAGGATGGAGCTTGGGAAACGCTGTATCTCGCTGATCTATGCCCATGACTTCCATCTTGATATTGTCCCGGCCTGTACCAACGCTTTCGCCGGTTACGGTCAAGTTCGGATTCCAGATCGTGAACTTCAGAATTGGAAAGATACCAATTCTTTGCAATACGTCGAATGGTTCAATGAAATTGCACAACGTTACAGTGGACGAGTTGATGCTGCTGCCCCTGTTCCTCCACAGGAAGACTTCGATAAAAAGTCAACCTTGAAATTCGCGGTCCAGTTGATAAAGCGTCACCGGGATATAGCTTTCGAAGAGAAGTCAGACTTGGCTCCTGTCAGCATGGTACTGAGCACTTTGGCCGCCGAAGTGTACTCGGGAAATACATCCGTGTTTGAAACTGTAACTGAGATACTGTCTTCAATTGATATTCGCATCCAGCAGGCTCAAGGACGGTTGGTAGTCTGGAACCCAGTCAATGCTGTGCAGGAAGATTTAGGGGAACGTTGGGACAACAATCCTGAAGCTTACAAAGAGTTTAAAGCCTGGGTTACTGATTTTCTCGGCCTTTGGAGACATTTGGAGCAGATTCAGGGGTATGAGCAGATTGGTAATTTGCTGATGAAACTCTTTGGAGAGCACCCTGCCCAGGAGGCTATCCGTGAGGAAGCACAGCGGTTAAACTTGGCACGCAAAGTGAGCATCCTTGGAACCGTAGCTGGGAGTGGAATCCTGACTACCCAAAAGCCTGAAATTATTGCCCCTGAAAATACGTTCTATGGTGGAAATTAACTTTCATAAGCAACCAATATCGCTAGCTCACCAAGTCCTGGAAATGAGGAAGTATTTCCCAAATCTCAAAGCTAGTTGGCACAAAAATGTAGTTCGGTGGGTAGGAGTGCTCCAGCCTGGAGCGCTCACCCAACGCTACAGAATACAAATAACCCATCAACTTCACAGAAACCCAGAAGTGGTAGTTTTGAACCCCAAGCTCGTAGCAGATGCAACAGGTAAGATTCCACATACCTATCCAGGGAGGCGTCTCTGCCTTTTTCATCCAGATAAACAGGAGTGGAACCAACAGAAGTATATAGCCACTACTATCGTCCCTTGGACATCATTGTGGTTAACATATTATGAACTCTGGCGAGTAACAGGAGACTGGCTTGGAGGCGGTGAACATCCAGAACCAAGAGCAGCGCGGAGAAGTACAATGCAAATCATTGCAGACCTCTCCTAATCATCTTGTCCTTTACTAAGACATAGCTATGACAGATGTCCGTCGAATACTATCAATTGATGGTGGCGGTATTAAGGGAGTTTTCCCTGCGGCACTGCTGGCTACGCTGGAAGACTCCATTGGGAAACCTATAGCTGACTACTTCGACCTCATTGTAGGCACATCAACTGGTGGGATTATTGCTTTAGGCTTGGGGCTTGGGATACCAGCCTCAAAAGTATTGAAATTTTATGAGGACTACGGTCCAGATATTTTCCAACAGAAAAAGAGGTTGTTTGACCTACGCCCCTGGTTAGCTTCTAAGTATAGTGACATCCCACTACGTCACGCACTTGAGGAGACCTTTCATGATCTCAGGCTGGGCGATAGCCATCACAGACTTGTTATTCCTGCCTACAATTTGGATACGGGCGAAGCATACCTTTACAAAACTGCTCACCATCAGAAGTTTGAGCGTGACTACAAGGAATTTGCCATAACAGTAGCACTGGCTACATCGGCAGCCCCAACCTTTTTCCCTACCCATTTATCGAAGGGGGGGACGGCTTTTGTAGATGGCGGAATGTGGGCGAATAACCCTGCAATAGTCGGTGTCATCGAGGCTGAAAAAACACTGGGATGGAATCCTCAGACAACCAGGCTACTGAGCTTAGGTTGCTTAAAGGATCCGGCCACCCCAGGCAAAGAAAGGAATTCTCCAGTAGGACGGCTCCGCTGGGCACGTCCGCTGATCGACGTGTTCATGTCCGGCCAAACTTCGTTCTCCTTGGGTGCTGCTAAGCTCTTCCTGGGTGAGGAAAACGTTCTCCGCATTGACCCTATCGTCCAAAAAAATAGGTTTTCTATGGATGGTACAGAAAATATAAAAATACTCAAGGGCTTAGGGCAAAACGAAGCGCGGAAGAGTTTGCCAAAACTGCGCCAAATGTTTCTGGATGAGCCAGCCCCTGAATTCGTCCCTGAGTGGCAGCTGTAAAGCTAGAGATCGCACCTCGTCGTAGGTTGGATTGAAGCGAAACCCAACACCCACTGATACTCCTAGCCACCGCTCTGTCTATCCCAACCCTATATTGATAGCAAGCTATAGAGTGCGATTGCCCTCAATTGTTGACCTGTGGGGTTAACCATCATCAATGCTCATCAAAAGTCATCCGTGGACTTTTAGCGCTACAGCATTTCATAATTTGAACCACTGCTAGACTGTAACCATGCAGAAAACAGCACTTTTCAACTGGCAGATAGCCCTAGAGCTAAAGCAAGCGCTCGAAACCATTGCCAAGGAAGAGCAGCTTAGCCTTGCGCAGCTACTAGAGCGTATCGTCAGAGACTGGCTTAAGCGCTACAAAGAAGCCGAATCAGACGCAGCCCAGCAAAAGATGAGAGATGCCGCCGCCCAAGCTTTTGGCACCTTCAACAGTCACCAGCCAGACCTTTCTACGACAGCTAGCCAACGTATCCGACAATCCCTAAAGCAGCATTATGAGAGTCCAGGGACTCATTGATACCGGCGCACTGTTAGCACTGCTAGACGCCGGAGACAGATGGCACCAGCCCTGTGTGGATGCTTTCCTATCGCTAAGATTACCCTTGGGAACCACCGCCGCAGTTTTAGCTGAGCTGTTTCACCTACTGTATAACGATCCCCGTAAGGTTGACGCCGCTTGGACACTACTCAAGTCAGAAGCCATCGTCGTACTGCCTATTGGCTCAGCCGATTTACCTCGCATAGAGATGCTCATGGAGCAATACGCAGATCGTCCCATGGACTTTGCTGATGCCACGCTGGTTTACCTGGCAGAACAAGAAACCTTATCAATAGTCTTTACTGTCGATCACAACGACTTTGAAACCTACCGTATCAGCGGCAAACAACCATTCACGATAGTGCCGTCCAGAAGTTCAGCCACTTAACTCAAGATAACTGGGGTGCCAGGATTCGAACCTGGGAATGGCGGGACCAAAACCCGCTGCCTTACCGCTTGGCGACACCCCATCGACCCGGTCGTAACCAAATCGAGCTTATAAATACTAGCAGCTGGGGGCCAATTAATGTCAAGGCTGCTACGAATAATTTTGAGCAAGGCAGGTTCCACAACCGGACTACCCGCCTAGCCAAAGGTTAAGCAATAATAAAGCCCTGGGCACTTTGCTGGAGCCTCCAAGTGAGTCGCCTCCCCTCGGCATACAGCGCCTCGTGCCGCGCCACCCAGCTCAACCTCTTCGTAGGTTGCTAACAAACTCCGCTAAGCCATAGACCCTTGACTTCCCCTACCTTTCAGCCCGCCTGGTGGTGCACCAACACCCACGCCCAAACCGTTGCAGGTGCCCTACTCAGACGCCGCCCCCAACTCAACATTGACCGGCAGCGGTGGAACACGCCAGATGGCGACTTTCTAGACCTAGACTGTCTCGCAGGGCCAGACCACAGCCCTCGCCTGCTACTGCTGCACGGCCTCGAAGGGTCGTCCGAATCCCCCGATATCCGCCACCTGATGGCAGCGGCGCACCAGCTGGGCTGGGAATGCATCGGCATGAACTTTCGCACCTGTAGCGGTGAGACCAACCGCCTAGAGCGGGCCTACCACGCTGGCGAAACCAGCGACCTAGCGTGGGTAATCGAACAGCTGGTTCAGGCAGCACCGGAGCGGCCCATCGTGTGTGCTGGCGTTTCCCTAGGCGGCAACGTTCTGCTGAAGTACCTGGGTGAATCTGGCGCATCGCTGCCTGCGCAGGTGCGCGGCGCGGTCACCATCTCTACACCGTTTGATTTGGTTCGGTCAGTGGCCTACGTCGAGCAGGGCCTGAGCATGATTTACATCCGACGCTTTGTAAATAGCCTCAAGCGCAAAATGTTTCAAAAGCTAGAGCGCTATCCGGACCTAATTGACCGGGAAATGCTGGCGTCAATTCAAACGCTGTCGGAGTTTGACGAATGGGTAACGGCCCCGCTGCACGGCTTCCCAGATGCCAAAACCTACTGGACGGTCAACAGCTCCATTCGCTTTTTGTCTGACATTCAGCGGCCCACCCTGCTGATCAACGCCCAGGACGACCCGTTTTACCCGGCTGACATTCTGCCGAGGAAGCAGGTGGCAGACAGCCCATACCTGAGCGCGCTTTTCCCAGAGCGGGGCGGGCACGGAGCATTCATTGAAGGTGGCTATCCGTTTCGGCTGCGCTCCTGGTCCCAGGCTCAAACCCTGGCGTTTTTGCAGCAGCAGCTGGCCACGTGAAGATAGAGCTTAAGAAAGCTGCGATTGGGCTCTAGACTGATAAGACTGAGTCGCCTGCCCCCATCTGCCCGGATGTTTCTCCAGCGCATTCACCTGCAGCAGTTTCGCAACTATACCGACCAGGTGGTGGCGTTTACCGCACCTAAAACGATTCTGCTGGGAGAAAACGCCCAGGGGAAATCCAACCTGCTGGAGGCGGTAGAGCTGCTAGCGACGCTGAAGTCGCACCGAACCAACCGCGATCGCGACCTCATCCAGTCCGACCAAAAGCTAGCCCAGATTGACGCCCAGCTCCAGCGCGAGTTTGGCGTCTCGGAACTGAAGCTGGTGCTGCGCAACGGCAGCCGCCGGACGGCCACCATCAACGGCGAAACGGCTCGACGCCAGCAGGACTTTTTAGGCACGCTCAACGCTGTTCAATTTTCTAGTCTGGACCTGGACCTGGTGCGCGGCGGGCCAGGAGAACGGCGGCGCTGGGTTGATGTGTTGCTGACTCAGCTAGAGCCGGTCTACGCCTACATTTTGCAGCAGTACAACCAGGCGCTAAAGCAGCGCAACGCCTTTATCCGCAAGCAGACGACAGACGCTGACCCCGACCAGACGCCTCACCTGGACCCCGCACAGCTGGCCATCTGGGACGCCCAGCTGGCGACGTTAGGCACCCGCGTGATCCGCCGCCGCACCCGCGGGCTAGAGCGGCTAGCCCCCATCGCCCAAAAATGGCACGCCGACATTAGCGGCAGCACCGAACAGCTCACCATCACCTACCAGCCCAACGTCGTGGCCGATAGCGACGAACCCGAACAGATCCAGCAAGCCTTTCTTGACAAGATCAAAACTAAAGCGGTAGCCGAGTTTTACCAGCGCACCACGGTCGTCGGGCCGCACCGGGACGACATCGAGTTCACCATCAACGAGACCCCCGCTCGGCAGTACGGCTCCCAAGGCCAGCAGCGCACCCTGGTGCTGGCCCTAAAGCTGGCGGAGCTACAGCTAATCGAATCGGTAGTCGGTGAACCGCCGCTGCTGCTGCTGGACGACGTCCTGGCAGAGCTGGACCTGAACCGACAGAATCAGCTCCTCGATACCATTCAAGAACGGTTCCAAACGCTGATTACCACAACACATCTAGGGTCGTTTGACGCCCAGTGGCTCCAGTCTTCGCAGGTGTTGCAGGTTAGCGCAGGGCACATCTCAGCTGGGGAGAGCCCAGAGTCGCAAGACTACCTGTTCTGAGACACCGTTCTAGAACAAGCCTAGAACAGAAAGATTCTCCTTACACCATCTGTGCCAGCGTCTTTTCAAGAGTGTCCAAAGCTTCGTTGACATCGGCCTCGCTGACAATCAGCGGTGGCACAAAACGAACCACTTTAGGTCCAGCAGGGACCAGCAGCAGACCGTTCTCCATGGCAGCTTTCACAATGTCGATGGAAACGACCTCGGCATCGGACTTGATCACCAGGCCGTTGATTAGACCCCAGCCCCGTGCGCCGTCAAACCACTGGGGGTACTTTGCTGCAATTTGCCGTAGCCCCTGGCGCAGCTGCTGACCGCGTGCCCTTACATTGGGCAGAACGTTATCCTGCATCAGGGTTTGGCAAACAGTGTGGGCCACACCGCAGACAAAGGGGTTGCCGCCAAAGGTGCTGGCGTGGTCGCCAGGACGCAGGACGTCGCAGTGCTGCTTGCACAGCATGGCCCCAATGGGCACACCGCCGCCTAGCCCCTTTGCCAAGGTCAGGACGTCGGGCTCAACACCCAGCGTTTCGTGGCCCCACAGGTTGCCGGTGCGGCCCATGCCCACCTGCACCTCGTCAAACATCAGCAAAATCTTGTGCTCGTCGCACAGCTCGCGCAGGCGCTTGAAGTAAACCGGGTTGCCAGGGCAGACACCGCCCTCGCCCTGGAGCGGCTCTAGCAGGATGGCGGCAATGCGAGGACCGTCGGCATTGAGGGTTGCGATCGCATCTTCCACCGCAGCCAAATCGTTGTAGGGCACATAGTGGAACCCAGGCACCAGCGGCGCAAAGTTCTTTTGGTATTTGGGCTGCCCCGTTGCGGTAATCGTCGCCATCGTCCGCCCGTGGAAGCTGGCATTGGCGGTGAGAATTACCGGCTCTTCAATGCCTAGCTCGGTATGGCCGTATTTGCGGGCCAGCTTGATTGCGCCTTCGTTGGCTTCTGCCCCCGAGTTGCAGAAAAAGACCCGGTCCAGACACGAATGCTGCGTCAGCCAGCCAGCCAGCTTACCCTGTTCAGGAATGTAGTACAGGTTCGAGACGTGATGCAGCTTTTGAATCTGCTCGGTTACGGCTTTGACCATTGCCGGGTGCGCGTGCCCCAGCGTGCAGGTGGCAATGCCTGCAACAAAGTCCAGATAGTCGCGCCCGTCCGTATCCCAAACTCGGCA
>CAWUKV010000237.1:0-7938 GCA_963923025.1 uncultured bacterium
GATCGCAGCTGCATTACAGCAGATAAACCCCTGATGAGAGAACAGCATCATCGGTTCAGCTGAATGGGTCAACAGCCTCTGAAGGGCAGTATCAGGCTTGTAAGCGGGAAAATCGGCGACTGGGGTAGCTAACATAGGGAATCCAATCTAAGCTGACGGATCAGAACGACCCAACACGTCTGTCATACAGAATTCCCGGCTTAGCAGACATTAACGATCAACTTGATTTAAATCAATCCATACCGGTTCTAGAAGCTGTGGTGTTTCACCTAGCATGGGGGCATCGCTACGGAAAAGGACCATGTCTACAAAGTTTCGTCAGCAGCTGCGACGGGAGGCCGAGCAGTGGTGGAAAGACGGCTGGATTGATGCTGAGTTTTATCAACAGCTGTCGGACCGCTACCAATTTGCAGAAATTGAGCCTTCTGCCAGCGGACGGTTTGTGGCAATTTTGCTGGGGTTGGGCGGCGTACTGCTGGGGTTAGGCGTCATCACCTTTGTGGCGGCTAACTGGCAGGTTTGGCCCCGCTCTTTTCGAGTTGTATTGCTCATGGCCCTATTTGTCAGTGTGAATGCGGGCGGGTTTTACCTGTGGCGACGTCCGGCCCACGAGAAAGGCCTCCAACGGCTGGGACATGGACTGTTACTCACTGGCGGGTTAGTACTGGGTGCCAACATGGCCCTGATGTCTCAGATGTTTCACCAAAGCGGCGAAGCCTACGAGCTGTATTTTGTTTGGGGGCTGGGTGTGGCGCTGATGGCCTACAGCCTACGGCTGGCATCACTAGGCGTCCTGGCTTGGGGACTGTTAGCTATCGGCTACGGCAATTGGTGGCTGACGGACTTGTTCTCTACTCAAGTCGGTTGGGTGGCCGCTGCTATGGGCTTCATGGCGCTGATTGTTTGTGGACTATTTATCCCGCTAGCCTATCGGTGCCGGTCACGGGTGCTATTCGCACTGGCCGGGCTGGGCTTTGCTGTGAGCTTTACCTGGGGGCTACTGCCTGCCTCAGATAACTGGGCGGGGCTAATACCAGTGGCGCTCTTACTGCCGCCTGCGCTGCTGTGGGCCTACGACCCAGCCATTTGGCGACTGGCCGCCGTAGAGAATCCGCTACGGTCCGACCGCTTTCAGCCCATTGCTCGCAGCCTAACGGTATTGCACCTGGCAGCTGTACTCTACGCCTTCTCGTTCAACGAAATTTGGCCGGGACTGCGAGAGGTCGTTCCGGGTAGTTTCGAAGGCGTTGGTTGGATGCTAGAACTGCCGGTGTTTGCCATTCTGACAGGGCTCGGCTGGCTGCGGCTGCGACACCAGCTGAAATCTTGGAGCCCGCTGCAAGAGAAATCAGTGAATACGGGTGCGATCGCGATCATCCTTGTATTCTCAGCTAGCCTGTTCTGCTGGCATATTCTCGCTACAGACATCACCATTATTGCAACGTTCTTCTTTAACGTCATGCTGTTTTTGCTGGCGATTGCGCTGCTGCGAGACGGGCTAGCACTGGGCACGCGGCACACCTTTTGGGGTGGCATGCTGCTGATTATTCTGGGGCTACTCACCCGCCTGTTCGAGTACAACATCGACCTCATGTTCAAAGCCTTTGTGCTGGTACTGTGCGGCGTATGTGTGATTGGCGTGGGTCTGTGGTTTGAACGGCACTTGAAGCCGGAGGTGCAGCGGTTGCCGGAGGCGTAATGTGAAAAATAATCTCCAAATCCGTCCCTAACATAAGTACCACTCCAAATACTCTCTCAACCGTACGCTGTGTGGCCGAACGTTTCACCCAAGCAATTACCATGTCTTCTCAAGAACAAAATCTAGGGGCTGCTAAAAATTTTATCGAGACACCCCAGGCCGCCCCGAAAACGGAACCTGTTGAAGCCCCCGCACGGCGTCGGCTACCTGGATGGCGATTGTGGGTGCCGCTGGCGCTACAGTCTATGCTGATTGTGGCTGTTCCGGCTCAGGATGCGGTCACCTACGCCACGGGAACGGCAGTAACCCTACAAACTGCGCCGGTGGACCCCTACGACTTCATGCGAGGCTACTACCAAACCCTGAGCTACGACATTTCTCAGCCGGAGATGTTGCGAGAACTGCCCGGTGGTGCAGAGATATTCACCAACATAGGCTATTGGGAACCGCGCACGTTTTACGTTGTACTCGAAGCGCCGCAGGGGGCAGCCACGCCGCCAGAACCCTGGCAGCCGATTCGAGTCAGTGCTGACAAGCCACAGGACCTGAGCCAGCAGCAGGTTGCGCTCAAGGGCGAATATAGTGGTGTAGGCCGCATCACCTATGGCCTAGAGCGCTACTACATGCCAGCTGACCGACGCCAAGACGTAAATGCAGATATCAACCAAACCCAATGGCAAGATCAGACAGCATTTGTAGTCGATATCAAAGTGGACGGACGCGGGAATGCGGTTCCAGTTGGGCTATGGGTGAGAGACCGGAATTACCGGTTTTAGGTCAGGTTTTAGTGTTTTAGCGGATGAAACCGCCTCTGGGGGCTAGCGCCCTGAAGATGCTGCCAGCTTTTATGCCGGGATGGGGTATAACCTACGTAGGAAACGGGCACGGCCCAGTATGAGGAAACACATGGCAGTCAAGCAGTTTGCAATTGGGTTTAGTAAGCTAGTCATCGGCATTTTTCTAGCACTGGCCGTGATTGGGCTGGCTGGCGTAGCCACAACTAAGTACTTCTTGACCCGGCTGACGCACTTGCCGGAGCGGCCGGTCTACAGCAACGACAACCCGGCTCAGCCTGCGCCAGCGGCATCAGCTGATACCTTCACGGCCCCCGCAGATGCGCCCCCTACTGAGGCTGAAGCACCCCCAGCAGCTGAGCCCGCGGCTCAAGCCGAACCGGAGGCCGAGCCCGCGGCAGATGCGCTATACGAAGCGACGGTAGTACAGGCGATTGGTCTACTGGTCCGGTCCGGTCCGGGGCCAGAGCACGGACAGCTCGGCGGTGTTGATTTTCAAGACCAGCTGGCAGTTTTGGAAGAAAGCAACGGCTGGCTGCGGGTTCGTAGCGAGAACGGCGTCGAGGGCTGGGTTAAGGGCGGCGGCAACGTACAGCGCAGTAACTAGCGCAGCAAGGCAGAAGCCTGAAGGCAGACGGCAGAACCAGTGTCCTGAGCGTTACAGCCTTTCTGTAACGAAAAATTGCCTAACCTAAACCTACGTTACAGAACTGTCTCGTAGCATCAAGCGCTCTCATTTGGGGTGATAAAGTCACTTTTAATACGTGCTTGGTTTCTTGCTCGAGATGGATAACTTTCAGAAAGATTGGATTGGAGCAACTGCGATCGCGGCTGTGGGTGCAGGCGTTGTTACTAGCTTCGCTGTTGCACAGGGGCAGAATCCCCTTGTAGGGCTTACAATTACGGGCTTTGCAGCGGGTCTTGCTGTCCTTATCGACCATGTTCTCTGATTCTGTTCTTCTGACAGTCACACACACTCCGACAAGACGCTCCTCACACCAGTAGTGAAAACTACTGGTTTTTTCTTGTCTGCCGTCGGTCAGTTGGCTGTCAGTGTTGCCTGTAGGCTATTGCAGTCGTTAGCTTAAACGGCTTGCAGCACGTAGAACGTGTAGCCGTAGTCGTCGCTGAACTGTTCAAACAGCGTCATCTCTTCTTCGGTCTCGCGAACAACAGATTGCATAACTGGAGTTGCCTCGACCTGCTGCATTCGTTGACGCAGCGGGGTGTAGTAGTGGTCCCACCAGGCTTGGCTGGGGAGGCGTTGGGTGGATAGGACTTGGTAACCTGCTCGACGGGCACGGGCTCTGTTTTCAGCTTCTGTGCCCATCGTTGGGTAGGCGGCTTGCCAGAATGCGATCGCATCCTCAGGCACACTGTTAGCGACATCATTCACAAACCAGCTTAGCTCTGAAACCACAGCAATGCCATTCGGTGCTAGCAGCGGTCTCCAGGTTTTCAGGGCTGTTTCAAACCCCAGATTGTACGCCGCCCCTTCGGACCAAAGCAGATCGATGGATTCAGCAGGCCAGTTTAGCTCAGCCATGTCTCCATGAATCGGGGTAATCAATGCCTCAAGACCGAGCTGTTTGACCTGGGTCTTAAGCTCGTCGATAAATGCTGAAGAGGCATCTACAGCTTGAACGCGGCTTTGGTAATACTGCGCCAGCAGCACAGCACCCATCCCGCTACCACAGCCCAAATCGGCAATGCGTGGGTTTGACGGTATAGATAGCGTGCTCAATATATTTCGTGAGAAGTCGGCATCACCCGGCCCCTTTCGTTCCAGCCCGATGTGCAGTTGGGTTAAGGCGGCGATGTAAGCAGCTTCAGAATCTGTACTCATCAGAGCTTTACCTCTCAGAATCCTTGAGGTGATGGTCGGTTCTTTGTGGCATCAGTGCTCAAAAAGTCCACTTGCCGTGGCTGAAGTGGACTTTTAGCCCCAAAATTCCACTTGGATTTTGGGTTGTTCGAGCCAAAGTTCTACTCATGATCTGAGTCAGTATGTTTTGGTTCGACGGCTACACATCAGTAGTCAAGGCTGATACTGGGCCTCTGGCCAGATATCGTTAATTTCGTCGGCCTGATGCTGTGCAGTAAAGCGCTCCCACACAAGGCCGTTAACGTCTGTATCCTGCGAGAATTCAGCCGCTGTTGGGTCTTCCCAGCCCAAATGTCGCAAAGAGCCTGGAGGACAACTAGAGTCCTGACGTACTGAAACATTTAGCGTCTTGGTTCTCCAGAGGGCGTACTCGCCGGGCACAGACGAGCAGGGTGGTATACCCAGGCGTTTGGAGTAGTCCTCGATAGTTTCGTCGATTTTGTTAGTTGCGATCGAGAGGTGGAGTTTTGCCATTTCGTAGAGTATGTTCTAGCCGTGCGAATGATTGCGTTGTAACTAACTTACTCTTCGGGTGCAACAGCCAGACTAGAACGGTCACCAAATGAGTGGACATCGGGACTACTGTGGGCATAGGTCAGTGATAGGAATATTTGTATTTTGGCTGACCGTACGACATTGCTGCTGATATTCACTAGCAGAGCGAGTATTCCGTATACCTGCCAAGGCCTCTTGAAGCCAGCTCTGAGTTGCGCCTAAACCCTCTGGTTGGTCTAGCTCTTGCAAGATGAAGAACGCCTCCTGTAATGTGTCAACAGCCTGAAAATACTGGTCCAGCTCAACATAGACAGTTCCAATCAGGTAGGTCCTGACACCTTCACTGCTTCTTTCTCCTATTGCCTGAGCGACACTCAAAGCCTGCTGGTAATAGTCTAATGCCTGCTCATCCTGCCCTTGGTTGTCATAAATCGAGCCAATATTGCTAAGCGTTATTCCTTCGCCAGAACGGTTCCCCACCTCGCGGCTAACTAATAGCGATTGTTCATAGTAATCTAGTGCTAATTCATACTGGCCTTGGTTGACGTAGACCGAACCGATGTTGTCAAGTGTAATTCTTTCGTTATCACGGTTCCCCACTGCGCGATTAATGGATAGTGCCTGCTCATGATAACTCAATGCTAGTTCGTACTGACCTTGGTTGTTGTAGACCAGACCAATGTTACCAAGCGTTATGCCTTCGCCAGCACGATTCCCCACCTCGTGACTAATAGACAGCGATTGCTCAAAGTTTTCTAAGGCCGATTCGTACTGGCCTTGACCATCATAAATCAAACCGATGTTATTTAATGTGGCTCCTTCACCAATGCGGTCTCCAACCTCACGACTAATGCGTAAGGATTGTTCGTAATAACTTAGTGCTATTTCGTATTGACCTTGATTGACATACAGGATGCCGATATCATTGAGGTTTGAGCTTTCTAAGGATCGGTCCTCAGCTAAACGGCTGGCGTCAAGGGACTGATTAAAGTAACTCAGAGCTGTGTCATATTCACCTCTCAACCAGTAAATATCTCCAATACTGTTGAGGCTAAGGGTTTCTCCGGCAAAGTTATCAACGCTTTTGTGAATAACAAGAGCTTCTTCGTAGTACTTCAATGCAGTGGAATAACTTCCTTGAATCTGATGTAGTTTGCCAATGTCCAACAGCATGTCTCCTTCACCTGCTTTATCTCCCAAAGCAACCAGGATATCCAGTGCGAGAGTATAAACCTGTTCTGCATCATCGTACTGATACTGATCGACGCTGACGCGTCCTAAGCCAGTTAGGCTATCGCTTATACCCTTTCTATCTTGAATTTCTTCCGCAATATCTTGGATCTGCTGATAAGTTTTTGAAGCTTCGTCATAGAGGCCACGCCGTCGCTGGATATCCGCGATTTTTTTCATGGCGTCAGCTTCTCCGAATCGATCACCCGTCTCTATCGCTACCTCTACAGCATCTCCATAGTGTGACAGAGCCTCGTCTGTTTGACCTAAAAAGTCGTAAACGTCTCCTGTGTAGCTTAGAATTTGACCTTCTCCCAGGCGGTCCTTAATATTACGGGCTAACTCCAAACTCTCCTGGTGAGTTGCCAGAGCTTTCTGAGATTCACCCGTTTTAAGATAGGCCCGGCCTAAATGCATCAGAGCCTGACTTTCGCTCAGTTTATCTTGCGTTTCTCTGGCAATGGTCAAATGTTGCTCGTGCAGTTCTATCGCCTCAGGATATTTACCCTGGTTATACAAAACCTCACCGATGTTTCCAAGAGCATGCCCTTCTCCCTGACGGTCTTGAATCTCGCGGGCCAGCTGTAGATGCTGTTCGTGGTGCTCTAGTGCCAACGGAAACTGACCGAGCAGGTTATACACCTCACCCAAGTTCCCATGGACGTAGCTCTTACCCCGCCTGTTTTGAGTATTCTCAGTTCGCTCTAGTGCATCCGTTAAAAACTGTACCGCCTGTTGTAGACCGCCCAGTTCGTAAAAGGTATTCTTAAATCGCTGAATCCCCAATGAGCCAATGGAAAACCGGATGGCTTCTTCTGCCTGCTCCTTGTCCTCTATTGCATCAGCTCGAGCAAGCTTAGCTGTATCTAGGGCCACTGTCGCATCAGCAACTGCTTGCGTTAGCTCACCCAACCTAGAGTTCGCAGAGCCCAACTGGGCTTGCACCCCATTCAGTTCGCTATTTTTTGAGTTAAGGTCTTGAGTTAAGCCCGTTAGCTGTCCACGAATATTTTCTGCTTCCTGTCGCGCAGTGTCAGCGGCTGTCTGTGCAGCCTCAGCTTCAGTCGCAAATTGTTCGTTAAGCTCGTCTAAGGCCAGATTTTCCTCATCCAGCGATCTATTTTGCCTAATTAATTCATCGTTATTATCTTCAAGAGCGATTGACTTCTCTCGGATGAACTCTAGCTGCTTCTCTGTCTCAAAGAGTTGTTCCTGGGCAACTTGAGCCTCTTGTGATGCGATCTGAGCCTTTTGCTCCTCTGTAATAGCGTGCTGCCTTGCTAAAGAGGCTTGCCTCCCTGTCAACAGTGCCCCAAACACAGCTAAGCCAACTAACCCGATACTCAGTGCAGAAAAACGTCGCGTCCGCTTTCTCACGCGGTTTAACTCAGCCTGAGCAGCTTGTAGCTGGCTTTCGGTACGGCTAACGGCCTCGTTTTTTGTCTTAAGCAACTGGTTCCGACTTTCCAGCGTTGCTTGCAGGTCTGCAATATCCTTTCTCAAAGACAGCTTTTGGCTTTCAACCAGATACCGATAGTCTTGTCTGGCTAGGCTACGTTCTTCTGCCCAGTCCAGCGCTACCGACAATGCCTCTCCCTGTAGCAACAGGCTGTCGTTGTTAGGGGCTTCTAACCAGGCTTCAAGGTTGTCTCCGTAGGGGCGTATGCCCTTGAGAAATCGCTGTATCCATCCCCGATGGAAGACCTCACGATAGATAGGATTATAGACCCGGAGCGTGCCCGCCTGTTCAACCACCAGCCCAGAAAGGCGCAGGGTGACCTCTTCTGGCCGGCCATTTACCGGCAGCGAACCCTGGACTAAAACCCGCTCGTACA
>CAWUKV010000238.1:0-7906 GCA_963923025.1 uncultured bacterium
GGCAGATGAGATAGCGGCAGATGAGATAGTGCCTGCGAGACAAATGCCTGAAGGGCTGTACCCTGCTTGGCCGTTTGGAAGAGACTTTTCAGGCGATCGCCCAGGGCATCAAACCGTAGCTCCCGCTCCGATGTGGGCAGCAGGCTCTGTTCTTCGAAGAATTCCACCAGGGTCAGGCCAGCCACATGGGTCAGGTAAGCGGCACTCACGCCTTGGAGTGCGCCCCCAGCCAGATAGGTAGATGCATGAGTTTTGAGCACGCTACCCAGCAGCTGGGTGGAGAGTTCGACCAAGCCCAGCTGAACCGTGAGCTTTGCGATCGCACCTGCCCCCGCTTTGGCCTGTGCCATTGTCATCGGCTGACCGTACAGCTTACCCAGGTCCATCACTAGCTGCGCGTTAATCGCCGCCGCTGCCAGCAAGTCTAGCGTTGCCAGCGGGTTTGCAAAGGCTGTCCCTGCCGCCACCCACTGCATCTGCTCGATCATCGGCATTGCCTTTTGGCGGCGATGGGCGTTCACTAGGGCCAGAACGTTGAGCCTTAGCGCACTGGCTTGTCGCAGGGCTGTGGCGAGGCGCAGTCGTTCTAGATCCAGTTCACTCAGTTGAGATACAAGCTGTTCCGTCTGTGGTGCAGGCTGTTCCATCACCTCCTGCACCTCGCCCGATGCCAAGTGACGTCGGACTTTGATCGGCTTCGGACTGGCCGCTGCCGACACGGCCTCAATGCCAAACGCCTCAGCCCGGGACAGAATCCGATCCATCACCAGTGCCCGGTCCGTTGGCACCAGTTGGTCTTGCTTATTGAAGACCAATAGAGAAGAGAATCCATCCGCCGTCAGCATCTGTAGCGTCTGCTGCTCTGAGGCCGTCAGGTCGCCTGCGGTGATGAATAGGACCAAATCGCTGTCTATCGCCAGGGCAACATCGTCCGATAGGGAAACCTCTGCAAAAGACAGATCTGCCTTAGTTGACCAAGCTTCGCTCAAATGCTGTTGTAGCGCAGTTTTACCCACGCCCTTGTTGCCCACCAAGGTCACTGCCAGGGTGCCGCGGTCTAAATTCTGAAGAACGTCATCTCGACGCTGCTGAAGCTGAGCCAGCTGTTGCTCGGTCTCTTCGCTAATCGGCTTCGGCAATTCTGTCCGCAGCGACGCTAGCAGATGATCAACCTTTGCCAGCGCCTGCTCTACCGTTGTGCGGTCTGCCTGGATCTGCTGCGGTAGACCCAAGTCAAGCTGGGGCTGCTGGCGAGATTTGAACCACCAAAGACCGGAGGCCAGCGCGATCGCACCTAGCGCTAGCGACCCGTCCACATGATTCACAGCATCCAATACCCACAGGCTGCCTGCAAGGCCCAGACCACCCACTAAAATCGGACGTTTCAGAATAGTTTCCACGGCAGTGATGATTTTTTATCAATACTATTGTACCGGGGGGAGTTAAAGAATCCAGGTGAGGATAACGCGAATGTCAGGGAGGGAAGGGAGAGGCCGGGCATGGGAGAGATTCTTAGAGCCTGTAATGTTTTCACGCAAAGCCCCTTCCCCTTTCCCATTGCCCCCTTGCCACTTCTTCCTACGGATTGGGACAATCGACCAGTCGCACCACTGCCGTCGCCGCGTAGTTACGCAGGGCCTGCTCGTTCGGGTAGAACGCACTGCCCGACTCGTTGAGCGGGGTTGCAATCCCACAGTAGGCGGATAGGTCGCTGATGACGTCCTGTGCCCAGTGACCGCTGGTGTCTGAGAAGGACAGGGCAGACTGAGTCGGGTCCAGCGTTGTGCTTTCGTTGAGCAGCGTCTTGCGATATTCTGCCGCGCGACGCAGCACTGCAATCATCTCAGCCCGTGTCACTGCCTGAGTCGGGCGGAAAGTGCCGTCAGGGTAGCCCGTGACGATACCGCTCTGACTGGCGAACTGAATCTTGGCTGCACTCCAGCGGTTGCTGGGTACGTCACCAAAGGACGTGGTCGTAACCTGGTTGGGTAGAGCAATAGACAGATTATCTTGGGCATCCAGCGCTTCTAGCACCATCGACACTAGCTGCTCGCGAGTCAGCGGCGTCCGCGGTCGGAAGGTATTGTCTTCGAAGCCTGCAATGAAGCCCACCTCAACGGCACGGGCAATCTGCTGGGCGTAGGTGTCGCCGCTGACGTCAGAAAAAGACGTGCCAGGGGTCGGGGTGGGATCGGTGCCAGGACCGGGATCCACCGCGATAGGTCCGCCATTCGCTTCAACGATGCTGGCCAGGGTGCTATCGCTAGTTAGGTACACGTGCCCCAGCGTGCGATCTTCATAGGTGCGTTTGGTCAGCCGCCAGCCGGGATTGAGCACAATCTTGGTAAACCCGTTTTCAGCGACCCCAAAGGTACGGCCAATGGGAAAAGGATCGGTCTCACGGTAGGGATTGGTTGAGAAACGGCTGGGCACGGCGTAGAGAATCTGCTCACCGTCTTCTTCTTGAATGTCAAAGGAGAAGTTACGGCCTGCTTCGCCCTCAGCGGTCCAAATCGAGTAGCCGTTGCTGTCCGTGCTACGACCGCAGATACCACTAAAGTCGAAATTCAGAAGCAATGGCTCAATCTGCGTTGGCGATGACCCAGATTCACTCCAGCAGGCCTGATCATCCCGCTGCTGCTCAATAATCATCAGCTGAGGGCGTCCTAGCAGACCGCCGCCCGGAGCAGCAACCAGGACAAAGTCGTCCTGTTCAACTTCGACATTGCCGAAGGACTGGGCAAGCGCGCCGTTAGCAACACCCAGTGCGGTCACTGCAACAACAGACAGCGCAGCAACTTGCGATCGCAGGGATTTCATAGTGGTCTTTCCTTTCGCGGTTTCCATGATGGTTGTAGAGAGGGTGGGTCGTAGAAAGTTGTACTGAGGGTCGTAGCAAATCTTCGTTGTCTAAGATGTCCGTATAAAAGACATCAGACGTTGGTAGAGTGCCCCTTTGGCAGTGCTAAACGGCGCATCAATAGCAAGTTTCGTTGATTTGTGGATCAAATTATACTCACAGCGGATTAAGCCGTTGGGTCTCGTCAGCAAATCGTTTCATCGTGTCGGTTTGGTTACCTTATAGGGACTGTGATGGCTTCCCTGTTGGCGTTCACCGATGCATCGTTGCCATGCTCCCCAGTGACAGGGGAGAACCGCTTTACCGGGGTCTTCACCGGGTCAATCAGCCTATTCCTCCGACGGGCACAGCAGGCGCGATCGCCTCGGCACATCTACAGATGGAGCGGTCGTGTCCCGATGCCCCATCCGGTAGATTTTCGGATTTTCAACGCAGTAAGGACATTTGATGATTGAACGGTAAAGGCGACTTAGGCAGACTTGCCGCTCTTGGTTAAGTTTGACAACATAGAGCTGTTTATCTTTTTATTCGTCATTTTTGAGGAGCGTGTCGATGTTTCAAACCGTAGCGCGGTGGATTCGAGGGTGCGATCGCGTTCCGGTCGCTTTGCCAGTTGGCACAGCACTTTTCCTGGTTCTGGCTAGCGGTACCGCTGCCCCGGCCTTCGATGCCGGAGACCTGGAACAGCTCCTAAATACGAACGAATGCCCTGGCTGTGACCTCGCCAATGCCGACCTGCGCCGCATCTCTCTGGCAGGGGCCAATTTAGAAGGTGCCAACCTAGAAGGGGCAAATCTCTATCGGTCCTATTTGGCTGGAGCCAACCTGACCGATGCCAATCTGGGCTTTACCAATCTGTCCCACGCCAACTTTGAGGCCGCTACCCTGCTCCGGGCTGACCTCTACGGTGCTCTAATGGACCACGCCAACTTTACATCGGCGGACCTCACCGACGCAGACCTGCGCGACAGCTATATCCACAAAACTGAATTCACCAGTGCCATCCTCGAACGGGCCAATCTGGACCGTACCCTGGTGCACGACATCGACCTGACCAATGCCCAGCTTTGTGGCCTGACTATGTGGTCCGGCGCAGACTATCGCCAAGCCTGCTTCATCGAAGAATTAGAGCTGTTGCCCGAAGGCGAAGACGACGCAGTACGCGACCGTCAGGAGTAATCGCTGAAAAACGAATCGGGCTGGCTAGCCAATTCCCCAAAGCTCTAGCAGCGAGAGCTGCGGATGAGTGGGGGATTCTGCTGGCGTTTTCTCGGCTGGCGTTTTCTCGGCTGCCGTTTTTGGGGGTTGGTCTGTGTGAGACGCTAAATCGGTGTCCGCTGCCGCAACTGGGGTAGCAGCTACGGTTGCCCCGCCGCTGACTGATGCAGCGTAGGCGAGTTCGGCCATCTCAGCCGCTTCAGGGATAGACAGTTTCTCGGTGGGTCGCCGTTTGGTGTGCCACCAGCTTTGCAGGTCGGATGACAGGGTGACGGTGTACAGCGTGGTGACAAACGCTTCGCCCCGGTAGCCCTGCCCAACAATTTCTACGCAGTAAGACGGGTGCCGCCGAGTTGACAGATCGACAATGAACCGTCGCCCAATTCGTCGCCAGCTGGGCTCCTTGCCCCGCCACTGTAGCCGACAGCAGGGCCACGGTAGCTGGTCGCGGTCGTACAGCCGACAGCAGGGACCCACAATCCGGTAGGTCAAATGTGCGCCAGGGCTATGGAAAATATGACCCGACGGCCAGGGATGTTCGGCATTGGCGGGCAGTGACGGTAGCATGGAAGCAGTACGGATTGAATCACGATTGAGCAGATAGTCTGCCCTAACCGAAGACGCCCCTATCCTAAAGGATTTTTATGTCGGAAACCATTACGCCGCAGGTTAGCGATCGCATCTGCAAGCACATGAACGACGACCACGCTGACGCCGTCCTCATGTATGCCAAGACCTACGGCCAAACGCCCGCCGCCACTGCTGCCACCATGAAGGCGATTGACGCTGAGGGCATGGACTTAGAGGCTCAACTCGCAGGCGAAGCTACCCCCATCCGTATCCCCTTCGAGCCCCCGTTAGAGGATGCTAAAGCAGCTCATGTACGCCTGGTCGAAATGCTTAAAGCCAACCGAGAAGAGCGCTCGGCTGAGTAGGCTAAGCCTGTAGCAACCAGTTTATCGACGGGACTGCAACTTGCGATATACCTCGCGAATATCCACGTCGTGATAGGCCAGCGCGACCAGCGTGTGATACAGCAAATCCGCCACTTCACCTGCAATCTCATCCGGCGCGTCGTCTTTACAGGCCATCACGACCTCAGCGGCCTCTTCGCCAATCTTCTTGAGAATCTTGTTGTCGCCGCCCTCAAGCAGTTTGTTGGTGTAAGAGTCAGGCTTGGGGTTGGTTTTGCGATCGCGCACCACCCCATACACCTGCGACAACGTATCTGCCATCGGAGCCGTCACCGTTCCGCTGATCTGATGGAAGCAGCTCCGCTCTCCGGTATGGCAGGCCACATCGCCCACTTGCTCTATGGTCACCAGCAGCGCGTCACTGTCGCAGTCGTAGCGAATGCCCTTTACCTTTTGCAGGTGCCCCGACGTGGCACCCTTGTGCCATAGCTCTTGCCGGGACCGGCTCCAGTACCACACTTCACCCGTATCTAGCGTTTTTTGCAGCGACTCCCGGTTCATCCAGGCCATCATCAGCACCGTGCCATCAAGGTAATCTTGTGAGATCGCAGGCACCAGACCCTGCTCGTTGTAGCGAATATCCTCAATGGGAATGGCCCCAGTGAGATTATTGGTTGCGATCGCGCCCATAGTGTTACCCAGTCCGTCTCCGAACTCATCCTGACCTAAATGCCACCCCCATTCTTGCAGATTTACCTTCCTTAATACTTATTACCTCGGACACTTGCAAACGCTACGATAAAGAACACTGCATACGGGTCTGTGACACCAATCCAACCCTTCTTCTAAGGAGCGCGCCTTGGTTACTACCACATCTTTAAGAACCACAAAATCAAAAGAAATCTTTACCGCTGCCAAAGACCTCATGCCCGGCGGCGTTAGCTCTCCGGTACGCGCGTTCAAATCCGTTGGTGGCCAGCCCATCGTGTTTGACCGCGTCAAAGGCGCATACATCTGGGATGTTGACGGCAACCAATACATTGACTACGTCGGCACTTGGGGACCCGCCATCTGCGGCCACGCTCACCCCGAAGTACTCCAAGCCCTATCTGAAGCGCTCGAAAAGGGCACCAGCTTTGGTGCGCCCTGTGCCCTCGAAAACGTCCTAGCCGAGATGGTGATTGACGCCGTCCCCAGCGTTGAGATGGTGCGCTTCGTCAACTCTGGTACCGAAGCTTGCATGGCCGTCCTTCGCCTAATGCGGGCTTACACCCAGCGCGAAAAGGTCATTAAGTTCGAAGGCTGCTACCACGGCCACGCCGACATGTTCTTGGTTAAGGCCGGGTCCGGCGTTGCCACTCTGGGCCTACCCGACTCCCCCGGTGTACCCAAGTCGGCCACTGCTGCAACCCTGACTGCGCCGTACAACGACCTAGAAGCGGTCAAGAAGCTGTTCGAAGAGAACCCCGGTGAAATCTCCGGCGTCATTCTAGAGCCTGTGGTGGGCAACTCCGGCTTTGTGCCCCCAGTTCCTGGCTTCCTAGAAGGGCTGCGTGAGCTCACAAAGGAACACGGCGCACTACTGGTCTTTGACGAAGTGATGACCGGCTTCCGCATTTCCTACGGTGGGGCTCAAGCCCGCTTTGGTGTCACCCCGGACCTGACCACAATGGGTAAGGTCATCGGTGGTGGTTTACCAGTGGGAGCCTACGGCGGTCGCCGCGACATTATGGAAATGATTGCTCCTGCCGGTCCGGTCTACCAGGCTGGTACGCTGTCAGGCAATCCCCTCGCCATGACCGCAGGCATCAAAACGCTAGAAATTCTCAAGCGGCCCGGCACCTACGAGAAGATGGAAGAGACTACCAAGAAGCTGAGCAGTGGCCTACTGCAAGTTGCCCGTGACGCGGGCCATGACGTAACGGGTGGCAGCATTAGCGCTATGTTCGGCATGTTCTTTACCGACAAGGCCGTCCACAACTACGACGATGCTAAGTCCTCGGATCTCGACAAGTTCAGCCGCTTCCATCGCGGCATGTTAGAGCGTGGCGTTTACCTTGCGCCCTCTCAGTTTGAGGCCGGGTTCACCTCTTTGGCTCACACCGATGAGGATATTGAGAACACTCTGGCTGCAGCCCGCGCTGTTCTGGCCGAGCTATAAATGCCGGGGCTCAACACCGGTATCGACGATACCGACGAACTCGCCGTCCTAGAAGCGGAGATTGGGGGCGCTGCCCCCGTTGACCCGCTAGACGACATTGCCATAGCTGGGGAAGCTGATGACCTCCCCAGCTATAGTGCTGATGAAATGCTGCCGCTGCTGTCCTCTCCGGATCAGCAGCAGCGTATGCTAGCCGCCCGCGCCTTCTACAAACTTCAAGACGGGCGGGCTGTCCCCCAGCTGATTGCGCTATTGCAGGATGAAAGCCCGCTGGTGCGGGTCAATGCGGCCTATGCATTAGGGCGTAATCCTAGTGACCGCGCTGTTGAGGCGCTGATTGCTCAACTTGCTGACGACAGCCACGGCTACGTAAGAAAAGCCATTGTTTGGGCGCTGGGAGCATGCCAGCGAGAACAGGCCGTCTACCCGCTGGTCGAAGCGATTGAGAATGACATTTCTGTTGTGCGTCTGTGGGCAGCGAGTGCCTTAGGGCAAATGGGGGCGATCAGCTACGAAGCGGGCTTGAAGGCCATCCCCGCCCTGATCAAAGTCATGCGCAACGATGACATCTCCATTGTGCGTAGCAACTGCGCTTGGTCCATTGGCGAACTCTGCCGCTACCTGCCCCCCAATGCAGTCTACGCTACGGCTATTGACGCCCTGATTGAGACCTTTGCCGACGATGAGGATCTAGGTGTAAGAGAAGATGCTCGCGCGGCGATTTTGACTTTGGGCGATCCGAGAGGACTACAG
>CAWUKV010000239.1:0-7853 GCA_963923025.1 uncultured bacterium
CTGGCCGCCGAAGTTAGCTGTGATTGACTGCCGACGTTGATGTGAATCAGCACGACCCCAGCAATCAATTCTCAAACCCGGCTTTGGTTGGCTGGCACGGATGAGGTTTCTCTTTGGGATAGCGATTGTTAGTGCAGGTGTCAGTGCGGGTCTTTTGGCCATTTCTGTAATGTCCTGGTTACGCTTGCCCTGGCTACTCTAGATGCGGCATAAAAGTCATGATTTCTATCTCAGCATGCTCATCCTAACCAGATCAGCATCTCTGAGAACTTAGCGTTGCGCCAAGCGTCACAAAACTCGGTGCTGTACCATAAGTCACACCGATTACCGCCACATTCGCTGAATGCTAGACAAAATCCAAACCATTGCCGACAAAATTGAGCCTCGCCTAATTGAAATTCGCCGCCACATTCACGCCCACCCCGAACTGAGCGGGCAAGAGTACCAAACCGCAGCCTACGTGTCTGGCGTCGTGTCGTCCTGTGGGTTTCATGTGCAAGAAATGATTGGTAAAACTGGTGTTGTGGCAGAGCTGGCAGGGCAAAATCCCGAACGGGTACTGGCCATTCGCACCGATATGGATGCGCTGCCCATTGCAGAACGAGCCGATGTCCCGTTTGCTTCCAAGAACCTGGGCATGATGCACGCCTGCGGCCACGACGTTCACACCACCGTCGGCCTAGGAACAGCAATGGTGTTGGCAGAGTTGGGTCTTTCCTTTCCAGGAAAGACCCGCTTCTTATTCCAGCCTGCTGAAGAAACCGCACAAGGGGCGAAATGGATGGTGGAAGACGGTGTGATGCAAAACGTGGAGGCAGTGCTGGGAGTGCATGTCTTCCCAACCATCATGGCGGGCAAGATTGGGCTACGGCAGGGGGCACTCACCTCAGCAGCAGACGACCTAGAGATTAAAATTTTCGGCGAGTCTGGCCACGGGGCACGGCCCCACGAAGCGACCGACGCAATCTGGATTGCGTCCCAGGTCATTACGGCGCTACAACAGGGCATCAGCCGCACGCTCAATCCACTGCATCCCGTTGTTATTACCATTGGCAAAATTGCAGGGGGACGCGCCTCCAACGTGATTGCTGACCATGTCGAGATGCAGGGGACGGTGAGATCGCTCCATCCTGATGTTCACGCCCAGCTGCCAAACTGGATCGAGAACATTGTGGCCGGGGTATGTAAGACCTATGGTGCCACCTACGAAGTGAACTACCAGCGCCGGGTGTCGTCAGTCATGAACGAGACAGGGCTGACGCAGCTAGTGGCGGACTGTGCCAAGGCTGCGCTAGGGGAATCGGAGGTAGAGTGGATCGACGAGCCGTCTCTGGGGGCAGAAGATTTTGCGATTTATACCGATAAAGCCCCCGGTATGATGTTTCGCCTGGGTGTGGGCTTCACAGACAGGCCCAACTATCCCTTACACCACCCTCGGTTTGACGTTGACGAAACCGCGATTAAGGCCGGTGTTGTCACCATGGCCCTGAGCGCCTGTAGGTACTGGCAGCGTTAGCGGGTGAGTTTTATTCAGGCCATCTTTTGCACCTTTAGCCGTTCTCGCATTTGCTGCAGTGTAGACAACGCTCGGTCGACGACTGGCCGCTGCGCAGGCACATCTGACAGCTGTAGCAAGCTAGCCTCCAGGTCTAGCAGCAGATCAGCAAGGGAGGACTGAGAACGGTCAACTGTAGCCGATGGACCGCCGTTAATCTGATGAATGGTTTGCTGCATCGACTCGATGATGCCGTACATCTCGATCGGGTCAAAAATTTTGAGCAGACTGGTTTGCGTCACAATCCCAAGCCCTTTACCCCAATTCCAAGACACCACCAGTCGGCGAACGTGGCGGCGCTGCATTTCTTGATGGGCATCCCACAAAGAATCTTGGGGATTGAGCAAGAATAACGGCGTACTCATAATGTCCTGAGCAACCAGCGGTTTGAGATCTAGCTCCATTGACTGTAGCTGAACAATATCGCGCTCGGTCACGATCCCAACCGGGGTCATCGCTGCCATATTCATTTCAGTCTCAACATCAGCAATAACGATGCAGCTGACCCGATTGAGCGTCATTCGCTGAGCCAATTCTAAGACAGGTATCGTTCGCTGAGCATGAACAACATCCTGACTCATGACATCGGCAACTCGTCTCAGCTTAAGCAGATTGGCCGGTCGTAGCACTTGACGAATGCTATTGGGGGTTACCATTCCCACTAGCTCATCGTTGTCGTTGACAATGGGCAAGTGGCGAATGCGGTAGCGGCGAAACAAAAACAACACCGCAAAAATATCTTGCAGCGCCGACTGTTTGAGCGTATGGACAGGGGAGGTCATCACTCGCTGAATTGGCATTGCTGCGATGTCAGCCCCTGTAGCCGTCAGACGGACAATATCGCGTTCAGTCAGGATACCAACAGGGTAGCGCTGCCTTAAGACCAGTGCGTAACTCGTTCTATGCCTGCCGGTTTTCCCAGTTTGGTTGCTCATAGCAGCAATCACTTCAGCCACGGAGGCATTGGCTGACACTGTCAACACGTCCGAGTTGACAGCATCAATCACGGAGGGGGTTACCGACTGTAAGTCTGGCGAGTCCATCAAGGCACCTGTGAGGGATGTAACAGCCTAAGTGCAAAAACAACTTAAATATATAGACTTCACTGTCCTAAAGGTGTAATATTATAGATGTAACAGGAAAGCTGACAAAAGCTTAATTTTTTCAAGGGTTTCCCTTGCATGAGGTTTTAGCCCTTGGCGGTCCTGTTGGGCTATGGCTTCGCACACACTAATGGGTGCGTTGTCAACTATGGAATCTCCGCGTCACCAGTTGACTCGTTGAACGACTCGGCTGGTGCGGTCCTTCTATTGGCTCTGCCATAGAGTCTATCTAACACTCGTTTTACAGAAATGCGCTGCCATTGCCGCCCTCGTTTGGTGGTGTGGCCTTGACTGTTCATCCAGTCTGCAATCTGCTGTAGGGATTTTCCAGATTTATGGTGTCGCCGAATTAGTTCGATCACCTGCTGTTCTTTGTCGTCTTTGGTTAGTTCGCCATCAACGACACGCTCACCATAAGCGGGCGAACCGTACCCTGCATATCCTCCTTGAGCAGCTTTTTCAGCTCGACCGGCCTGAAGCCGTTGCCAAAGCGCCATTTTATCTGTGTCTTGAGGGGAGGATTGCTCAGCAGTCATGGGGTAATTGCAAAGTTATCTATGCCTAACTCTACCAAAGTCATTAACAAGATTCATCTCCATTTTTGCTTGACCTATGGCCTCTTCACCCTTCATTCGGCTTGATCAGCCTGCTGAGGTTCGCTGCCCGACCTGCGGCCAACCCGCACGGCGTCAATACATTGCTGTATCTAGCTTATCGGAGTCATTGACTGAACGCTGTAATAGGGACGACTGGATCCTGCGCACCAGCTGTTCAACTTGTGACTATCTGATGTCCTTTTGCCCCTGTAGCGGTGCTGTCATTGAGGCCTACACGTTTTGACTCTACCCACGTGCCTTTTTGTGTTTCAACCCTAAAGGCGGAGAGTAGGTCTGTCCCAAAACTAGATATCCCGCAACGCGTTAACGGAAAGGAAATATACCCATGATGAGAGCACAAGAAATTATGACCACTGATGTAGTAACTATCAGTGGTTCTGCAACCGTGGCGGAAGCGGTAAAGCTGATGAAGGATAAGGGACTACGCTCACTGATTGTCGAGCGTCGCACTGAGGACGACCCCTATGGGATGGTGACTGAGACGGACATTATTTACAAAGTTGCGGCCTATGGTCATGATCCCAAAACAATGCGAGTCTACGAGATCATGACAAAGCCCTGTGTTGTCGTGACACCAGAGCTAGGGGTGGAGTACGTTGCCCGCCTATTTAACCAGACCCGTATTCGCCGCGCGCCTGTTGTTCGCGGACGGTTGCTAGGAGTGATTACGATTACAGATATTTTGCGCAAAAGTGATTTTGTTGACAAGCCTAAGAGCAATTTCGATATTTACCTAGAAGAAAATCCTGATGCTTTGGAGGCGAGAGAATATGATACTTAGTGAATCGTCAACGAACGAGAAGAGGCTAGCGACTATAGCCTTGAGCACTTCGTTTTAGCCTCTAAACCACGTCCAAGTTGAAATCTGTAGCTTTCCCCGCCGAAAAAACTCCAGTTCTGGACATGACCAAGGTTTAGCACAACTATCTCGCTAGAACAAAGCATGTCGTGCCTCACAGTCAGGCTCAACCTCTTCTTAGGAGAAAAGCCCCCCCTCTATGTCGTAAGCCCTGCGGCATGGCAGCACGATTACTCCACTACGCAGATATGACATCTCAATTTATCTCCAGCACATTTAGTCAAATCACAATGGCAAAGCTCGATTAGATCAACGAGCAAGGAGAAAACATGTTAGTTGCAGATATCTTTCACCGAACCAATACGCACATTTCGGCTTCGGAGACTGTCGCTGAAGCAATAGCCCAAATGAGAAATCAAAGGCTCTCTAAGCTGATTGTCACTGATACCAAGACGCCTTCAGCTTATGGCCTGGTTTCTACGACAGGTATTGTTCACCAGATCGCAGCCTACGGTCGTTCTCCAGACGAGTTTACCGTTCGTGACATCATGCAGCCGATGTGCCTAGCGGTGTCACCCAATTTGGGTGTAGAATACGCTGCCCGGCTATTTTCCAACAATCAGGTACGGCATGCTCTCGTCATCGACGAAGAGCCGCTAGGCTTTTTGTCTATTGCAGATATTTTTTACGATAGCGACTTTGATACCAACTTGAGGAATCCAAGCGACCCCGCGATTCTGCGCAATTTTCGAATGTCGCGATGGCATTAGACAGCCTAAAATTTCTACTACGGTTAACCACGAGGAGCAGTTCGACATGCTAACAGCTAGAGAGATCATGACCGCTGATGTGATCACCATCGGCGGCTCAGCGACAGTTGCAGAAGCGGTCAAGCTGATGAAGGAGAAGGGACTGCGATCGCTAATCGTCGAACGCCGTACCGAGGACGATCCTTATGGGATGGTGACCGAGACAGACATTGTCTATAAGGTCGCGGCCTACGGTCAAGACCCCAAAGCAATGCGAGTCTATGAAATTATGACCAAGCCTTGCATTGTGGTGCCGCCTGACTTGGGTGTCGAGTACATTGCAAGACTATTCGCCCAAACTCGAATTCGTCGTGCGCCGGTGGTGGAAGGTCGGTTATTAGGGGTCATCTCCATTACGGATATTTTGCGTAAAAGTGACTTTGTCGAGAAGCCCAAGCGCCTCTTCATCGAAGACGAAATTGAAGTGGCACGCGAAGAAGCTCGTCGCGTTTGTGAGCAGAAAGGCGCAACTTCACCGGAGTGTGCTGCCGCTTGGGACGTGGTCGAGGAACTTCAGGCGGCAGCTGCACATCAGCGGCAAGGCTAGCAGGTCAGACTAGACACGACGTTCGACCACCAAGGTAAATCGGGCAACCATGCCCCCAACCGCCGCGATCGCCAAGATCGGAGCAAAGAAGGCTAGCCCAATAGCGCCACCGATGATCCCTGCCGTCAGTGGAATTTCCAGCAGTACCCGGCCATCCTGATTCTTGATCAGGATGCGCCGGACATTACTCTCTCGAATCAGCTCCTGTACCTTGTCCATCAACGTATCGCCGTTGATGGAGAACTCTTCAACCTGAGTGTCAGGAGGGTCTACGTTCGGCGGGTTAGGGGTTTCAGGGGGCGTGTTAGACGCATTGGTCATGGCCAAAGGCTCCATAGGCTGGTGATTTCTGTAATACCACTTGGATTTGGCAATGCGTGTTTTTCTACGGTTTACTTAACGTTGGATCCGGATGGCAGACGTGTGGCTAGGGCTAATGCACCCAGCGATGTGTCGTACTGACCCAGTAACTTCGCACTCAGCGACTATGTTGGGTTAGGAAGCTGGCTTTGCTGGCGTAGTAGCGGCAGGATACAGTCCGTCAGGAGCGGCGCTAGATGCAGATCGGTTTCCTGTCCAGTGATCCACCGAATTTCTTCAATCTCGCTAGTGGCTTGCGGTGTGCCGAGTAGCTGCCCCTGGAAAACATGAGCAATGAGCTGGGTGTCAGGCTCGTTCGCTGCTTGGGTGGTGAATTGGCCCAGCGTGGTCACAGACGGTGGATCAACTGGACACCCCAATTCCTCTAGGACCTCGCGGGCAATCGCTTGTTCATAGGCCTCATCAGGTAAGGGCTTACCCCCAGGGAACATAAACTTACAGGTGTTGCACTTACGAACAACTAGCAGTCGGCCACTGCTCACAACAACGTAGGCAACAACTGTGAGGGTTTGGGACACGCTGGGCTCAACCGTGGAATTAAACAGCAATCACAAAGCTACCACGGTGGTGAAAGTCGGGATCAGCAGCGGGATGGGTCAAGGCCCAATAGGTTAGTGGTCCGTTTTGGAATTCAACGACAGCAGCGATCGCAACTCGTAGACTCTGATCGGCCAAGCTCACCTGAGACAGATCAAAGGACCAGACAAGTTGCAGAACAGTAGGTGTCTGCAATACCTGGAAGGGTAGCGACTCGATCTCCTGGGAGGGATGGCGATCTTGGCGATAGTCACGGAAGGTGTAGGCATTCCAGGCATAGCTGGGGGACAGGTTAAATTCCCAGTAATTAGCGCCGTTAGCAGGACGCAGAAAGCACTCAAAGCAGGTAGTTTGCCAGAGATTATCCTGACGGGTAGGTGGGGCCACCGGTTGGGGGACGACAACCGTAGGCAGTGCCCCCAGAAGCTCGTACGTCACGCTCAAGTGCTCTGCCTGTCGAGAGATTTTGCCCGTAATGTCTGTACTAACGGTCCCTTGACTGCTCCTAAAGGGTTTCAGAGAGAATTCTTGAATGGTCATATTGAAATTAGCAGGCGTTGAACTAGCCCATTCACCAAGCGTTAGCCGCTGACGCTTGAAGGCTGAAGAAGACACACCACTCCAAACAGTGCCCCGTTCAGAGGTGGGTGTCATTGACAGCGAAACGACCTATTGCAGGTCGGTGTTCGCAGTTGCCGGATATGAGATTGACCGGTATGCAGAGAATGTCACAACCCAAGAGAAGACACCCAAGCACATGTCCTAGATGCTGTCCCGCAATCGAGCAACGATAGATAAAATCTGGCCTTTCTGATGCTCGATACTTTCTACTAGCTTAAATTGGACCAGCGCTCTAACTAAATTATGCTCGGCATAGCGTGTTTTGAAATACACATCACCGGCTAGATAGTCGGTAAAAAACCGCAGCCCTAGCTCCAATGAAATCAGCCAGATTGCGTCGTAGCAGTAGGCATAGTCAAGGTCAGCAAGAAAATTCTTTGCTGCCACAAAATATCCTTGCAGAATTCTCTCACAAATCTCTACGTCAAAAGTGACATCTTTCCAATTAGTTGCATCTTCACCTAGTGAATTACACCCAGATCTCAGGCAATCCCCTAAGTCATAATGGATTAGCCCAGGTTTCACGGTATCAAGATCGATCAGGCTGATGGCTTGCTGACTGTCAGCATCGAACAGAATGTTATTGATCTTCGGATCGCCGTGAATCATCCGTACAGAGAGCTCTCCACGCGTTTTTGCCGATTCTAAAATGCTGACGTGCTCACATCGTGCCTCAATAAACTGAGTACAGAACAGAACTTCGGGACATTCTGTTGTTGAATTGTTGTCGCGGGTTTTCTTGTACATTGCCAGATAGCTGGGAGTAATATGAAACCCTGCTAAGGTGTCGACCATCATTTCTGGCGGAAGATCACTGAGAAGCTGATGGAACGTCCCTAGCCCATAGCCCACTTCCCAAGCGAGTTGTGAAGACTGAACCGTAT
>CAWUKV010000240.1:0-7828 GCA_963923025.1 uncultured bacterium
CCACTATTCCTAGCAAACACAGGCCAACCATCACGATTCGAGTAATATACGTACGCCAACTCATCTGCAACCGGGTCCAAGTTCTCTTGCTTAATGTGCTGACCAGCGACTTGTTTGCGGCCCGGCAGCGGAGTCACTACCTGAACCACCAAGCCATGACCTGGTCGACCTTCTGTCCCCCCGCAACCATCGCAACTTAGACATAGGCAAAGTCTTGGGCTGGCCCGTAAAAAAACGGCTCAGTTCCAACACCTGCGTATCTTTGAAGCCGTTACAGTCAGGAGACTAAGATCATATCTTTCAGGATAATTAAATTTAGACATAGCCGCATCAACTGCGTAGAGTATTGGAACGTGATCACGCGATCACCCCCTGCACAGACTTCTTAGCCAACCAAATGAGCAGTAGAGGAATCACAAAGCCGCCCTACATGTCCCACACGCGCTGTTAGCCTTAGCAACCTTGTCAGAGAGGTCGCCTACTATAAAGCAGCTATGACACAGCAGGTTTATCAGGTTGGTGGGACGTTAGCCAAAACGGCCACAAGCTATGTCGAACGGCAAGCCGATCGTGATTTGTTCAACGGTCTCCGCGAGGGCCAGTTCTGCTACGTTTTTAATGCCCGGCAGATGGGCAAATCTTCTTTGCTGGTTCGCACAGCTCATCGGCTCCACCAGGAGCATTATTGCTGTGCCCTAGTCGACTTTAGCCGGATTGGAACTGACCACATTATTCCTCGGCAGTGGTATACCAGCGTGCTCATAGAGTTAGCTCGGAGCCTAGACGGTCCTCCAGAGCTTTTAGATCGGTGCTTCGACTTCAGCCCACAAGAGACCTACATACAGCAGCTCAATCGGTTCATTGACACCGTACTTTTACCCTACTGCGGTGATCGCCCAATTGTGATCTTGCTCGATGAGATCGACAGCCTATTGCACCTGCCTTTTGCCGTCGATGACTTTTTTGCCTGGGTCCGGAGTTGTTACAACCAAAGAGCGCTCAAGCATAGCTACCAGCAAGTTACATTCGCATTGTTTGGGGTCACCACACCCAGAGATCTAATTCGAGATCCGTATCGCACCCCTTTCAATATTGGCATTCGAATTGATCTCAGAGGATTACAGCGAGCAGAAGCAACACCGCTGTTATCGGGGCTTCGCCAACTCAAAATAGTGCCCTGGTCTGCCGAAACTCTTTTAGATGAGGTTCTATATTGGACCGGCGGACAACCGTTCTTAACTCAAAAGCTGTGCAGGCTGATCAGTCAACAGAGCCATTTACTCCAAGCTGATACAGCCAAGGCTTGGGTCGCCAAGCTCGTTCAGCTTAACTTCATCAACAACTGGCAAACGCAAGATGTCCCGGAACACTTTCGAACCATTCGTGACCGGATCCTGGCAGACCAGCACCAGACGGGGCGTCTCCTTGGGCTTTATCGACGGATCCTGCAAGAGCCGGTTGCCTTGGATAATTCTCATGAACAGACAGCGTTAATTCTTGCTGGACTAGCCGCTCCTGAGCAGGGACAGCTACAGGTCAAAAACCCGATTTATCGATTGATCTTTTCTCCAGCATGGATTGAAGATGAGCTGTATCGCCTCAGGCCTTATGCCTCAAACTACTCAAGGTGGGCTGCGTCTAATCACAGAGATGTTCGGCATCTGTTAAAAGGACTGGAGCTACAGCAAGCCCTTACATGGGCGCGCAACAAACAGCTTAGCGACGAAGACCATAGATTCCTCAGCGCCAGTCAGGCCTACGCCCAACAGGCAGCTGAACAGACCCTAAAGCTAGAACAACAATCTAGAGAAGCCCTTCAGCACTCCCTACAAATGGCCGACCTGGCCCACACCAAGTTAAATCAGGCTCGCCAAAAAGCACGTCAGCGTCCCTTGCCCAATCCTGCACTGTGGTTAACGGGAATTGGGTTGGCCGTCACAGGCATAGTAACTGTGCTTCAACTCAGTGGCTTTCTTCAATTTTCTGAGTGGCTAGCCCTTGATGTCTTCTTTCAGCAGCATATAGAATCCGCAACGCAGCAGCCGATCACGATTATCGAAATCACTGAGGCTGACTTACGCCAGGCCGATCGCTTTCCGCTTTCCGATGCGATGCTATCAGAGGCCATTCACCGTATCCAACAGGCACAGCCAGCGCTAATCGGGCTCGATCTCTATCGAGACATTGCTGTTGAGCCCGGCACAGAGGCTTTACAACAAACGCTATCAAACAATGACAACATTGTCGGCATCTACAAGCACGTGGAGCCCGCTGTTGCCCCTCCCCCGACACTCCCGTCTGAGCAGATTGGGTTCGCTGATCAAATCGTTGACAGTGACGGAAAAGTTCGTCGCGCCCTGTTGTCTGTCCGGTCAGAAGATACGGTACACTATAGCTTCTCGCTACAGCTGGCGCTCAGCTATCTGAGCCAGCGCAGCATCATCCCCCAGGCACATTCTCAGCACATGCAGCTAGGGAAAGCACAGCTCTATGCCTTTCAATCCAACGACGGTGGCTACGTTCAGGCTGACAGCGGCGGCTATCAGGTACTGCTGAACTACCACGGACCTAGATCCCAGTTTTCAATCTTCTCCCTGGAGGATTTGCTAAGTCAGAAGATTCCAGAACATAGCATAGCTAATCGCATTGTCATAGTCGGCTACACGGCAGAAAGTGCGAACGACTTCTTCCATACGCCCTACAGCACCGTACTGTTTCAATCTCCCAGCCGTATGCCAGGGGTTCTATTGCAGGCCAATATCCTAGCAATGCTCCTATCGAGCGCATTAGAAGGAAGAACGCTACTGAAAGTCTGGCCATCGCTGATCGAACAGGGATGGATCGTTGCGTGGATTGGGTTAGGCGCGCTGTTGAGCTGGCAGCTACGGTCGTTATGGCAAGTGGCAATCGCTATTATCATCGGCACAGGATTGCTCACCACCATCTCCTTTTTGTCTTTCATAGCAGGGTGGTGGATTCCATTAGTACCTGCTGGATTGGGCTTCACGATATCAGCCCTGCTACTTCCCAGTCTTTCAGACCAAGTTTTGTTCCGCCATCGTCTTCGCCAAACAGTGGTTTATCTGTATCAGTCCACCGAACACCAGCCTTCACTGTTCGCCCTAGGACTAACTTTCCTCAAGCAAGCCGAGGGACGCAAACACAGCGTACTCATCCACAATGCCGCTCGGCAATACATGTCGCCACCCCAAACGCAGCGGTCAGCTAACGGCACATCCTGAAAAATTCAACGGCTATCGAGACTAAGACTGAACCGGCCCCAATAGCAAATGCTGTACTCGCACGTCTGAGGGAACACCATGCTGCTCTAAAACCTGTTCCTGCTTAATTCGGGGCAGGTTCTGCCAATGTTTAGAAAGGCGACTACGCAAGAACGACACCGTCATCCCAGCTATCAAAGCTAGCGGCACCAGTAGCGTCAAGACCCCTGTTCTGAGTCTTAGACGCATCTGAGTACGTCGGCTGGCCGTCACTAGATCTTGAGCAAGGGTAGAAAGCTCGCGCCGATACTGTAATGAAAAAGCCCTAGCTTCCTGCAACCGACGACCAACTAAAAGGTACTCTGGATGATTAGGACGACCGCGCTGCGCCCACTCCTGTGCATGTTCCTCTAATCGGCGACGATAGCGCAACCAGTCTCGATGCGTGTGTAGCCACTGACGCAACAGTGACCAATCTCGAATCAAAGACTTATGAGCAATCTCCACCGTTTCTGGATAAGTCGCAGGGAGTGGAGCACTTTGAACAAACCAACGCCGAATCTCAGCCTGAGGAGAAGCTTGGGTTTGCCATGCTGCACCAGGAATAGCCGTCCCTTTAGGCTGAGTCTCAAGCGTGGTTTCCTGATCAACGATCACCAAACGGGCAGCTACCAACTTCTCTAGGGTCCGGTTGATGAGTTCGGCTGGATAGGTTTCATTGATCAGCTCACTTTTGTAGGCTCGTCGTTTATTATCTTCCTGTCCATCGCCCAGCTCACATAGCGCTAGAAAGATACGCTCAGCCGCCTGCCTTTCGTCCTGCGTAAACCCTTCATAAACGGCCGAGGCACGATTAATGAGAACTCTTTTGACACCGCCAATGGCATTGTAGGCTGCAGTTGTCAACCTCGGCCCATTGCTCATCGCACTCATCTCCTTGCGACGCCATAGCTCAAGCAGGGTTTGCTGAATTAACGTGAGTTCTCCCGGAGCCCCAGTCAAATCAACCATTAATGTGTTCAGCAGTTGGGGTTCGATTTGTAAATTAACTTTCTCGGCTGGTTTAGTGACAACATCTCTCAGCTGGCGATAGGGGATAGACGTCATCGTAATGATGTTGTCCTCTAGCTTCCTAAATAGATCGGCATAAATCAACAGCTGATCCATAGCATCAGTCCGTAGACCAATTACCACATTGATAGGCAAACTATCATCATCTAAAGCTGTTGTAAGGCAACGAACGAACTGCTGATGTTCTTCGTTAACCTGTGGAATATCTGTAGGACGTACAGCCTCCTCAAACTGGTCAATAATCAGCACAAAACGTCGTCCAAGACCCGATTCTGCGCGTAGATCGGTAGCCGCTATAAGCTGGGCAAGACCGCTTTCGCTCTCCTTAAGCAAGGTTTCCGCACGGTGAAGCTGCGCCGCCCGTTCAATATCGCTAGCGTCAGGATCGATAAAAGTAGCCGCCAAACTTCGTAACGGACGCTGCCCCGGTGTCAAATACTTAATCGTCCAAGCATCACTGCCTGCGATGATTTGCCCCTGCTGAAGCTGATGAATCAGCCCTGCCCGTAGTAGTGAGGTTTTACCGCTGCTGGAGGCCCCAACAACGGCACACAAACTACTCCGCTGAACTTTTTCTAGCAATGTTTGAATCAGGTCATCTCGTCCGAAAAAGTAATCTGCGTGTTTCTCGCAGAACGGCTCTAGCCCTCTGTAAGGACAAAACGCGAAGGTCATTCGCCTTAGCCGAGAGAGGGTTGATAGCTGCGTACGAGGAGGAGGAGGGATAACGCCCTCTGCCCGGGTTAACAAAAACTCAACGCCAGAATGTTCAATAATCGGCCGCTGAGTTTCTTCTCGAAGCTGTTCGCTCACCCAATGGACTAGGTTGTGATTACTGATTTTTCCACCCTTAGTACGATGCGGATTGAGCCCCGAGAGTACAGCTTTGGTTAAAACACTATAGTCACCCTCTAAAGATTCATAGGCCGCTTCATAAGCTTGTGACGCAGCAATAAACAGTCGGGTACAGCCTTCTTTTTTGGAGGGTGTCGCTTCGTCAACGTTAAATAGCTCACCACTATGGCAGCAATCTAATATGACGATGATTTGCTTAACTGGACTTTCATCAATTAAGCGCCGTAGCCAGTTCAACGGGATGCCACCCTGCTCAGCACGCGTGTCACTGGTCGCTAAAAAGCCTTCTCGAATGCCTGTAGTACGTTGCAGCCCATGCCCTGAGAAGTAGAAGAGAACCGTATTTGCTGCAACACGGCCTTCAGGCTTAAGCAACGAAATCAGCGCGGCTTGCAATTCAGCCGTCGTCACTGGTGTCTGTTGCCCAACAGCTAGATGATTCTTTGAATCAACCACCTCCGGCATACGCCGAGTTTTAAACTCGCCATACTCCTGCAAGAGCTCTGCCACTGCCTGCGCATCGGCAGCAGGCGCATTCAGCTCAGGCAGCTCCTGATACTGGTTAATTCCAACAATAAGTGCATCTCGGGTCATGGTAAATGCAACTCGCGCATAAAGTCCGCTGCTCGCAGTTAGTCAACTTACCAAGAAAGCAAGTTGAAATTAACGTTGCCGACGTCAAGTCACCCCGAATCAGCAAATACTTGCAGCGAAAGAAACATCTTGACATTAAGATATACAAATTTACCTACAGGGGTGTCAGGGGCTAGAACCCCCACCCCACTTAAATCAGATGGATTTGATACATCAACTTAAGTCTGTCAATTTCGGTAAATATGCAGGGGATCAAAACCCTTATCAAGTGAACTTAATTTGAGAGACAAATGAAGTCGTGTAAATACGGGAGCAAACAAGAAAGATTGATACAACAATCCAGTAATTCTCCCGATGCGGCAATTCAAATTATTTACCTACGCGCCTCACCACCGTCATTGATTGAAGGATCTACGCCAATTGGCGTATTTTTAACTCTACTTCCTCAAAAATCTATTACCCAAATTGAGGTGTATCTCCGCAGGAACCCCAAGTGGCGCAATATTAACCTGCTAAGAGGCTAGCAATAATAGTACAGATTCTTACATTAAGCCAAAAGAATCTACGGATAGTTTATTGGCAACTACATCTGGAATGTAGCGTCAAATGAGCTTGTAGTAAATGCTGAGTAGAAGCGCCCAATTCCTGATGGGCTTGTCGCAAGGTATGCCGTAAGCGGGAACAAAAGAAAGACGATCTCCCAGCCACCTGAGACAATCTGTGAATACCCTTTGGTCTAGTCAAGACAAGCTGATGATTAACCCGCCGAATTGGGAGGCGGCTTTACATTTTTTAGATACGTTTACCCGGCTAGAAGACGAGCTCAGTCGCCTAGAGTTAGCGAGTACAGGCATGTTCGATCTCGACCACGCTGAGACAGCTGAAAAATTGGATCTAGCAGGCGCTGTACGAGCAATCAAGCTCAAAAGCCGATTGGCCAAAGAAATTATCCAGTGGATCAAAGCCAATCGACATGTGCTAGAAGCAGACTCAGCCACGTCGCCTCAGGAGTAGGCAGATTCGTATAAAGAATTACCGCAGACAGTGAACTTTCTGCGGATTTGGGGCAGACGTTGTCAGCGGCAGAAAGTTCCGGGGTTACACTGATAAAAACCGACCCAGCTGCAATGACTTATCAGCCTCGGGTCGCATCTACTCAGGACCCCTTCAACCGTTTATGGA
Source organism: uncultured bacterium (assembly GCA_963923025.1). Taxonomy (GTDB): domain Bacteria; phylum Cyanobacteriota; class Cyanobacteriia; order Phormidesmidales; family Phormidesmidaceae; genus CAWUKV01. Next base: position 6,924 of record CAWUKV010000240.1, read on the forward strand.
CAGTTGAGGAGTATCGACAGCTTGTCCATGCCCGTCTTGTGGGAGTCAACGAACCGGTCAATTTGGTTGAGGGCCAGATCGTCCGCTGCAATTCTCCACAGACCGGCCCTTCACAAGCAGGCAATGTAGGAAACGTTCAACGCCTAAGCGCCATGCTTCAGAGATGTGTGGGCAACCGGGCGAAGGTGCGAGTCCACCATCCCATTGTGCTTAGCCACAATTCCGAACTCAGACCGGACATTGCCATTTTCCGAGGAGATGCGGCCTACTACCGTTACCATCCACCAACATCAGACGACATCGTGTTACTACTCGAGGTATCGTCTGACTATTCGTCTATGAATACTGGAATGAAGGCAAAGGTCTACGCTCAAGCTGCATTGCAAGACTATTGGGTTCTAGACATCTGCCGCACTCAGCTACATATCTTCAGGCAACCCGAAGCAGAAGGCTACAGACAGAAACAGACATTACAGCCTGGAGATAGCACTAGGCTACTGTTTTTTGACGATGTCGTCGCCCAACTTCAGCTCCCTACACCAATCCGGTTTCTGACTCGCAGAAACCGGGAACGAAACAGTCACCTCATTGACCGATCACCGCTCAGAGTGACGCGCCATTCAGCCTTGCTGACTTCATCGCTATCTGACTCACATCGCTCTCCTACAACGTTTGATTTAGGCTCAAGCGATCGCACTACCGTTGCCCAGTCGTTCGATTTAGCGCAATTACCGACTGCAGCACCTCAGTCTGTCCCTTCACCTAGATTCCTGATTCCTGCCGCAACCCAGACCTAAACCTCAAAATACCTGAATGTTGCAAGCCTGTAGAACAGCACTACCACTGATGGTCGCTATTTGGCTTTGCTGAGTGGTTCCGGTACCATCTGGATCAAAGAATAGTGC
>CAWUKV010000241.1:0-7727 GCA_963923025.1 uncultured bacterium
CTATGAATGGCTATGCTCCTATTTTTACCTATGCCCTCTTTAAGCGCCAGTGCCAAAGCCGCCGCTGCCATCCGGTGTCAACACATAAGCCAATCCCTGAGGATCGGGATAGATACCCGTTGCAGCTTCAAAGATATCGTCATGACCGACAATCACGGTATTCTCGCCGTCTGCGGGCACCGCTGTTAGTAGCGGCGTCACATTGGCACGCATCTCTTCAACTTGAGCTGCGGTATAGTCCTCAAAGGGCAAGAAGTTGAGCTGCGGATTCTTTTCGTAGCGGCCAAAGGCAAGCTCTGCCGTCTGCCATGCTCGACAGTACTCGCTGGTAATCACCTCACCCACGGGGATGTCGTTGGCCTCAAAGGCTGCACCAATCTCTTCCGATTGCGCAATGCCAACGTCGCTCAGCTTGCGCTGGGTTTCGCAGTCGTCGAGGCTCATGTTTGGATCAGCCTGGTCGGCATAGTCTCGCTCGGTCTGGGCATGGCGAAAATAAATGACATGGCCACCGTCCTGCAAGGCTGCTAGCAGCTCGGGACCGCTGATCTTATCTTCAAAATTGGCATTGGCGGCTTCACCCTCGCTGTAGCCCTCACCGCCTTCACCGCCCTCACCGCCTTCGCCACCTTCGCCACCTTCAGGAAGGATCGCCTCTGCCTCGGTGCCGATATCTTCGCTGACGGCGTCCTCAGTAGATGAGGTGCAGCCTACAGCAACGGTCGTTGCTAGGCCCAGTGCCAGGAAGAGTTCTGCTGTCTTGAGTCGGCTTATCATAATTATTGAGAACCAATATCAACTAAAGATCACTTACGTCAGCGTATTACTAATGAAAATAGATATCAATAGAGAAGATGCTTTTCTTTAAGAATTAATGTTATTTAGGCTACTCAATCAAAAAGTTTTGGCGATTGCAAGCCGATCCGTAGTCAACAATCCAGGGGTTTTGCAAGTTTTCTATTTGTAGATTCAACATTTTTGTCTGTCTATATGGACAGATTATTGAGTTTTAAATGCAGCAGCACCCTATACATATCTCCATCCAGATGCGGTTAAACAGCATGAATGCTACGACATTTAGTTTTAATAAGGGCAGCAGTATCTTTGCCTTACTCAGCAACTAGGCCGACAGTTGACGAAAGAATCGCTGAGTCAAGGTTGAGTGAAATACCACCTTCTCAGACCGCGACCACTTGAGATGGCCCTCGAGCTCGAGCTGTCGGAGTGTGCGGGTGACCGTCACTCTAGTCGACGCGATCGCATCCGCCAATTCCTGATGCGTTAACCCCAAAGGCAAACAAACACCGTCTGCTGTTGTGTACCCCAGCTGAGTAACCAACCAACAGAGCAGCTGCAGCAGTCGTTCTTCTACCTGGCGATAGTGCAAGATTTTGAGCAGATCAGTGGCTTGACGCGCCTGAGCCGCAAACGCAGCCTCTGGAACCACCGTTAAGGGACTCAGTTGTTCTACAGTAACGGACGTCAGCGCCTGAATCTCACAGGGTGCGGTTACGGCGAGGACACCCCCAACCCAGCTACCCGGCCCCCAAAAGCCCAGCGGCATGACATCGCCCTTGTCGTTCCAGGTGACCACTCGCACCGTTCCCTGGTGGAGTCGCCAGAGTGATCCCGCACTCAGCCAGTCCCGGCGTTTGAGTCGTTGAATGCCGGATAGCGCTGGCGTCGCTCTCGTTACGATCAACCTATAGCCGTCGCTCATGGGAAACTCCGTTAGGTAGCGATAGGAAGGAAGCGAACTGTTTATCGTCGGAGAGCTGTTGCCAGTACTGACGAATCGCTTGAGCGACAACTTTGGGCTGATCAAAATGGAAGAAGTGACGACCGCCCGTGCATTGCCACAGAACATCGGTAGACTTTAAATATGGCTGCCAGGACTGATGCACAGGCTGATCCAGAATGTCGTCATGACTGCCGTAGCAGACAAACAGCGGCGGCTCGATAGCAGCGGGGACAATGTCATGACGCGAGACCAGAGAATGTAACGACAATCCCGCATCTAAGTCTTGCTTTAGAACATTAACTAACAGTTTAGTTAGGTCGAAACTGCGGGAACCAAACAACAGCTTGACCATCTGTGCGGTAACAACATCGCGGCTACAGGGCAAAAGCTGCCGAAGCGCATAGTAATGCGCGTGCCAGTTGATAGCGGGCGACGCATTGACCGATAGCAGGGTGAGCGATCGCACCCGATGGGGAAAGCGCTGGGCATAGACCCAGCCAACCACGCCACTGAGCCCATGCCCCAGCAGATGCAGCGGACGATCGCAGGTCTTCAAATACTCATGCAACATGCAGATAGGCGTTTCTAAGCAGCAGGGCTCATCAGCCGTTTGGCGATACTCCCAACGGCGAATGGTCATTTGCCGATTGAGCTGACATAGCAGCCGCTGATCAAACTTCTTTAGGGCTGGACTAACCGTCAGCCACAGTGCTTCAGAATGCGAAGTCATAGTAAAAAAATGACCTATCTAGAACAACAAGCGGAGGTTATATAGCTAGCGCCATTTACGTTAGGGCACCGAATACAGTGATTCTGCTTGGCATAAAACCCTATGGCGTCGCCGCCTTGTCAGGTCACTGGCAGCTATGCAAGGGATCAGGGTCAACACAGGCTGGGTTGGCATCAGCTGTCTTCAAGCACAGCTTGTTGACATAAATAATCAATAGTCGACTTCAGGTAGTATAGGTCAATGCGGACAAGTTGGGAATAATTCCTAATAAATACAACGATTCATCTGCTTTCTCAGATCAGGCGCAGACGACTAGACTACACGGCTTCAAACCGGGTCCATTTCCCCAACCGCTAGCGATTACAGTCCCTGCAGACCCCATAGAGGGTCAGCTGACAGTCTAAGACGTGGTATCCCGATGACTGCGCCTGTCGCTCACCCAGCTGATCAATCGAATCTGCGGAAAACTCAATGGTTTGACCGCACTGCACGCAGACCAGATGGTGATGGTGGTCTTGGGTGACCCGGTTGAGCTCATAATACTTGTGCCCTTCGGCCAACTCCAGCTCTCGCAGTAGCCCCATGTAAACCATGAGATGCAACGTGCGGTAAACCGTCGATAGGCTTATGCGTTCTCCTTGCTCACTGAGGATGTCGTGCATTTGCTCGGCGCTGAGGTGATCGCCCTGGGGCAGTGCCTGAAAGATACTGAGAATCTTCTGCCGCTGCGTTGTCGCCCTTAGTCCACGGGCGTTCAGCTCAGCCTTGAGCGCATCATCGGAGTAAAACGGCATGCTCACCTAGGGATCAGTCCCATTAGCAATAGTAGGAACTATTCTTATTTAGTTCTCAATAGAAGTCAAGCTACAACGGTATGGCAATCTGCGAAAAGGTTGAGCCGATGGCGAGTCACGTGTCTGCCAAAGGAATAGCATTACTCGCTGTGACTCAAGCACCGTACCAGAAGGTATAGGTCGTCAAACAGGTTGCCTTGAGGTTGTTCCGGTGCCCTTGTCCGATCAGGGCAACAGCCCGACGAATGAACTGGATCGACTACGCTAGAGGGGTTAGTGCAGAGGGCCAAAAGATGCAGGATAGACTGCGGCAGATGGTGGTGATGGTCGTGCTGGTGAGCCTGCTGGTCAGCTGCAGATCGGCAACGGCCAGCGATCGCATCTCGTCCGCCGATCTAGCCGCACACATTGAAGCTGGGACCGCGCCGTTAGTTGTCGATGTCCGCAGCGCCGAGGAATATGCCGCAGGCCACATTCCCGGTGCCATCAACATTCCATTCCGAGAAATGGATCAGCATCTAACGGAACTACAGTCGCACGATCAAATAGTGGTCTACTGCGAGCGGGGGGTGCGGGCCAATATTGCGGAAGCCACCCTAGTCGATGCAGGGTTTAGCACGGTACTCCACCTAGAGGGTGACATAAGCGCCTGGAGAAAGGCCGACTTGCCGATTCAGACTGTTGAATAAGCACCCCACTCAGCTGTTGACCGATAGAACTGTGAGGGTACTCACATCGCCCGACAAATCGCTAGACGCGGCAGCGATCGCGCTCACAGCTGGCCCGCTCTTCTAAGATGCTTTGTAGGCTAGGCCGACCGGTCATTCGCAGCCGCTGATCGGCCCACAGGTCGTATAGCTTGTCGGCTAGCCATCCTAAAACCGGCAGCTTGGTCACGGCATACACCCAGCCCATGTCCAAAATCTCGTAGACGCGGCGAAAGACTTCAACATTCTGGACAATGGTGCCGTCCGGCAAAATGGCATGGATGCGCCCCATGGCCGTTTCAAAGTCGATACCAGCATTATCAGCAGGGTCGTAGTTCTCATCGGCGATATCAACAAAGGCCACCCGACCACGCCCGTTATCGCGCCGCTGTAAAAAGTTAACCTCCCGCAGACAGAGTGGGCATTCGCCATCGTAGAGGAGCTTAATTTGCCAGGTGGATGAAGTCATGATTATCGAACAGAGGCCTTCTGGGCTGAACCCTCTAGTGCGTGCGTTACATTTCTTAGTCTACCGCCTGCCACTAGCCGCCGCCAGGGCCTGTCGTCGTCTACGCCGTCAAATATCTAGGTGCTTGAACAGGGGCTGGTGGAGCGTCAGCCTGCTCATAGAGATATTGCAGATTCAGGTGAGTGGCGATCGCGTGGAGCAGCTGCTCGCGCTGAAACGGCTTGTGAATGCAGGCATCGCAGCCCGCTGCACGAATGGCCCGCTGCTGTTCTTGGAAGGTACTTGCTGTTAGGGCGATGACCGGCGGTGGTGTGCCCCCTTGCGCCTGGGCCAAGTGTTTGATCTGGGCGGTTGCCTGATAGCCATCCAATACTGGCATTTGCATGTCCATCAAAATCAGCTCAGGCTGCCAGGTTTGCCAAAGCTCAATGGCCTCTTCGCCATTGCAGGCTTCTTTCAGCTCAAAGCCTACCGCGCCCAAAATCTTTCTCAGCAGCAATCGGTTGGTCGGTGCATCTTCTACCACAAGCAGGCGGCAGGGACGGTTTTGGTCGGCGAGACGAACGACCCGATAGCTGTCGAGCTGCGGCTGGGGCGTAATGGAACGAATAGCGGTGATGGGTAAGCGGACGGTAAATCGGGTGCCCACATCGAGTCGGCTATCAACGCAGATTTCGCCACCCATATGCTTAATAAAGCCATTGATGATGGCTAACCCCAGTCCTGTACCCACCTCGGTGTGGTGAGACTGGGACTGATAGAACAGCTTGAAGATATGAATCTGATCGTCCTGGGAGATGCCAGGACCAGTATCAGTAACGGTGAACTCCAGCTGCCGGTCCGATGGGTAGGACAGATGCAGCGTAACGCTACCGGTCTCGGTAAATTTGATGGCGTTGTCTAGCAGATTGATGAGAATTTGACGGAGTTTGTTTTCATCGCCGTGCAGATATTGGGGCAAGGTGCGATCGCGCTCAAACACGAGCGATAGCCCTTTGACTTCAGCTTTCAGCTGTAGCATGGTCTCCAAACTGTCTAGCAGCTGAAACAGATCGAAGTCCGTTTCATGGGAGACTAGCTGCCCTGCTTCAACTTTGGTGATTTCTAGAATGTCGTTGATCAGCCCCAACAGGTGGGCTCCGCTACGGTTAATAATGTCCAGCGTCTGCCGATGGTCAGTAGTGAGCTGCCGGTCCTGAGCCATGATTTGGGCAAAGCCCAAAATGGCATTGAGCGGCGTGCGGAGTTCGTGGCTAATTTTGGCGATGAAGGTGCTTTTGGCCTGGTTCGCCGTCTCGGCAGCAGCCTTGGCCTGGGCCAGCTCCCCTGTCCGCTTCTGAATGCGTGATTCTAAGGTGTTGTTTGCCTGCTCCAGTGCCTGCTGGGCCCGCTGCCTTTGCAGCTCCGCCGAAACCCGCGCCGCAAACACCGACATCAGCGACTGGACGCGTTGGGGCTTAGGAATTGGGCCTGGATGTCGTAGGCAGAGCACACCAATGGCCTGCTCGTTGAGATCGAGTAGTGGCACGCCCATGTAGCAATCTACAGCATCGTCCTTGAGCCCTACCGCTTTCGGAAAGTGCTGCTGTACATCCGTCGAACAGTGATAAATCTGTTGCTTTTCAAAAACAACTTCGCAGGGCGTTCCTGAGATGTCGTATTCCGTAGACTGTAACAGTTCTCCATGGGACCAAAAGGCTAGACTTCTCGCTCGATTCTCTGCAACTTTCTCCACAACAATGACATCACGCACGTCAAGCGAAGTTGCTAAGCTGGCCGCCAGAACCGAAAAGAATTCAGGTCCCGTTGTGGCAGCGGTGCAGGCGACTAGCGTTCTTAAGGTCGTCTCAGCATCTTTTCGATCGGCAATCTCTCGTTCCAGCTCCGCATTAATCTGCATCAAATCTTCTGGCCGTTTGAGCGATAGCAGCTGCGGCACCAGGGTAATCAGCTCTAATGCGGTATACACCGATATGATTGCCGTCAGTGCTTGTACGATTCCAGAAACCCAATAGATGGGGTACCAAAGCGTGACCACATCCAGCAGGTGCCCCGTCCCACACAGTAAAATAAATCCGCTAAACAGCAGCGTGACTTTATGCGATAAGACCCGCTGCTGAAAGCGATAGGCTGAAATCAGTAGGACGACAGGAATTGAAAAATAAGCCAGCGCTATCAATAAATCGCTCGTGACATGTAGGCTGACCAGCGGCGTTTGCCAAAGGTAGCAATGGCCGTGGGGAATATAGGACTGCGTGGAAAAAAAACGTTGAAGGAGCGCCTGCATCGATGTCTAGGGTACTCGGTGTAGAAAGCTGACGGTTGTTTTCAGTTTTCCCCCCGCAGATAGAGGCAAACTGAGCCAAATTACGTAACCTTTCTGCCGATATCCATGATTACCCTTCAAAACTAAGGCAATCGCTAGAGAACGGACGGGAAGCGGACGCCGCGGATTGACCGATCTAACAGCTGCATCGGATGAAGCACAGATATTGTTTGATTTTGCAACCGTAAATGTTGCTGAATCTGCAAGGCGCAGCCCGGATTAGGAGAAACAATGAGGTCAGCACCTGTATTGACTAGATTTGTTGCTTTCATCTGCCCTAATTCAGCCGCCACCTCGGGCTGAAGCATGTTGTAAACGCCAGCACTACCGCAGCAGAGGGCGGCATCAATCGGTTCTTTTAGGGTGACGCCCGGGATTTGTCGCAGCAGTTGCCGGGGGGGGCTGCTGATTTTCTGACCGTGGAGAAGGTGACAGGCATCCTGGTAGACCAGCTTCAGCGGTTCGTCCTGAAGCGGCTGTAACGGTGCCGTCAGCCCCACCTCTGCCAAAAATTCCTGCACGTCTCGCACCTTGGCACTAAAGGCACGGGCGCGATCTCGATACGCCTCATCGTGACGCAAAATGTGGTCGTATTCTTTTAGGGTATGACCACAGCCCGCAGCGTTGATGATGATGTAGTCCACCTCGGCATCGGCAAAGCTATCGATCATCTGCCGGGCTAGCGCTTGGGCCTGGGCTTCTTCGCCCTGATGCTGGGGCAGGGCAGAGCAGCAGCCTTGGGATTGGGGAATCACCACTTCGCAGCCGTTGGCCGTTAGCACCCGGGCCGTCGCTTCGTTGACCCCAGAAAAGAAAACCCGCTGCACACAGCCCAAAATCATGCCCACCCGATAGCGCTGTTCACCCTGGGCGGGGATACGTTCAGGGAGGTTGTCTTGAAAGCAGCTAGGCGTTACCGGGGGCAGCAGGGTCTCCATAGCTGCCAGGGTGGGCGAAACT
>CAWUKV010000242.1:0-7643 GCA_963923025.1 uncultured bacterium
TACGCCGCTGGCGTCGCTTCGCGCGTTCATGCCTGAAAGGCTTTACAGCATGACACTAGCTTCGATTTACTTATAGCCACATACTTAGCCCCTCAGTGGGACAGCAACCGCCAACGACCTTAGGACAATAGAACCGCAGAATCAAGCGAGGGAAAGGGTTTAATCCGACTGAACCTGGCCACAAGTTACTGCAAGAAATAGCCCCGTACGATCCACGAAACAGAGCTGCCCAAGATCACCGCCCAAACAATCCACTCGAGTCGAGAGACTTTTGAGAGGTTGAAGATTTGCGAGAGCTTGAATGGCTTTTTAGGCGGCTTCTTTTTGACCTTGCCGTAGTTGGGGTCAGATTCTTGTCGTCGTTTAGATTCGCCCATAGCAGTTCAGGGATAGCGGCACATGTAGTGCCCGTGTAAAAAAGAACTTGATTATCCGTCAGCAAACAATTCCTGTAGCCTCTCTTCCTTAGCGCGAAAGCCAACGAGAACGGCCTTACCATCTTTCACAAATAGCGGGCGCTTGAGCAGCATCACGTTGTCGGCAAAGGCCGCCGCCCATTCGGCATCGCTCCAAGTGTTGCGCTCTTCACCCAGTGCGCGATACGCCTGCCCAGAGGTATTACGCATGGGTTGGGCCGTGAGTTCTGCAACCCATGCTTCAATGTCGGCCTTACTAGGTGGGTCAACCTTCGTGTCGATGAAGGCGTAATCCACCTCATTTTTATCGAGCCACTGCATTGCTTTTTTGCAGGTGCCACAGTTGGGAATGCCGTATACCTGAAGGGTCATGGTCGTTTAAGAAAAGCGTTGATCGTGTGGGAGCGATCCTATCATTGGGAATGGCAGCATCGCGCAGATGATGGGGCAAATGGCCTCCATGAACAGTCGGGACCATGAACGGTTGGGACCATGAACGGTCGGGACCATAGACCAGCGTTGCGTTTGTCACCTGAGATAGTAGCGCCTATGAAGGCAATGCCGTACGCTGGGTCAATAGACATAGATAAATGGAGAGGCAGGGTTGGAGCGTAGGCGATCATCGGCCAAGACGGCAGCAATTTTAGACGGGGCCATGCAAGAATTCTTGGCCCACGGTTATGCGGCTACCAGCATGGACCGGGTTGCTAGCGCTGCGGGCGTCTCCAAGGCGACAATTTACAGCCATTTCAAAGATAAGGCCGACCTGTTTGCCGCCATTATGCAGCAGCTGGCCGAGCACAAGTTTGCCACCGTATTTGACCCCCGCGATCGCACTGCCCTGCAAGGCGATCCCCGCACCATCATTCGCAGCCTCGCCCTAAAAATGTGTGCCCAAGCCGAATGCGACACCCGATTCTGTGAGTTCATGCGGCTCACCATTGGCGAGTCAGGGCGATTTCCAGAACTGGCTCAGCCCTATGTTGAACGCGTGGCCAAACCCTTTATCACTGCCCTGACCAACTTTTTCGCAGATCAGCATCTGTTTAAAGATCCTGAGGTTGCCGCTCGCACCCTGATGGGGGCGATGGTTTACTTCGTCACGCTGCAAGAAATCCTCCACGGGAAAAACATGCTGCCCCTTGAAGCTGAGCGAATGGTTGAGGGATTAGTAGACCTAATCTTGCCACTGGCCAACGTTCCGTCAGCGTCGGGCGAGGCCGTGGCAACAGTCGCCGCACCTCAGTCTGACGATAGGGGAAATCTTTCGGAAACCTTCACAAAAGCTTTACCGTCACGCTAATAAAGCCAATTTTCAACAAAACTACAGAATTTGATAGCTTTCTTCGAAATGTCCGTTTCCGACATCTCATCAATGGCTACAGTCTGGTCGGTTGATTGGAAATTGATCTAAACCTTGACCACGTCCAGAACTGGAGTTTTTCCGACGGGGAAAGCTACAGGGTCCAACTTGGACGCGGTTTGGCAAAGCACTTTGCCCACAGGCATAGTCTGGATGCGGCTTCACCGTGACGGGCTCGTCCCAATGGCAATTCTGTTTTGATTCTTAACCCTGTGATGATTCATGAGCAACAACACTTTAATCCGCGCCGGAACGGCGTTAGGCGTGGCTAGTCTGGCAGTCAGCGTTCCGACGGCCATGCACATGGCATCTTTCGATAGCAGCGGTATTCGCTTTGAGACCCATACCCTGATCAAGTTTGCCTTTGAGGGTGCAAACGGCGCATTTCTATCTAAGTTCGGCGTCGCCGAAGTCAACAATGGCGTCGTTGGTCCCGCGACAACCCTCATTACGGAAAGCGGTCCGGGCTACGATCTTGACGACGCGGGTAATCCATTGCCCAACTTTGCGAGTACCTGTGGCAACGCCGTGGACTTCCCCTGTGAAGCAGCGTTCATGTTTGCTGCAGACACAACCTACACGCTGTTTTTGGACAATTTTGTGCTGCCTTTCCCGGCCCAACCCAATCAGACACCCGGCTTTCTGTACACGGTTTATTCCACGCCAGGCCTGAATGATGGAGCGGTGACGGGTAATGCGGTAGCAGCCCAATTTGGTGGTGACCTGATGACTGGAACAGGTACCGTGCTTTGGGAAGATTTTGGGGGACAAGATGGCGAACTCGACTACGATGACGTCTTAATCGGGGCAACGCTCTTAGGGGCAGTTGCGCCACTACCAACTAAAACGCCTGAACCGTCAGTCTTACTGGGTTTGAGCGTAGCGGTTGGTGGACTACTTTACCGTCGTCGTACCCGTTGAGCAACGCCTCAAGCTGTGCGGTCACCGTTGGAGACAAGGCTGACACACCTTCAATGGATGACTGCACAGTATCAATACAGTTCAGGGACAATCTACCGACATATAGCAAGTTTCAATTGCACTGAAACTTGTGCCTCGCTTAACCTGCTGTTCTGACTGGCTTTTGCCAGCATAGAGCAAGTCAAGCGAGAAATGCCATAAATCAGGGTGTTACAACTCGATACGAATCAGGGACAATCTACCGCCACGAATCAGGGCATGACAACTCGGTCACACTCTACCCCTTTGAAGGATTTCCTTTGAAGAATCTACCGTTTTGATAGACCCATTGCAGATACGGCATGTATTTGTAACTGACTGAGTTCCAAGTGTGCTGTTCCTTCAGCGTTAGGCACAGGAGCAGCACACGACCTATCAATCAGGGTTGGCTTACCATTCGACCGATTGAGATTAGCGTCTCAGTCGGTCGTCTGTTTTTTGAGTCGTCAACGCTTTAAGCGTTGACCGGACTCCCCAGCCACAACAGGTTGCGCAACACTGTCAGACCCGAAACACGACTTAGGTTATATAGCTAGCGCCATTTATAGCCATCGCCATTTACGTCAGGACACCGAGTATGGTGATCCCATTTGGCATAAAACGAAAAATGGCCCCTAAAAAGGGTGGGACAGCCTTGCCCTAGCGGATCTGCAGCGGCTAGAGCTGTGGGTATCTGGTTTGGGCCACACCCAATAGCGCGATATCTAGTAACGCTATTCTTGGAGGATTGAGCGCCCCACCCCAGCTTGACCGTTGTGCAAGTCACAACAAAAGACCTCGAGCCCAACAGTATTAATTCATGATTAAGCTAGTCATCGGTAACAAAAATTATTCATCTTGGTCCTTACGGGCCTGGTTGTTTCTGTCCGAAAGCCAGCTCCCGTTCGAGGAGATCCGCATTCCCCTTTACACGCCTCAGTGGTATGCCGAAATTGGCCGCTACGGCGCGGCCGCGCGAGTTCCTATTTTGCTCGACGATACAGTTACCGTTTGGGATACCGCTGCTATTTGCGACTATGGCCTCACTTACTTGGGGGCATCGGTTGGATGGCCTCAAGACCAGAAAGCCGGTGCTTGGGCCCGTTCCATCAGTGCTGAAATGCATGCCGGTTATTTAGGGATTCGCGACCAGTTGCCCCAAAATATTCGTGCCCGCAATCCGGTTCCTCTAGAGCAATACAGCGCTGCTACCCAGGCAGAAATTCAGCGAGTGCAGGGGGTTTGGGCACAGTGCTACGACGCCTACGGCGGCCCCTGGCTGTTTGGGGACTTCTCCCTGGCGGACGTGTTCTACGCTCCGGTGGCCCTACGGTTTGTCACCTATCAAACGCCGCTTCTGGCCGGGGCAGCACTGTTTGTCGAGGCGGTACAGTCACTGCCTGCCATTCAGCAATGGGCCAGTGACTCGGCTGCGGAGCCTGAGGTTTTGCAGTTTATTGACGAACTCAGACCGGCAAACAAAACCGAGCTAAGCTTGGGGTAACCGAATATTGAGGACGGTTATCTTACTCGGTTCAGCGCTGGAGCGGCGTTGCTTCTTGAGTTAGACTGGGAATCCTAGTTGCCCCGGCGACAGCTTCATCTTTGGAGCTTTCGCCAAATGTTTGAGCAACCGCGGCGTTAACCGTTCCGCCTGCTTTACCTATCGCACTGAAAGAGGATACTACTATCGCACAGAAGAATCTGGTCAACCGCCAAATTAGGTCTCCGAAGGTTCTGCTAATCGATGCAGAAAATAACAATCGCGGCGTTATTGATACCCGAGATGCGCTGCGAATGGCAGAAGAAGCCGAGCTTGATCTGGTTGTGGTGTCGCAGGGCAAAGATGCGCCCGTTGTCAAAATTCTAGACTACGGCAAGTTTCAATATCAGCAGAAGAAACGCCAAAAACAGAGCGCACGAACCTCTGTAAAGGAAGTGAAGCTACGTCCCAATGTGGGTGAATCAGACTACCAGCTGCGGATCAATCGGGCCGTTGATTGGTTAGGGAAAGGGGATTCGGTGAAGTTTCGCATTCGCCTGCGGGGTCGGGAACACCAGCATCGCGATCGCGCAGTAGAGCTGCTAGATCGTATTGTCACCGACCTCAAGCAACATAGCAAAGTTCAGTCCTTTGACCGACGGGCACTTGTGCTACAGCTGATGCCGCTTTAGGCTTTAAAGCAGTTCGTTTCACCCACTGCTTTAACTGCGATGTTTTGTCTGCTGTCCGGTATCAAGCAAGCTATTCTAATGGGCCTACTGGCACTGCTGGTAGGCCTTTTGAGCGTAATCTCTCCGCTATTTGTGGCACCCGCCTGGGCACAGGACAATGCCGTAGACTACACGCTGACCGACCTGAGTGGTCGCGACTTCGAAGCAGCCAACCTATCGGGTACGTCGCTGGCTGCCGCAGAGGTGCGCGATGCCAACTTCAAGGGCGCTAACTTAAACGGCTGCATTCTCACCAAAGCAGCCTTCATCCGCACTGACCTGCGCGGCGCAGACCTCTCAGAAACCTTCGCCGATCGGGTCACCTTCACCGGTTCTGACCTGAGAGACGCCCTGATTACAGATGCACTAATGACCAGTAGCATCTTCAACGAAACTGACATCACCGGGGCCGACTTTTCGAATACTATTCTAGACCGGTTTCAGGTCGCCCAGATGTGCAAAAGGGCCACCGGAGAAAATCCGGTGACCGGTATATCGACTCGAGAAAGTCTGGGCTGTCGAGACTAAAACAGCTAAACCAAGTCTCGGCAACTAGAGGCGATCTCGCTCCAGATTGCTGTTGAGCCGCTCTAGGTTAGCGTTGAGCTGTTCTTCAGCAGTAGGTCCAGCCTCAACCTCGTCTTGGCGCTTGAGCTTTTCGAAAGCGCGGATCAACAAGAAAAGTACAAGGGCAATAACGACAAAGTTGATAACGGACGATAGAAACAGCCCGTACTTGATGCCGCCTGCGGATAGGGCAGCAATATCATCGACGTTCGCAGCCTGCAGCGCAGGGTTCAGTAGTAACGGCGTAATGATGTCGCCAATGAACGACGTGATAACAGCGCCGAAAGCCGCCGCGATCAAAACCGCGATCGCCAGATCGACGACGTTACCTCGCAGCAAAAATTCACGAAAGTCTCTCATGAAGCCGCTGGCTGAGCCGGTGGCGCGAGCGCGAGCTTGCCTACTCACCATAACAATATCCTCGTTAACACTTGTATTCGACAGCTCAACGCTTGAGTGCCGTATCAACTGGAATTTATCAGTATTTTCCCCTAGTCTGCGTAATTTATCAGACATTCTCAAGATTTTGAGAAAGCGTGCAGGGATCCTGAAACCATTTCTGCTAAGAGAGCTTAAAACTTTTGCCTCCAGCTAAGGCCAGAGATTTCGAAAAATAGACGTATCGCTTTACACGGGCACAAGCGACTAAGCAGCCTGATACCCGCCCTCTGGTCCAGGCCACAGATTAGAAAAAACTATCCAACCAATCCGTCAACTGACACATCAGACTTCGGAACGTTGAGGGAATGTACTGAGGCACTATCTATCACAGCTTAAACTCCTGGCGTTTACTCAGCATATGTGCTGGCTTAGCGCCGTTGTTCTAGTCAAGGAGCCCCCTCTCAATGCTGAAATCATCTACTGCCCTCCTCACAACGCCCCAAAAATCGCAAGCCCAATCAAGCTCACGACCCGACCCCCTGGGCTTGCCCACCCGCGATTCAGTCGATATTCAGAAGTCGCTGCTGTTTGCGGCCATCGAGAACTTCGCCGATGGGCTACTCATTGTTACCAAGACAGGGGAGATTCTGCACCGCAACCGTTGCGCGCAACAGCTGCTTAAGCTGATTGAGCAGCCCTGCCAAACCCTGAAAACGCTGCCCGGACGTATCTGGCAAACCTGTCAAACCCTACTTCAGGCCGAGGAGACTGCTGATGCCGTACGGCTCATCCTAGAAGATGAAATCCGCGTCGCAACAGCAAACCTAACCGAGGGAAAGATCAGAGTTCGCGTTCAGTGGTTTAACGCCGAAGCTCAAGATTGCTTCCTCATCATGCTGGAAGACTGCGCCCAGTCAGCAGAATACTTCGCCCAAAACGAAGCCTATCGTTACCACCTGACCCCGCGCGAGGCAGAGGTTTGGCAGCTGAAGCGAGCCAACTACACCTACAAAGCAATCGCCCAAAAACTATACATCTCCGAGAACACCGTCAAAAAACACATCAAAAACGTTTATGCCAAACGAGAACAGTTTGCATAAGCAGCCCCAACAGCGCATAGCTCAGCCTTCCGCCTCCTGCTCTCTTCTACAAAAGACAGAAACCTCCATCTCAAGCTCATCTGTCTAGAGCCTATCCATAATATCTCCTGTGATTTGCTCTTCGCTGCGCCCCATACGGCGACCAATGCTGCGCGTGATGCGCCTAGCAATCGAGCGACCAGCCTCGTGATGTCGGTGGTGCTCAACAAGATCAAGCGATTTGTCGTAGAGCTTTTGAAAGACGGTTTCTGGCGCATTGAGACGACCAATCGCCGACCTGATTTGACTGAAGCGGACAGTATCGCCGGGTATTTTTTTTAGGCTTTCAAGATTCTCTAGAATTTGCTCGTGCTGCTTACGATCTCGACGAGACATTGCCTGTGTTGTCCCTGAGTCAGACTTAAAGAGTAAGCTCAGGAGCAAGACGGCAGCAAAAATAACTAAGAGTGGCATGACGAATTCCACGAAAGCATCTCATTCTTCAATGATCCACACTCACGCAGAACCGGCTCGTCACTTTGCGTATTCTCAATGAAAAGTTTGGGAAATGAGATGATATGTCACGTCTTTAAAGCGCTAAACCGCTGCCACGTCCAGAACTGGAGTTTTTCCAGGGGAAAAGTCATAGATTTTCAGACTATACGCGGTTCGGAACTACAGGTT
>CAWUKV010000243.1:0-7633 GCA_963923025.1 uncultured bacterium
GCACTGAATGTAGTCCCCCAGTCGTACGGGCTGGGTTTTGATCTCGGCGGATACCGTTACCCCACCCTCAGGCGTGAATTTAAAGGCATTCCCTACTAGGTTCAACACCACCTGGAGCAGTCGCTGGTAGTTGCCGTAGAGCTTGATTTCGTCCAGCGTGGCGGGCAGCAATAGCCGGAAGTAGAGCTGACGCTGCTCGGCCTGCTGGTGAGCAAACTTCTCCACCGGGCTCATCAGCTCATTCAGGCTGACATCACTGAAGTCGATCTCCATCTTGCCGGCTTCGATCTTGGCCACGTCCAACACATCGTTGATCAGGTCCAACAGTCGCAGTGCCGAGGCATGGGCCTCACTGATGAAGTCGTGCTGCTCTTCGGGATCGTCGGCCATACCATCCAGCACCAGCTTCAAAAAGCCGATCATGCCGTTGAGGGGGGTTCGCAGCTCGTGGGAAGTATTGGCCAGAAACTCACTCTTGAGCCGGGAGGCTTCTTCCGCCTGACGACGGGCCTCCTCCAACTCGTCGTTTTTACGCAGCAGCTGGTCGTTCGCCTGTTGGAGATCTTGGGTCAGCGCCTGGCTCTCACCAAAGAGCTTGGCGTGGGCAATGGCGGTCCCAACCTGATCCGTCAGCTCGTTGATCAGCTCAATTTCTAGGGGATGCCAGGGCCGCAGCGGTGGCTGCTGGAGCACCAGTAGGCTGTTGGGCGCGTCCTGATAGCAGGTAGCCACAGTCAAGACAGTGTAGGGCGCATCGCCCTCATCGCCCCGCTCAAAGTCTGAGATTACGGGCTTGAGCGTCTCAATCGTTTGGCGGAAATCGGGCTTTTGGGCCAGCTCAAAGGTTTTCCCTACACAGGGGTGCAGGTCGGGCTGGTGAAACTCGGCTACCACAGTCAGCGTCTGCATCTCGTGGGAGTAGTCACAGACGAGGGACCGGTGAAGGTTGAGTAGCGTCCCCAAACCATCCACCGTTTGCTGCCAAATTGTTTTGAGGTCGAGTGTCCGGCGGATGTTCGCCGCAATGTGACTGAGCAGGGCGTGGTAGTGCTGCGCTGACCGACCCTCTGATTCAACCTCACTGAGCACTGCTTCGACCGGTTCAGACGCGATAGTGCCAGCCCCGCCCGTTGCCGTGCCAGCAGCAGACAGGTTGGACGCGTAGGTCTCAGTCGGGTAAACAACCGCAGGGTAAGTCGTGGTCAGCCGTCGCCCTGTTCCCGTAACCAAGCGCGTTGCCCCTGCGCCCAACGCTTCTACTGGCTTCAGTACAAAATCAAAGCTAACGGGGTGGTGGCCGCAGCGAATCACGCATTGAAACTGCTCCGCCTGCCCTGTGTTGAGAACGCGAAAAACCCGCTTCAGGTAGGAGGTTACCGAAACGGGCCCCAACAGCCGCTCGACATGGACGCCGACACTGGTGGCGGTGTCGATACCATAGCTACAGGCATCGGGCCAGTGAAAGAAATGAATAATCCCCTGATCGTCATGGGTGACGCGCAGTGTGACAGCCTCGGTGGGCGACAGTGACGGTGGACTGAGCGTCTGAGAGAACGATGAACGGAGAGGACTCGCAGCCATAGCAAACAAACAAAGGGGTTAGCTGAAGCGGAGGATACGGAACACGGTTAGACCGCAGGGACAGAACGATCCGAGGTTCGCTCTGCTAAGGGGCTCACTGTCTAGGGATAGTCTCTATCTAGGGATAGTCTAATGCCGCTGCTGAATCCCCGTGTCGGCCACCCTCGCGTAGGCCACCCTAAATCAGGCCGATCAGCACGAATAGTCTAGTCTGCCCGTTTTAGTCATTCCACTCTCCCTTAGGTGGAACCGGAGGGTTAGGTGGAAGCGGGCGGGACAGACTGTCGGACTCCGTGCGAGCCCCTGTCAGCCACTGCTTGAGTGCCGCTTCAATGACCCGACTCGGGTCATCCGTCAGGCGACTCATACGGCGCATTAAGTCGGCATCCAAACGCACCGAGAGTTCGACCTTGCCCTCAGTTGGTAGATCCCCTGTGGGTTGCAACGGTGCCGCACCGGCGTTTGAATCGGTAGTACCAGAAGACACAGGCTGAGACATAGATTTCGAAGGTGATTTCGGAGATTTTGATTTTACGGCGGCGAGCACAGCGACCAGCGGTAAAGCGCAGCGGCGTGCCCTCTGAATCAGTAGACAGCCCCAACCATCGCAGACACTGTACCTCCAGTCAGTGACTCAATTTTGGCAGGCTGGCTGCGCCCAGACAAGTCAGCAGTACCCACAGTCTTCTATCAAGCCACCCTGCCCCGGAACGGCCTGCCCTGACGACAGCTAGATTGGCTTGGAGGGGTTAAAGTTAAGATGATTAAACATTCTCTTGAGAGTCGCTGTTGTCCATGACCGACGTTTCTGCTTCGCACATTCGAAATTTTTCGATCATTGCTCACATCGATCATGGCAAATCGACCCTAGCAGACCGGCTATTGCAGCAGACTAAGACGGTCAGCGATCGCGACATGAAAGCGCAGTACCTAGACACGATGGATCTAGAGCGCGAGCGGGGCATTACCATTAAGCTTCAGGCCGCGCGGATGAACTATCAGGCCCAGGACGGCAAAGACTATGTTCTGAACCTGATTGACACCCCCGGTCATGTGGACTTCTCCTACGAGGTGTCTCGCTCCCTCGCGGCCTGCGAAGGTGCGCTGCTGGTGGTGGATGCGTCTCAGGGCGTGGAGGCCCAGACGCTGGCGAACGTTTACCTGGCACTGGAGCACGACCTAGAGATCATTCCCGTCCTCAACAAGGTGGACCTGCCGGGCGCAGATCCGGAGCGCGTCAAGCGCGAGATCGAAGAAATTGTCGGTCTGGACTGTAGCGGAGCCATTTTGGCCTCTGCCAAGGTCGGCATCGGCATTGATGACATTCTCGAATCGATTGTGCATCTGGTACCGCCCCCGGAGGACAACACCGAAGAATCGCTGCGGGCGCTGATTTTTGACAGCTATTACGATTCCTACCGGGGAGTGATTGTGTACTTCCGAGTGGTCGACGGCACGCTGAGCAAGCGCGATCGCGTCCGCCTGATGGCCTCGGGGAAAGAATACGAAATTGACGAGCTGGGCGTTCTGTCTCCCAATCAGGTGCCGGTGGACGCGCTACATGCCGGTGAGGTGGGCTACCTCTCCGCCTCTATCAAGTCCGTGGAAGACGCCCGTGTGGGTGACACGATTACTCTGGTGAAGCAAAAGGCAGAGGACCCCCTACCTGGCTATGTGGAAGCCAAACCAATGGTGTTCTGCGGCCTCTTCCCTACAGATTCTGAACAATACGAAGACCTGCGTGAAGCCCTAGATAAGCTGCGCCTCAACGACGCCGCCCTCCAATACGAGCCGGAAACCTCCAGCGCCATGGGCTTTGGTTTCCGCTGCGGCTTCCTCGGCCTGCTGCACATGGAAATTGTGCAGGAACGGCTAGAGCGCGAGTACAACCTGGAGCTCATCACCACAGCACCCTCGGTAATTTACAAAGTGAATCTCCTAGAGGGTGAGGTGATTTACGTCGATAACCCGTCGGAGTTGCCTGACCCCCAAGCACGCGAGTCCATCGAAGAGCCCTACGTGCGGGTAGACATCCTGACGCCTGAAGAGTTCGTCGGGCCGCTGATGGATCTGGCCCAGACCCGACGGGGCGAGTTTAAAGATATGAAGTACCTGACACCAGAGCGGACAACGCTGGTGTACGAACTACCGCTGGCGGAGGTGGTGACCGACTTCTTTGACCAAATGAAATCGCGATCGCGCGGCTACGCCAGCATGGAATATCAGCTGATCGGCTACCGCGTCAATCCACTGGTAAAGCTGGACATTATGATCAACGGCGATCGGGTCGATCCGCTGGCTGCTATTGTTCACCGCGACAAAGCCTACTACGTTGGCCGCGCCCTGGCTGAGAAACTCAAAGAGCTGATTCCCCGTCATCAGTTCAAGATTCCGGTTCAGGCAGCCATTGGCAGCCGCATCATCGCCAGCGAGAGCATTCCAGCGCTGCGCAAAGACGTGCTAGCCAAGTGCTACGGCGGGGACATTTCTCGAAAGAAAAAGCTGCTGCAAAAGCAGGCTAAGGGCAAGAAGCGCCTCAAGGCGATTGGGACAGTAGACGTACCGCAGGAGGCCTTCATGGCTGTCCTGAAACTGACCTAGCACTCATTCAAATGCTGATTTTTTCAGTCAGCCCACTCACCCCTATCAGACCGTTGAGGGAGACGGGTGAGCTGATACTCGGCTCCACTTTTTGGGTATTTCTTAGACAGGATTAAGCGTAAAAAATCGACATTGAAGTTTTAGTGAATCGCTGAGGAACAATCAGACAAATCAAGGAAAGTTTGTGAGAATTGTCCCAAAGCGCCACTATGAACGGAAGCTGCTCAATTTTTAAACCTGGACCTTCCGGTTAATCCTAAGTCGTCATATCGCCCGAAACGCTGCTGCCCTGGTATCAATTATCTGAACAGCTAGCTATCTGAATAGATGCAAGGCTGAACAGGCCCGGTGCTAAGGCGCTTTTTGATTGCTTTAGCGATGAACGGCGAGTTTGCCCGGGTGCGGGCAGGCCCAATGCTGGCGCTAGAGCCGTTTCCGATATCCCATCAAGCCATTAACGTTATGAGAATTTTAGTAACAGGGGGAGCTGGCTTCATCGGCTCCCATCTGATCGATCGGCTCATGGCCGAGAACCACGAGGTCATCTGCCTAGATAATTTTTATACCGGTCACAAACGCAACATCGTGCGCTGGCTGGATAATTCTTATTTCGAGCTGATCCGCCACGACATCACCGAACCCATCCGGTTAGAAGTCGATCAGATTTATCACCTGGCCTGTCCGGCGTCCCCTGTTCACTATCAGTACAACCCGGTCAAAACCATCAAAACCAACGTGATGGGCACCCTCAACATGCTGGGTCTAGCCAAGCGGGTGAAGGCGCGCTTCCTGCTGGCCTCCACCTCCGAGGTGTACGGCGACCCCGAGGTGCATCCCCAACCCGAAGAGTACCGGGGCAACGTCAACACCATCGGCATTCGCAGCTGCTACGACGAAGGTAAGCGCGTCGCCGAAACACTGGCGTTTGACTACCATCGCCAAAACGACGTTGAGATTCGGGTGGCCCGAATTTTCAACACCTACGGTCCCAGAATGCTGGAAAACGACGGTCGCGTGGTCAGCAACTTCGTCGTGCAGGCCCTACAGGGTAAACCGCTGACGGTTTATGGTGACGGCTCCCAGACACGCAGTTTCTGCTATGTCGCCAATTTGGTGGATGGCTTGATGCGCTTGATGAACGGAGACTATGTAGGTCCAGTCAACCTGGGCAATCCGGACGAGTACACCATTTTGCAGCTGGCTCAAACCGTGCAGGACATGGTAAACCCCGATGCCGACCTCAAGTTTGAACCGCTTCCCCAGGATGACCCCAAGCGTCGCCAACCGGACATCACCCGTGCCCGCGAGTTTCTGGGCTGGAAACCAACGGTGCCGCTGAAGGAAGGGTTAGCCCTCACCATCGAAGATTTCCGTGCCCGGATAGAGGCTGAAGGCAAGCCGGTCGTTCCAGCAGCAGTTGCCGCTGAATAGGACAGCTGGCGGTCAACACCGTCAGTCAAATCAGAAAAATTTGCAGGACGTCAGCTGCTAATAAGCGCGATGCTGGCGCTCAGAGATTAGAACATTCGAAATTCGTTAAGGAGTCAGTTGTATGCGTGTTTGTGTAATCGGTACGGGTTACGTTGGTCTAGTAACAGGTGTTTGCCTATCCCACATCGGCCACCATGTGATCTGTGTTGACAACAACACTGAGAAAGTGAAGCTGATGCAGTCTGGCCAGTCCCCCATCTTCGAGCCGGGGCTGTCCGAGCTAATGAAGTCGTCTATGGAGTCGGGCCGTCTGGAGTTCACCACTGACCTGGGCGAAGGCGTTAATCACGGCGACATTCTGTTTATTGCCGTGGGTACTCCTCCACTGCCCACCGGTGAGAGCGACACCCGCTACGTTGAGGCGGTTGCCCGAGGCATTGGCGAAAACCTGAATGGCGGTGGCTACAAAGTCATCGTCAACAAGTCCACCGTGCCCATCGGCTCGGGTGACTGGGTCCGCATGATTGTCATGGACGGCATTGCTGAGCGGCAAAAAGTGCCCGTAGGTGCGGGTGCGCCGGTAGCAGCACCCGAAGAGCCTCAGTTTGACGTGGTCAGCAACCCTGAGTTTCTGCGCGAAGGATCTGCTGTGTCTGACACCTTCAACCCCGACCGGATCGTACTGGGTGGCAGCAACCCCAAGGCGATCGCGATGATGAAAGAGCTGTATGAGCCCATCGTCGAGCGCAAATTCTCCGATAATCCGTCCCTGCCTCAGGTTCCCGTCCTGGTGACTGACCTCAGCTCGGCAGAAATGGTTAAGTATGCCTCTAACGCGTTTTTGGCAACCAAGATTAGCTTCATCAACGAAGTAGCCAACATTTGCGATCGCGTCGGCGCTGACGTGGTTCAAGTCGCCCAGGGCATTGGCCTAGACTCCCGGATTGGCGGTAAGTTCTTGCAGGCAGGTATCGGCTGGGGCGGCTCCTGCTTCCCGAAAGACGTATCGGCCCTGGTCCACACCGCTGACGACTATGGCTACGAGGCTGAGCTGCTGAAGTCCACTATCAGCGTGAACCAGCGGCAACGGCTGCTGGCACTAGAGAAGCTACAGCAGGTGCTGAAGATTCTGAAGGGTAAGACGGTGGGCCTACTGGGTTTGACCTTCAAGCCCGACACCGACGACATGCGCGATGCACCCGCCCTGATCATGATTGAGCACCTCAACCGCTTGGGTGCCAAGGTGAAAGCTTACGACCCCATCGTGTCTCAGAGTGGCATGCGTGATGGCATGACAGGCGTAATTGTCGAGACCGACCCCGAGCGCTTGGCCGATGGCTGTGACGCGCTGGTGCTGGTGACGGACTGGAAGCAGTTTGCCGCACTGGATTACAAGAAGATGGCAGGGTTGATGCATACACCCAACATGATTGATGGGCGGAACTTCTTGAACCAGAAGGAGATGGAAGAGGCTGGGTTTAACTATATGGGGATTGGTCGGTAGTTTACAGCGACTCGCTATTTGCCAGATGTGCTGCGCGGGGGTCCCTCCGAGTTCCCCTTTCGGAAACGAAAGGTTACCAACTCACTAAATTGGGGCCTCCCCTGACCAGGGCGCTTACGCCCGCCCTACAACCCTTGTAAGGAGGGTTATCCCACTTAGTTCGAGGCTCTGTATGAGTCATCGGCTGGGTGGGTTTTATTTTTCTGGCTTCGGCCAGGTGTAGATAATTTCGGTGCTGAGTGAAGAGCCAGAAAAATAAAAAATCAATGTGGGTTGCCTTCGCCGTTTAGATTCTTTCTATGGAACAGCACTCCATGTCCCCAGTTGCTAGCTGACCAGTATCAAAAGGTCTGAGAAGGGGACAACCAAGCTTTCAGAATGCGCCCGAGCGCATTCTGAATCACCCAACCGATAACCCAAATCAGCCCCGTGTGCTGTTACCAGTTTTTCCCTAAAACCCTTTCGGGGTGTGTGTGGGAGCCTGTAGCCCCGCATAGGAGGGGAGCGGGGGAAAGT
>CAWUKV010000244.1:0-7362 GCA_963923025.1 uncultured bacterium
ATACTGCTGGGCTTATGTGTTGTTGCTGGTGGGCTACGTATAACATCCAAGCGCCGCCGTCAGAGTAGACCGTCCTGTTGAGTAGCGCATTTTAATCCGGTCTATCAACAATAGAAGATACCGACCTAACCGCCTAAGACGGTGAATTTTCGGCACAAAAAGCATCCTGCCATGCAGGATGCTTTTTGCCTGTGAAGGTGCAGTACTGCTCCATGTATCACAGTCTCCTAAGCGCTATGTCTCTTGAGGACGAATACGGTTGAGTAGCTGTACTTAACATCTTTGGGGGCAGAACCGTAGAAAGACTGACTCAGCAATTCGGCGGATTTTAGCAGATGGGCGCGCTGATGTCCCACCATCTTCGCAGCACAAACAACTTTATACATCAAAAATTAGGTAAAGCTACTGATGGCGTAATAAGCGCAGTTACGGGTGCCCTCTCGAGTTTGTGCCCGTATTTCTCTAAACAAGCGTACAGATACGGATAGTTTGCACAGTCTGGCGTTGGATTTTGCTAAGGTCTGAATCTAGCGTCATAGTAGGAACACGATACTGGCCCTTGAGTGGCTTTGCTAAGGTGTATTTAAGACATGTTCAGTAGCCTAACCCACACGTCACCTCAGAGGGTTACCGATACATACCGTCGTTGCTTGCTAGACAGGTTGTAGAAGCCAGAAGTTTGTCATGATTTTGATCACCGTTGGTACCGAAAAGTTTCCGTTTAATCGGCTAATGCAGTGGATCTCTCAGCTCATAGACCAGAAAATTCTGTGTCCAGAGCAGGAGCGTATTGTCATCCAATACGGCAGCTGCACCGTCGTTCCGGCAGGGACCGAGGCTTTTTCGCTGCTACCGGCCGAGGCGTTTAAGTCTTTGATGCAGCAGGCGAGGCTCATTATTGCCCACTGTGGCGAAGGGACTTTCAACGCACTGCTCGAAAGCGGTCGCCCTTTTGTTCTCGTGCCTCGCAGTCGTTGCTTTGGAGAGCATGTAGACAACCACCAGGTCGAGATGGCTAGCGCTTTGTCAGAGCGGCACGTCTCGGTTGCCTATTCACCTGCAGAGCTGGCTCGTTTTGTCACCGCACCCTGCTCTCCGATGCGGCCCCTACTACGGGAATGTCAGCTCTTCCTGCGGTGGGGGGCTCGTCGTCCCAAGGCGCTGAAAGATGAGCAATACAACGCTTTTACTAAGCAAAGAACAGCCGATAAGCTTTGTCTACAGCTGAGCGAACGGTTTACACCCCAAGCATTTGCTCAAGCCAGCCGAGAGATGCTCTCTTCAAAGCCTACAAGCCACAAAGTATTGGTTGGCGCTGCTCGCTAGTGCAAGGACGTATCGAATTGTTAGTGTTTCCTGCTTAAAGTTTCTTCCGTGCCGCTATCTCACAACGTTTCCTCAAATCCCTCGGTCAGTTACGCATCAAGCTATTCCGAGACCTGTATTTTACATATGCCAAACGTGCTCGGCGGTGAGGCAGCAAGGGCGTTTTGTGACCATCTAGATTCAATCTGTCAGTCTTCCGTAAAGCGAATTGTTCTCGACTTTAGCCCCACTCAGCTGGTTAGCAGCGAAGGAATCTGTGCGCTGACAGCGGCGCGGCAGCAGTGTCGTGAGGCAAACATTCTATTGACTTGCTGGAGCGTTTCTGCTGATCTACAGGCAACCTTCTTACAGGCTGGGTTGAGCCAACAGCTTTCAGTTCAAGCCGGGACGGAAGCGATTGTTTCGCGGTCGCATCGATCTGACAGAATGCTGCCACATCCTTCGACGCAGTGTGTGCTTAAGCGACTGTTAGACGTTTTGGGGGCGCTCGCGGGGCTGGGTATTTTAGGGCTTCTGTTTATTCCCATTGCCATTGCGATTCGCCTCGATACACCAGGCCCGCTTTTTTTTAGTCAAGTTCGGCGCGGCTACTTGGGTCGTCCCTTTCGAATTTGGAAGTTTCGCTCCATGGTGACCAATGCAGGGCAGCTACAGCATCTGGTCACCAACCAGGCATCGGGTGCGTTTTTTAAGTGTGATCAGGATCCACGGGTAACCAAAGTAGGGCGGTTCCTACGTAAAACTAGTCTAGACGAACTGCCCCAGTTTTGGAACATATTAAAGGGAGATATGAGCCTAGTGGGCACGCGTCCCCCCACAGACGCAGAGGTGGCCCAGTACCAAAATTGTGAGTGGCAGCGGTTGGACGTCAAGCCAGGGTTAACCGGTGTTTGGCAGGTCAGCGGTCGCTCAAGGGTACGGTCGTTTGCTGAGGTCGTTGCTCTCGATTTGAAGTACCAGCGATGCTGGAGTATTGCCTACGACCTAAAAATTATTCTTAAGACCGTTCGACTGATTTTTTCTAAGCACAGCGGTGCTGTTTGATATGATTCGATGTTCCAATTTCGAGACGTTTCCTTGGTTTAAGCGTCTGTTCTTTGGATGGGGGCTGTTATCGATCGCCGTGATCGCTTCTCCGGCTGAGGCGATTCCGCTCTCTCCAGGTGATCGCGTTGAGGTCTCTATTCCAGACGATGTTTACTTTACCCGCGTCTATGAGGTCAACCAGGACGGGGATCTGGAGATCCCCTACCTGGGCCGCGTTGGCGTTGTTGGTTTAGAGCTGGAGCAGGCGGAGCAGCGACTGGCCTCTGCCCTGGTTGGGGACCAATTCTTCCCACCACAGGAGCTGCGGCTAACCATGCAGGTTGTGGAGTGGGCACAGGTTTATGTGAGCGTTTCTGGTGAAGTCTTTCAGCCTGGCAGAGTCTTGGTCAACCGCCTTTATGACCCGGCAGAACAGTCGGAGGCGTTCGAGGCGACCAACCAGCAGGTAACCGGCCGCTACCGCCCAGAACGCTACTTGTCCAATGCGCTGCGGGCGGCGGCGGGTGTGCTGCCCACAGCAGATATTGAAAACGTCGTGTGGATTCGCGGCGACCGGGAGCAGGTGTTGGATATGAGCGGCCTGCTGACGGGGGAGCCAGTGGAGGACGTACCCCTGATTGCGGGCGATCGCGTGATTGTGCCCTCCACTGGAGAACTTCAGCCGGAGCTAATGCGGCCCTCGCCGATCACCCCAGCTGGTATTAAGGTATTTATTTCTAACCTCACGGTTCCCTCTGCGGGGAATGCAGGCTCCGGCGTTAACAATCAGCTAGAAGGGCTGTCTTTTCCCTACGGGGCGCGCTTCAGCCAGGCTGTGATTGCTGCTAACTGTGCAGGCGGCACTCAGGCGACTAATGCCAATCGCTATGTTGCACTGGTGGATGTTGACCGTATTGAAGGCACAACAGTTGTGCTAGATCGCTCCATCGAGAGCATTCTGCGAGATCCGCTGGCGGATGGTGGCAATCCATTCTTGATGCCGGGAAATGGCGTCGTCTGTTACGACTCGACGGTGACGAACGTACGAGACGTTTCTCGGAGTATTCGAGATATTCTCAACCCCCTCAGTGTTTTAGGTGAAATTTTGGATCTGATTTTCTAGGGCATAGACTTCCCAGTGAGTTTGCCTATTTGTTGGTGGGAACGGCAGCGTTATCCGGAGGCAGAATGTGGAAGACAGAATATAGAAGATAAGAGGCCACTTCCTTCTTACTTCTGAACACTTACTCCTGAGTCCCGACGCCTAACTGCTAGCGCCTAACCTCGAATTATTCATGCATAACACTTAATTGGCATGACATAGCCTACGCTAGGTTGCGGATAAAAAGTCTCTTCTAGCAAGATTTTTCGGTGTGATCAGTATTTTCCACCTCTGCGGGACAGCCTCAGTTTGTCATGATGAGCCTACTGTGCTGACCTGTGAGCCGACATCTAGCCCCCTGCTTGCGGCCTGTAGACGCAATACGACGCCACCGACATGACTAGCGAAATTATTTCCAATCGGCTACCCAAACCTAAATCGGCAGGCGACTTGCTTAAGTGGCCCCGGGTGAGTCGCTATCTGATGGTGAGTTTGCTAGCTAACGGACTGGTATGGGGGGGCGGACTATTTTTCTTAAAGACTGCGGAGCCAGTTTATACCAGTAATCTTACGCTGGGTATTGCGGGTACCGGCACGGGGGTTAACGTCAACTTGCCCGATATTGGCCAGGCCTCATCCGACAGTGCCTCTGCCTTTGGCTCCATTCGTTCAGATCCTAGGGAGAACTACAAGCTGATTCTGATGGGGGATGCCGTTTTAGACTCTGCCGCTGAACGGGTAAACCAAACCCAAGGCGAGTTTGGCAAACCACGGGTCGAGATTGTTAACAACACGACGATTTTTCACGTCACGGTCAGTGGAGATTCCCCGGAGCAGGTGCAGCAAAAAGCAGTGGCGTTAACAGCTGCGTTTGATGCGCGTCTAGAGGAACTACGCACGGCTGAACAGCTAGCTCGGGATACGAATACCCAAGCGCTATTGACAGAGGCCCAGTCCAACCTGACGGAGGCGCAGCAACAGCTCTCAAACTACCAGGCAGAGTCACAGCTAAAATCGTCCGACCAGATTATTGAACTGATTGGTAATGTGGAGCAACTGCGGCAGCAGCGGGCCCAAGCGATCGCTCAGGAGCAGGCAACCCGCAACCAGCTAGAGCAGCTGTCGGTCAATGTTGGCC
The DNA here is from genome assembly GCA_963923025.1 of uncultured bacterium. Classification (GTDB taxonomy): domain Bacteria; phylum Cyanobacteriota; class Cyanobacteriia; order Phormidesmidales; family Phormidesmidaceae; genus CAWUKV01. Next base: position 4,593 of record CAWUKV010000244.1, read on the forward strand.
TATCGCCCAAGGATGCCGCCGATATTTTGGCCCTACAGACGGACCAGCTGTTTATTCGCAGTCTGTCGGACTATACCGAGGCGACCGTCGAGCTTGAAAGCCTGCTACCCCGACGAGGTCCCAATTACCCTGATGTTGTTTCGACCCGTCAACAGCAGGAGTCGGCTCTATCGCTGATGATTGATCGCGGGGAGACCCTACTCCAGCGGCCCGTAGACCAGTCTACGCTACTCCAGCTGAGTCTCGACAATGGCAACGGTTCTGGCATCAAACGCACCGAGCTGATTCAGTCGATTGTGTTACTGGATGCTGACCAGCAGGGGGCAGCCGGACAGGTGACAGCGCTGACCCAGCAAATAGCTAAGTTTGAAGGCCGGCTGGCAGAGCTGGCGGAAACAGAAATAGTACTCAACGATCTGCTGAGGGATGTGCAGGTCGCCGAAGCCGTATTTGCGGCGACGCTGGCCAAGCTAGACCTGGGCCGCAACGATCCCTTTGGTGCCTATCCTTTGGTGCAACTGATTGAAGAACCGAGCTTGCCTCAGGAACCGACTGAACCGCAGCCAAAACTTGTCTTAGCCGGAACGCTGCTGGGGTCCTTGCTGATCACAACTGGTTTAACACTGATCTGGTGGCGAATGCTGTTGTTAAAGCTGCTCATTCGAACCGGTCAGAAGGTTCTGGCATGAGCAGCGATAGACCTCTGGAGAAGACGCTCCCTAATCAGAGCATCGAACTCGATCCGTCTGATCAACAAGGGGAGACATCGTCTGCGCGATCGCCCGCCGACCTCCAGCCTGAGAATTTTCCGGAACGTGTGGTTTGGTACAGCATTACCCTTACCTATGGCTTCTTTTTGGTGGGTGGTCTCTATATTCTAGGTTCAGCGATTGCCTGGATTTTGCTGTTTTATCTGCTGGTCAAATATTGGCTACAGGATGAGCAAACCCCTCCGGAGGAGAGGATTTCGGTGCCGATTGCTATCTGGATTTGGATCGCTGGCATGTTAGTGATGCAGGTTGCTTTGGTAATCGGCCACATCGATTACGAACTGGGCAATAAGCTGCTAGTTAAATCGTCCATTGGCTGGGCCAAAGGCTGGGCTGTTCTGGCGCTCTATCCGCTGGCAGGCTGTTTAAATATCCGTCCAGAAATTATTTATCGAGCAACCTGTCAGGTCTGTTGGCATACGCTGCTGCTCTCTCCGATCTATCTGATAGCTCCGGTGCTGAAGCTGCCTCAAGTACTGTACGTTTCTCCGCTGCGAAAGGTGGGCGGTCCTGGACCCAACTTTTTTGATGTGTCGCTCTATTCCCAAAACTACGCAGGTGAACTGCGGTGGCGGCTGTTTGCCCCTTGGGGACCGGCTTTGGGAATGGTCGGCGTGATCTATCTGATGTTTGCCCTACAGGAGAAACATCGTCGCTGGCGTTGGAGTGGCATTGTTGGTGCGTTACTGATGTGCTACATCTCCAAGTCGCGGCTGGCTCAAGTTTGCGTCGTTGTGATTCCGAGTTTAGTATTTTTGATGAGTCGCCTTAGCCGCCCGGCAACAATGATTGCGCTGGGTGTTGGTACGTTTTTTAGTAGTCTGACGGCGTCCAGGTTAGTTCAGGCTTTTAACAACTACTGGGAAGGCTTTAAGAGTGCCCGGGAAGACTCTACTCGCGTCCGCATGGCATTAAAAGAGATTGCCGACTACCGCTGGCGTACCGAAGCCTACCTGTGGGGACACGGCGTTGTTGAGCAGGGACCGCATCTGGTCGAATTTATGCCGATAGGCTCACACCATACCTGGTATGGGCTGCTGTTTACCAAGGGCATTGTTGGGTTTTACGCACTGGCAGTGCCGATGGTCGTCAGCTTTATTGTTTTGCTGGTGAAGGCTCAGTACAGCAATGTTGGCAGAGCTGGGTTAGCCGTGCTGTGTATCTTATTTCTCTATACGTTTGGCGAGAATCTAGAAATTCTCGCCTACCTCTACTGGCCGGCGCTGATTGTTATGGGCATTGCCCTGAAGCCGACGCAACGCTCAGATGCCCTGTCGTCCGCGTAAGCTGATAGAAGACAGGAGACAGAACTCGGGAGGATTCTACTTTCTGCCTTGTGCCTTTTCCCCTTCTGTATTCTGCTCCCTCCTGACACTAGCTAAATCAGCCCTGCGTGCTAGGGGCCGTGGTATTAGACTCAATCTTAGAGCCTGTGAACGGGCGTTGAACGGCCCGTAGGATCAGCTTTGCTTTGGCCCGCAGACGCTCCTGGATCGGGTTTAGAGTCGGTAACAGGTCCTCTCGGGTGACGTAATGACCGTCGTGGTTGTCTTGGCAAAGCTGATCAGCCGGTAGAACGCGAGACTGCCATCCGGTGGTGGCGGTAGGACCAGCGAGAGTGGATGACTGACCCGTTAGGGTATTGGCCTGCCAGTTGGACTGGGCCTCGTGTAAGAAGCTGCTGCTGCCGCGGTCTCTGGCTGCCTTACGAATGTCTAGTCGCTGCTGAATCTGCTGTGGCGAACGGTACTGATAGTGCTTTAGCCAGATTCTGACAGGGTAGGCGCGAGCGGCGACGACTACAGCGGGCCAGCGCTCTTGGGGATACCAGGCAATATCAGGCTGATTTCTGAAAAAGCGAATTTCTGACCAGTTGTTGATATAGTAGCGGCACTTTTCTTCGACGGGGACGCTGTTTGCATAGGCTGCGGAGTTTTGCTGATACCGAGCTACGTCTAGATCGCTTAGGTAGTACTGAAAGCTAGAACTCCAAACAGATA
>CAWUKV010000245.1:0-7324 GCA_963923025.1 uncultured bacterium
TGACGCTCGATCGCACAAAACGCGTCCAACGGTTCATGCTCACTCAGGCCAGCTGCCAGTTCCAAGACTCTTCCCAGGCTGATTGCCGCGGTGACCGCCGCCGCCATCAGCTCCGCCAGCGAACTGTAGCCCAGTACCGACAGCATTTTGCTTGCTTCGGTGTCCGTTGGTCCTATGTGCCGCTGGATGAAGGCCTTGGGCTGTCCTAACTCGGTTGTCCAGTCTGTACCGGAGGCTGCAGATAGCGATGCGGTCTGCATAACTGATGACGATTTGGATGCAGACGATTTGGATGACAAGGTCACCTCTTTTTGAGCATCATCTTTTCGTACATCACTGGGGTCGTAGGACATTTCAACTCCGCTAGAACGTAAACAAGCTGTACGGTATTAACTTATTTTGCAATAGATTAAGGGTTTCTTTCAGTGATTCGCGCCACCGTTCCTGGCTTAAGCGATCTGCTCGGTCCCATTGTCAGATGCAATTCACCGTATTTGCTACTTAAGGAAATAGATTCTAGGCGATAATCAGCAGCGTCGTTTACCCCTTACTGCCATGTCACGCCACGTCATCAACACGGATAAAGCGCCAGCGCCAGTCGGCCCCTACAATCAGGCCATTGTGGCTTCGGGGCAGATGGTCTTCGTCGCGGGGCAGGTGCCATTGGACCCGGACACAGGCAGCCTAGTGGGCGGAGACGATGTCAAGGCGCAGACCGAGCAAAGCCTCAAGAACCTGACCGCGATCTTAGAAGCCGCTGGTGCGAGTTTGGCTAATGTCGTCAAAACCTCCGTCTTTCTTAAGGACATGAACGACTTTGCCGCTATGAACAGCGTCTATGCCGAGCATTTTGGCGAAGCCGACGCCCCAGCGCGGGCCTGTGTGGAGGTGGCGCGGCTGCCGAAGGATGTTTTGGTTGAGATTGAGTGTATTGCGGTTATCTGAAGCCAGAAGCCAGGAGTCAGAAGCCAGGAGTCAGAAGCCAGAAAGCAGAACTTGGCTGAGTGGCCTTAACCAACCGTCATATTGGACTCGTCGATTCTGTCTGAATAAGTCCTTACGGTTGGCTAGCTCACAGTTGGGCTGCATCTTGCCCCTCAGCGGTTTCAAGTCAAGAAGAAATGCTTAGAACACCGGGTCTCGGCATTTTTTTCCCGTACGCTCAGGAAGCATTCAGATAGCGCCCCTACTCTCGGATTGAAACCGAACGTTAAGGACTTTTAGTGATGGCAGTTGACTACGACCTGGTGATTATTGGTGGTGGCTCGGCGGGGCTGGTTGCGGCGAGTGCCGGGGCACAGCTCAAGGGGCGGGTTGCCCTAGTCGAGAAAGAAAAGCGCGGACTCGGCGGCGACTGCCTGTTCTACGGCTGTGTGCCCAGCAAGTCGATGATTCACTCGGCCAAAATTGCCTTTGACGCTAAAAATGCCCAGCGGTTCGGTGTCCATGCCAACGTTAGCCACATCGATTTTGAAAAGGCGATGGGCCACGTTCACAATGTTGTTGGCACCATTGCCATTCACGACTCCACCGAGCGGTTTGAATCCCTGGGTGTTGAAGTCATCTATGGTACTGGCGAATTTAAAGATAGAGAGACCTTCACCGTCAACGGACGGGATCTAAAAGCACGTGCTTTTATTGTGGCAACCGGCTCTCACCCATCGCTGCCGCCTGTGGACGGGCTAAAAGAAGCCGGATATTTGAACAATGTCGATATCTTTTCTGACCTGAAGACACGCCCAGAGTCGCTTGCTGTGATTGGTGCAGGCCCCATTGGCTGCGAGCTAGGACAATCTTTTTCCCGACTTGGTTCGGAGGTGACAATTATCTCTAGCCGCGACCACATCATGCCTAAAGAAGAGCCTGAGGCGGCCCTGGTCGTGGAGCAAAAGCTGAAAGAAGAAGGCATTCGTATTCTCAACAACAGCCGTGCCCAGCGCGTCGAGGTGAAAGACGGTAAGAAGCATGTCTACGTGGGTGACGAGGTTGTTGTTGTTGACGAGATTTTAGTCTCTGCTGGGCGGGTTCCCAATGTCAGTTCGCTAAACCTGAAGGCCGCAGGGGTAGACGTGGGCAAGTCGGGCATTAAGGTGAACGAGAAACTACAGACCAGCAATCCCCGGATTTACGCCGCAGGCGATGTGATTGGGGGCTACCAGTTTACCCACGTGGCCGGATATGAGGGTGCCGTCGCCATGCAAAATGCGATGGTCAGCATTGGCCCCCTAGCCAAGAAAAAGGCCGACTACAGCGTTATTCCTTGGGCGACCTTTACCGAGCCGGAACTGGGCCGGGTGGGCATGACCGAGCAGCAGGCGCGCGATCGCTACGGCGATGATGTTGCTGTTCTGAAGCACAATTTTGACCACCTCGACCGCGCCCTGGCCGAGGCCGCTGGCTATGGCTTTGCCAAAATTATCACCAAGAACGACGGCACGATTTTAGGTGCGCACATTGTCGGCCCCCACGCAGGCGAGCTGATTCACGAGATCGTTCTAGCGATGAGTCAGGGGCTCAAGGTAGGCGTACTGACTAGCATGATTCACGTCTATCCCACCCTGTCGGAGGTTAACAGTAAAGCCGCCCTCCAGCTCACTAAGCAGAAGTACGCTAAAAACACCACGCTACAAAACATTCTGACTAAGTTCTTTAACTGGCGGCGGTCGATTGCGTAGGCCGACAAGCGCCGGTTGATACTGGCATTACGGTAGACACCCTGGCAGACTTAGCGGTTAGATTAGGGGCGGTTAGATTAGGGGCGGTTAGATTAGGGGCGGTTAGATTAGGGGCGATTTCCCGGTCCGCTGGGCCTGCCCCAACGTCATTTACGCTGATCCATGATTGCATCAGGCATTCTAGAAATCCTGACACCGCTGCTGTTTGGATTGAGGACTCAGTATGTGCTGAGTCAGTTGGGCAGCCAGGAGAGCTATGGCAGTATTGCCTACGAATATGAGAAAAACTCCTACCCGCTAGCGATGGCTGACCTGCTGTGGGATGACGCGGCGGGTGGTTTAGCTTTTTTGCAGCAGCTGGACGAGCAGGCGGTCGAAACGCTGGAGGTTGACTTCCTCTCTGGATTCACGCTGAAGGGCCAGACTCGTAAGTTCTTTCACTTTCAAGATCGGCTCGATCCGCTGTATCGCGATCGCATGCTCGCAGCGATGGATGAGTTTACCGAAAACGATCCGCTGACCCGCACGGCTGCCCCCCCGCGAAAGTTCTGGGAACGCTCTACCGATGACTGCGAAACCCCCGTAGACTGCCGCAATACCGACAACCTCCGGGCCATGCGCGATACGTCGGTGTACCTGATGGCAGAGGCCGCAGGCAATGAGGAAACCCGGCTGATTTACAAGGCGCATCTCGACCGCTACGTTTCTACCCTGCTGGATATTGGTATGGGCGAGTGGGATAGCCCCACTTATCATGGCCACACGACGTCGGCCTATCTGAACCTGTACGACTTTGCCCAGGATCCGGAAGTAAAGCAGCTGGCCCAGGACGCGCTGGACTGGCTGTTTTATGCGGCGGCGCTCAAGTACTGGCGCGGCGACTGGAACGGCCCGGCCAAGCGAATATACGGCAACGGGGCTGCCGCCTTCTTTTGGCTGTATTTTGGTGACGGTTTGCCGCCCGAAGACATTGAGCGTGACTGGATTTATGCCGTTACCAGTACGTATCGACCACCAGCAGAGGTGGTTGCGATCGCTAATCGGCATTTTCCCCACCCGGTTGAACTGCGCCGCACCCATCCCCATTACGAAAACTGGAAACCAGAACTTTACGGTCCGGCCTTTTACGAAACGCTGTATTTCGGACGAACGTTTCAGCTTGGCAGTCTAGCAGGCGGTACAGGCGGCGACTGGAGTGGTTTTAGCCTGCGGGTCATGACCGAGACAGGTACAGAGGCCCTCACGGTTGAATCGTCCAGCAATTCCCGCATTGCCCAGTACGAGAACGTGCTGATTTGGTACGGTTCCCCCCCTGAGTTCAGCTTTCCAACGGGCGAACTCAGCCAGCAAGGCAACGTAACGTTTCTCAAAACTTCCTACACTTGGATAGCCATTCGTCCCTTTGATCGCGGATTTGTCCTAGAGGTTGCTGAGGCCCCCATAGATTTCGACATCTTCCAGCAGGCCGTACTGTATGGCACTCGCCTACAATATCCCGCCCGGCTGACCCGAAATACTGTTTTTTACCGAGCGAGCAATAACACAACGCTACACTTAGAAATCGATAACAATCCGCCAGATGGCCTACGGCGAAATGGACAGCCGGTGGATTGGTTGAACCCGCCCAACACCCTGGGATATCGCAGTCGCCAGACCCGATAGGGCTTAGCATCCGGTTGTCCGCAATGTCTTAGCTGAAGCACGGTGGGGCAATACCGTAGTTTTCTGAAAAATCGCAATTTCCCTTAGCCGTGCCTGCGTAGGAATACGGTTCCATTGATTACGTATCATGTCTTACAACGGAAGGGGCAGCACTCAACACACTCAATGCCAATCTCTTGACTGTGGATGAGTCGAGGCAGAGTAGCATCTATTTTTGGTGTGTTCAGTATTGATGCTCTCGGTCGAGTTGCCTAGCTTGTATCATCCAGCACAGCCCCGTTTTACCTGACTCGAATCAACGGTAACGGGCTGCCGCAGAGGGGTTGTCTGTTTCATCTACTCATTTCATGTTGTGATTGCAGAGATCGTATTTGTGAATGGCCCGATTGCTTAGGCCGCCGACAAATACTGAAAGAATTTTCAGTTATGCAGTTCAGATTATTTCATCGGTTCCTCCCTCTCACCGTTAGTGTCCTCCTAGGGGCGCTAGTGACTTCTCCGGCTTTGGCCCGCAACGCCTCCGGTCCCAGAGATGGGCTACCTGGTCGTCGCGTTAGTGGGGGCTCCAGGCTGCCTGTCGCGGCTTGCGTGGTCGATTCTGAGCCTTTGGTTGCGCTGGTGCCTGAGACCAACATTGCGTTGGTCCCTGAGACCACGCTGACGCTTTGGTTTCACCTGCCTGAAGTTGAGCCGTCTCGTCAGCTCGAGTTCAAGCTCTACGACACCTCTGGTCAGGTTTACAAGACACAGCTGGCGATGCCAGAAACGCCTGGTTTAGTCGGGGTCGATGTAGGAGCGCTAGCTCGAACCACTGACATACCTACGTTGGAAGCGGGTCGTGCGTACCTCTGGACATTCGCCATCGTGTGTGATCCAAGCGATCGCTCGGAAGACCATTGGGTTCGAGGCTGGATCGAGCCGGTAGCGGCTGACGTTACCGTGGACGACCAGGACTGGCTCGTAGCCGTTAGTGAATTTATCCAGCAGGCTCGGCGGTCACCCCAGACGGCCACGCTTCGCAATCAATGGCAGGGGCTCATTGAATCGGCTGGATTGGAACAAACCATGCCTGCGACGCTAGCGCGGGCACCCATCACATTAGAGCCAACATTCGAAGTGATAGAAAGTCGGCTTCCTGATGCCTCTCAGTCTCGCTTAATAGAGTCTCAACTGCTTTCTCCCAGTCGGCTAGAGTCGGACGACTAAGACATCCGAAACTCAACGTTGTCTGCAAGGTGGACGAGAGTGAAACAGTTACGCTGGTGCGGCTGGGTTCCAGCCATAGGATCGACTCTCGCCATTGCCTGGCTGAGCGTGCCCGCTGCCGCTCAGGTGACGCCTGCTGATGGTCAAACACAGGTTTTTCAACAGAATGGCCAATACGACATCCAAGGTGGCGTACTCTCTAGCCAGGGAGATAACCTATTCTACGGATTTGACCAATTTTCTCTCTTCTCAGGGGAGTCTGCTGTTTTTCATGCTCCCGATGCCGTTCAAAACGTGTTCGGCCAGATTCTGGGCGGCCAAGCTGCTTACATCAATGGGCAACTTGCGATCGCAGGTGCATCGGCCAACCTATATTTAGTTAATCCCGCGGGCATTCTGTTTGGTCCTGACGCGCAGCTTAGCCTTCCTGCTCATTTCACTGCAACGACAGCTAGCGGCGTTGGCTTTACCGATGGCTGGCTCACGGCTGACTCCGATCTGACCCAGCTCAACGGCGCGCCCCAGCAGTTTATATTCACTGACCCAGCTGCTAGCCTGATCAATTTAGGTAACCTTACCGTTCAAGACGGCCAGTCCATTACATTGCTAGGCGGCACCGTGGTCAACCGCGGTAGTCTAACCGCGCCTGCGGGTTCGGTCACCGTTGCTGCCGTTGAACAAGGCCTTATACAAATCACTCAGTCAGGGCAGGTTCTGAGTCTGACTGGCGCAGCACCAATAGAGGACTGGCAACTGGCGGTTGCAGAGTTGCCAGCATGGTTAACCGGTTCAGATATTGATCATGCGTTGAATTTGACCCAGGATGCCAGCGGCCAAACCCTAATTACGGGGTCTAGTCTAACCCTTGGTCCCACACCTGGAACGGCCATCGTCACTGGCACGATAGACACAGCCGGTACTGCCGAGGGGCAAAGTGGTGGTGCTATACAGGTGCTTGGACAACAGGTGGTGCTGGTTGATGCTAGCCTTTCCGCCGATGGGAGCAACGACGGCGGCAGTATTCGCATTGGTGGCGATCTTCAGGGTGGCGGCACGCTACCCACCGCTACAGTTACGCTTGTCAACGAAGGGAGTCGTCTTGCCTCCAATGCCATTCAGCAAGGCAACGGCGGCGACATTATCGTTTGGGCTAACGAGTTGACGAACTTTGTTGGCACAGCGTCGGCTCAAGGCGGTATTGCAGGTGGCAATGGCGGCTTTATCGAAATCTCAGGTAAAGAACGACTTCAGTTTAATGGCGAGATAGCGCTGGCCGCCCCTCGCGGTAATCTCGGGACGCTATTGCTTGATCCGCTTAATATTACGATCCGAGCCGGGGCAGGGACTGGCTCGAACGATGGTCTGTTGCCCACCGTTCTGCTAACGGCAACTCCTGCAGACTTCATCATTTATGAGGATACGCTGGAAGGTTTGCCAGATGCCAATATTATTCTGCAGGCTACTAACAACATCACCGTTGAGTCACTGGGTAATCTTGCATTCTCTGAGAACTTGACAGGGCAGATTACCTTTGAGGCTGATGCTGATGGCAATGGTACAGGTGATTTTTCGATGGATCCGACAGACCGCATCAACACTGGTGGACGGGACTTGATCATTACGGCAGCTAACATTACAGCTGGAAACATCATCACAGGTGAAACCGTTGCAGGCAACAACCCCTATGACGGTGGCGACATTACGCTGACGGCCCAGACAGGCAATATTACGACAGGCAATCTTGACGCTCGGTCGGAAGCCGGAAACAACAATGGCGGTCT
>CAWUKV010000246.1:0-7267 GCA_963923025.1 uncultured bacterium
GTTATAGGCGTCTGAATCGTACAGAAAGCCGCCGTGGTCTAGTAACAACTGCCGGGTCCGCACTGTGCTAGGCGACTTTGTGTGCCAACCCACGGGCGTGACGCCACAAGCCTGCTCAATTGCCTTTACCGTCTTGGCAATGGTTGCCCGCTCCTCGGACTCATCCATGTAGACCGTCGACTCCCAACGGTACCCATGACAACAAATTTCATGTCCTCGCTCCACCGCGACCTGTGCCAGCCAAGGCGAGCGCTCCACCGCCCGGCCACAGACATTCATAGTTGCCGTGATGCCATACTCATCAAACAACCGTAAAATGCGCCAAAACCCTACTCGGGTGCCGTACTCAAAGTGCGATGCCATCGCCACATCCGGCACCTGATGGGTTTCGAGCACAATTTCATAGACCGCTTCGTTACGCTCATCCCCCGCCGCAATCGAGAGCTCTGCTCCCTCTTCTATGTTCAACACAAAAGAGACCGCAACCCTGGCCCGATTCGGCCAGTGGGGATTGGGCGGATTCGGACCGTACCCATAAAAGTCTCGGGTGCTGTTATCAGAAAACACCGTTGATATAGGCCTTTTTCGGTTCAGGGATGGTTGCAATCGACTCAGGCATTACCACCAGAGTGGGCCGCTTTCTTACCTCCACGGTGCCAAAGGTACCTGTAACCTGCAGCCAGGTCTCATCTTCAAACTCATCTGCGTTCTCTGTGTGAATGGCCAGCCCTAAGGGCACGGTATCTGCCAAGCAACAGCGAATAATCCGTCGGGCTAGAACAAACTGCTGCGGCGCACCAGGAAAGGGACGATGGACAAAGCCTGTCACATTGACCGGTTCTCCGGGGAAGATATCTAAAGGTTCGCGCACAGACGTGATCAGCCGTCGCCACTGCAAGACGTTGCGCTTTAAAGGGTCCGGCTCTTCGCCAGCAGGTTCGGCATAGGACCAGATATCGATGGCAGGTTTGTCATCATCAACTGCTGGAGCGCCTTTGATCCACTGGGTCAGATTTTGCAGTAGGGGAAAACGATTCATCACTTAATCCGCGTATCTAGCATCTCTGCCAGTTCCTGCTCTTCAAACGCGCGGACCACTTCCGACCGCAGATGGTCCACAAACAAATTGCGATGATATTCAAAATCTTTGCTCATCATGTCGCGGGGACGCGGCATTTCGACGGGCACCATTTCTAAGATACGACCTGGATTGGCTGTCAAAATCAGTACCCGATCGGCCAGATAGACAGCTTCGTCAATATGGTGGGTAACAAAAATGACGGTTTTGCCCGTCCCCTCCCAAATCTCTAGTAAGAACTTTTGCATCTGGTGGCGCGTTTGGACATCCAGTGCGGCAAAGGGCTCATCCATCAGCAACACATCGCTGCCTAAACATAAAGCTCGGGCAATACAGGCACGTTGCTGCATGCCACCCGAGAGTTGGTGGGGATAACGGTCGGCAGCCTTAAGCAACCCCACCTGTTGGAGGTATTGCTTGGCTCGCTGGTGGCGCTCACGCTTGCCCACGCCCTGCAGGTTTAAGCCGAAAGACACATTCTCAATCACCGATAGCCAGGGAAACAACGATGCCTGCTGGAAAATCATCGAACGATGGGTGGACGGCCCTTGAATGGGTTCGCTCCGAAAGCGTAGGGTACCGCTTGTGGGTTGTTCTAATCCAGCGATCATGCTGAGCAGCGTACTTTTGCCACAACCACTAGGCCCAATAATGACTAAAAATTCTCCCGGTGAGACAGAGAAACTAATATCGTCGATGGCTAGATTGGCCTCAACGGTGTCAGGATTCCAGATTTTGCTGATGTGATCGCAAACGATTTCACTCATCTTCTTACCCTAAATCTGAGCCGATCCTTTCCACCACAGCACCCGGTTTTGCAACTGTCGAAACCCAACATCGAGCAAATATCCGACAATGCCAATCACCGCCATCCCTAAAAACATCAGCTTGGCGTTAAACATCTGACGACCCACCATGACAATGGCCCCCAAGCCGGTATTGACCCCGACCATCTCGGCCGCCAGCACCGCCATCCAGGCTGCAAAGAAGTTAATCCGCAAAATAAAAAACAAGTCAGGAATAACCGCAGGCAAAATCACCTTAAACATCACCTGCCGTCGGCTAGCCCCCAGCACGCGAGCTGTGTTGATGTAGAGCTGGTTAACGTTATTGACCGCATTCACCGTGGCTAGGGTCAGCAGAAAGAATATGCCAATAAACACCACAAAAATGGCAGCCCCGTCGCCAATGCCAAAGGCCATAATGGCAAAGGGAATCCAAGCTATCGGCGCAATGGGAGCCAACAGCGTAATCACAGGCAGGGTTAGCTTGCCAAACAGGTCAAAATAGCAGGCCAGACCACCCACGGTAATCGCGGCAATAAACCCCAGAATCAACCCGGAAATGACACGCTTCAAGGTGGCCACAATGGCCGTTAGCAGCACAAAATTTCCGCCCGTCCGTTCCACCCCAATTTGGGGTGCTAAAAACTGTTCCTGATTGCCAATCTCAGCAATAAACTGGTGAGGTGGCGGCAAAATCAGCGTGTTAACCCAACCCAAAGCCGTTAATAACTCCCAAATTCCAATAAAGATTGCCAAAGAAAGAAACCACCACATAGCTGACGTCGCGGCTGACTGCCACCAGCGTTTGCGGGCTGATTTAGCCCCAGCTTTTCTATGGCTAATCGACGACTTTGACTGCATCTTTTCAGAAATAGGGGAGGTAAGTTTTGCCATAAAGTAAAGCGTTCAAAGTACGGCTCTCGGGTGAACAGAGGGGCAGAAAGGCACCCCTCTGCCTTGACGAATTTAGGCTGTTACCTTGATTTTCACTCGCTCCCACAGTTCAGGACTCTCTGCAATGACCTCCTCTAACAGTGAGAAGTTGACAAAGTTATCATCCAAGTCAGTGTTGATGTAGTTCAACTCCTTCATGCTTTCCGCCCGTTCATACATAAAGTCACGCTTATCTCGGACATCAACGCCGGGGGGTTGGGCTTGAGCAGAGGCGAGTAGGCTTTCCATGTCAGTCTTGTAGTACTTGTCAATGGTCGCTGCCGCTGCGCCTTCAAAATCGTTTTCAATTTCGTACTGGGCTTCGAAGAACACCCGAATCACGTCCTTCACCATCTCGGGTTCGCTTTCAATAATCTCGTTACGCACCGCCAAGACACAGTCGGGGTAGCCACTGCCGTAGATATCAACACCGTTGCCGAGGATATTACCATTGGTTTCGGTTTTGGCCTTGGTGGCATAGGGTTCGATATGGCTCACAGCGTCCACCTGGCCTGCCACATAGGCATTGAGCAGCTCGGTTGAATCACCCAAATAAACCATTTCGACATCGTCGTAACTCAATCCTTCTTTTTTCAGGTAGTCGTAGACGATGACATCGAGCGTATCAGCCTGGAAGGTGGCAACCTTTTTCCCTTTCAGGTCGGCAAAGGTCTTAATCTCTGGCTTTGCCACAATAATCAGACCTTCAACCCCACTACCGGCAACCACCTGGAAAGAAGCCCCCTGAGTGTAAGCTGCGATCGCATTGGTAAATGGAATCACCGCCATTTCCACTTGTCCGGTTGCTAACTGGACGGCCACGTCAGCCGGCATGGGCGTTAGTGCGGCAGTTCCCTTAAAGCCATACTTCGCAAACAGTTCTTTCTCGGCAGAGTAGAACAGCGGCATATTGCAAAGTCCGGCCCCATGGGCAAACTTAATCTCCCGGCCATCCCAACCGCTAGAAGAGGCTGAATTTTTACCTGGTGCGCAGCTACTCAAAACAGAGAGTAAAGACGGGGTGAGTGCAGCCCCTAGTCCCATACCCAGAAAACGGCGTCGGCTCGAACGAGAGTTAAACATTGAAATCTCCTTGGAATAATGAATGCGTTTGTGTAGTGGATGGATCAGGCAAGACAAGAACAACGGGACATTGACCTAGGGCGCATGGTAACGCTGGCAGCTTGTGCAGTAGAAAGACTCATAGGCATCTGGCCTAAACCAGCCGTCGTAGATTTTTTTCACGTAGGGAAAGACCTCACGAGCCAACTCTCGACGACGTTTTTCATCAGGTGTTAGCGGCACCTTAAGCGATTCGGCCAATTCCTGGAGTAGTGCGTCTTTGTCCACTCGGGTGAACTGGCCATTTTCTAAAATCACCTCACCTGCCACCATGACGGCATCAATGCCATGGGTGCGGCTCCGCTGGATCACTGCTTCCAAAACAGGAATCGTGGCATCGAGATAGGGGTACGCTAGATGCTCCCAATCCATGACGACCAAATCGGCGGCCTTGCCGACCTCCAGCACACCCACGTCACTGGCAAAACGGGTGGTTTTAGCCCCGTTTTCTGTTGCCATCTGAAAGACTTGAGCGGCGGCGGGCACCAGAGAATCCATACCCGGGACTCGATGCAGTTTTAGGACCAGCCGCATCTCCTGCAGCATGTCACGATCATCATTGATGCCCGCCTCATCCAATCCCATACCCACGCTCACCCCTTTCTGAGCATAGTGATTTAGAGGAGCCACACCACTTTGCAGGCGAAGATTAGAGCTTGCGTTGTGACAAATCATTGTCCCGGTTTCGGCAATGAGTTCAATATCTTCTTCTGTTAGCCACACACCGTGCCCTAGGGTAAGGTGGGGGCCCAGCGCACCTAGTTTATGCAGATGTTTGACGGCAGACGTCCCCGTACGGCGATGGGCATATTCCATCTGGTAAGGCGTCTCCAGTAAGTGCATGTGCATGCCAACGCCGTATTTATGCGCATACTCTGTCTGGGTGACAATGCCATCGTCATCACACCAGTGCAGATTCGCGGGAGCTAGCTGCAGGCGAATCCGGTCATTGGCAGCCCCTTCCCACTTCTTCCAGAGGGTTTCAAAGAACCAAAGAAAATCTTCTAGAGGTACCTCATGGGGCTTGAGAATAGCCTCCATGTCTGACGCAATACTGGGCGGCAACTTGGCAACAAACTCGTCGTTAGATTCATAGACAAAATGGTTTTGCGTGCGTACCCCAAAACAGTAGGATGCCCGCATACCGATGTCTTCATAGGCCTTGAGCACCTTGTCGGTAATCTCAGGCCATAGCGTTGCGGGGCCGGGTAACCAACCATGAATATGCTGGACTGTTGTGATCCCTGACTCCACCATTTCAAAGGCAGAGTAGAGCGTATCCAGATAAAAATCGACCTGCCTAGCAGATAAGCGACTGGCAAACCAAAGCTCCAACGGATAGTCCAGTGACCCGAGCTGGAAAGGAGTTAAGCCTACATGATGATGGCTGTTGACAAACCCTGGCATCACCACATGATGCGCCGATCCCAGCTCATTATCGGGCTGATATTTAGCCGATAAGTCTTGATAACTGCCAATCTCTACAATGGTGCCGTTTTCCACAAAAACAGCACCGTCCTCAATAATATCAACCTCGGTACGGCTGATAGCCCTGCAAATAACATATTTGCCACGGACAAGAGTGGAAGGCATAGCAAAAAACGCTGAGACAACGAACTTCTAACAAGAAGCCCAGCGAGGCCCTAACTGCCACAGTTAACCTATTGAAACTAAGCCAATGCCGTTCCAGAAAGGGCTTCAGGGATGTTGCGCTAGTGCCCGAAACACCTTAACCTAACGCCTAAACCACGCCAAGCTTAGACTCTTGTATGAGATTAAAAGGACTATAAATGACCTCTTTTGGAAGGAACCGTGTTGGTGTATACAATTATCGAAAGTAATCGGGTATTGCCCGCGTTGTTAGGGCCATGTTAGGGCCATATTGTGGTGCTGAAACCCTGATTAATGGGGCCTGCGTTACGATCAAGCAACGTTGCTAGTCCTTAGGCTGCTGTAGGTCATTTTTTGTAAACATTAAAAAGATGACATTCCCACAATCCCCTCTCAATCATTTGAGTGTCCAGAGTCTTCGTGACGGTCTGGCAGTCGGAGAGTTTAGCATTAACGAATTGTTGCAGGCTTGTCTGCAGCGTATTAGCTGTCGCGAACCGCAGGTTCAAGCTTGGACCTATCTGGATATTGACCGTGCCCAAAAGCAGGCTGATAAGTGGGAACAGGTGCTGATTCAGCAAAGATATCAAAGTCTAGGGAACTTCCCACTATTAGGTATACCCATCGCGGTCAAAGATATTTTCGCCACCTTAGACATGCCGACCGAATGGGGGATGAAAGTTTACCAAAATCGATATTTAGATGATGAGGCAGCCGTAGTCTCGTATCTAAAAGCTGCAGGCGCTATTGTGTTGGGTAAGACTGTCACTACAGCTTTGGCAACTGCCACTGCTGGCCCAACGACGAATCCCCACAATTGTGCTCATACGCCGGGTGGTAGCTCTAGTGGATCAGCTGCAGCGGTTGCAGACGGGATGGTGCCCTTAGCCATCGGTTCACAGACCATGGGTTCTGTGTTACGGCCAGCAGCCTACTGCGGGGTGTTTGGGTTTAAGCCCAGTTTTGGGTTGATTTCTCGCTATGGCATGATGCCCGTTTCTCAAATTCTGGATCATGTCGGTCTATTTGCCCGTAGCCTAGACGATATTCAGCGGTTGTTCTCTGTTTTAGCTCAGCCCGATCTTCGGGACCCCGATTGTCAGTTTTCGCAGCGGATGGTTCTCGCTGAAAACCCTATCAGCCATGGCAATCGACCTATCCGTCTAGGACTGGTCAAAATGCCTCATTGGGAACAGGCAGAAGATATTATCCAAACCCGCTTAATGCAAGCAGTTGAAGTACTGAGACAAGCTGACATCACTGTTCGCTTGGTGTCCTTACCAGCTGAGTTTGATCAGGCTTGGCATATTGTTCAAACGCTTTGTGCCTACGGCCTTTATCAAAATCATGGTGTCTTATTAACTGACAACGCCGACCAATGTTCTCCATTGTTGGAACGCTGGTTGAAACGTGGGCAATCTATTTCTGATGACGCCTATCAGCAGGCCTGCCAATGGCGCGATCGCTACCGTGAGTTATTAACACCTATTTTTGCGCAATATGATGCTGTACTGAGTCCGGCGACGACGGGACCCGCACCGTCAGGGTTAGACAATACAGGGTCACCAATCTTTTGTGGTCTATGGACCCTATGTGGTGGGCCAGCTTTGAATCTTCCCCTAGGCTCCACAACGAATGGATTGCCGTTAGGATGCCAATTGGTCGGTGCACGCTATCGAGATCGGCATTTGCTGACTGTTGCTGAAAAATGCTGGCAGATATTGAAGAGGGTTTTCGG
>CAWUKV010000247.1:0-7221 GCA_963923025.1 uncultured bacterium
GTGGCCACTCCCCAGTAGGACTGATTGAGGGCCTGGGTTTCGACGCTGGCAGATGATCCCTGAATCAGCAGGACGGGAGCCTGAAGCTGTGCTTCGGTTGGGAGTTGTTCGGCTGCGATCGCGCCTTTTTTACGATTAAACAGGAGCTTGCAGGCCGCCTGATGCCGTCGCAGCTGCCGTCGTAGGTGTCGTGTTTTGAGCCATCCCCGCTCTCGACCCATCACTCTGGCCACCGGGTAAGACAGCCATAGCCACAGCCCCATAAGCGGATTGAGGACCCGCCGGTAGGTGCGCCAACGGTCGGGGCCGGGGAGAGCGACCCCTTCTGGGGCCATGAGCACCAGCCCGCGCACTTGGTCGGTATGGTGCAGCGCAAACCGGGCGGCAACCCAGGCCCCTAGTGATTCAGCGACGATATACACTGGCCCAATGCGCAGGGCGGCCAGTAGGTCTGCCAGGGCCTGCACCTGGAGCGTAATGGAATAC
Organism: uncultured bacterium; assembly: GCA_963923025.1. Classification (GTDB taxonomy): domain Bacteria; phylum Cyanobacteriota; class Cyanobacteriia; order Phormidesmidales; family Phormidesmidaceae; genus CAWUKV01. The sequence goes on from CAWUKV010000247.1 coordinate 487, forward strand.
TCCGACGGCTTCAGCCGACTGGACTCACCGCAGCCCAGCAGGTCAACCGCCAGACAGTGATACTGCTGCCCCAACTGCTGCAACAGCGGCTGCCATTGGCCGCTATCGCTCCAGGTGCCGTGGAGAAACAGAACCGGCTGACCGCGCCCCACTTCTTGCCAAAACACCAGACCCTGCGGCAGCTTGCGTCGCAGATTCCTTAGCGGTAGGGCATTGCGCCTAGGCCAAAACAGTGGCTCCCTTGAGGTAGTCCTGTAGCTGTTGGTCATGGTCGTGGGCCAGGTCTCCGTGGGGAATGTCTTGAACGTCAAAGGCTTTTACTGCCAGGACCTCGGCTACGTCGCGGATTGTGAAACTGCCGTCAACCTGAGCGGCTAGGGCCACACAGACGGAGTGAAAGCGGGGGTCGCGTTCGGTATCGGAATAGATGCCGACCAAGCGCTCGACCTTGAGCATCTCTAGCCCCGTTTCTTCAATTAATTCTCGTGTGGCTGCCTGGGGAATGTCCTCGCCCCAGTCTACAATGCCGCCGGGTAATCCCCACTTACCGGTGTCGCGGCGGCGAATGAGCACAATCTTTCCATCCGGCATCACAGGAATGATGCTGGTGCCCAGAATAGGACGTTGCAGTAACAGGCCTAACAGGGTACGAACGGGCCGAAAAAGTTGCGCCATAGAATAATTTTAGGCAGACAAACCTTGGATGTCCGTAAGAACTTCGACAGGATGCTCGGCGGGCTTCACTTTTAGATAGATCTTTTCTAGCTTGCCGTCTGGACCAATCACATAGGTGCTACGGGTAATGCCCATGTACTCTTTGCCGTACATTTTTTTAAGCCCATAGCTGCCGTACGCTTCGGCTACTTTACCCTCTTCATCGATGAGAAGGGGGAACGGTAAATTATGTTTCTCGGCAAATCGAGTATGGGATTTAGCATTGTCGGTGCTGACGCCCAGCACCACTGCGCCTGCGGCCTGATATTGGTCGTAGTGGTCGCGAAATGCGCAGGCTTCTTTCGTACAGCCCGGCGTATTGTCGCGGGGGTAGAAGTACAGCACAATGCGCTGGCCTTGAAGATCTGCAAGGCTATAGACCTTCCCTTCAGCATTGGGCAGGCTAAAATCGGGGGCCGGGTCGCCAACGTTAAGCGCCATTAGGAAAATTGGATAAAGGTCTCACCAGATTGTATAGCACCCGGCGAAAAGGGTGAGCCGGGTTACCCGTCGCGGCCCGCGCGGTACCCAGGGAAAACCGTCGCTATCCGGAGGCTCAGTGCTCAGGCTGATGTATGTATAGCCATCGCCATTTACGGTAGGACACCGAGTAGGGTGATCCCCTTTGGCGTACAACGAAATGGCCCCAAAAAGATTCAGAGCAGCCTTGTCCTAACGGAGCTGGCGACTGCCATAGCCCGCACGGCACTGTCTGGGGGACTGTCCACTTCTTCAACTGGCTATGGGGAATGTTGATAGGGACTGGGGAAGTTCATCACAGCACCCAAAAGGACATCACTATGACGCTTTCAACTCGTGCGATCGCACTTCTCCTCACAGCAGGTCTCGTCAGCTGCACCACCAACTCACAGACCGCTGCCCCTGTAGATACAGTCCCTGCGGTCTCCACCGCTGACGTGACCGACGCGGCGCCCGACGCGGCCACCGACGATAAAGACACTGAGTTGGGCTCGGCCCCCACCCCTGCGAATCCCCCTACTAAAGACAGCTCAGGCAGCGCCGATGTCTCCTCCCCTTCGACCCCAACACCGCCAACGCTTGCCCCTGGCCGCTACTGCTACTTCGGCGAAGACGCGACCAATACCCTCAATGCTCGTCTCACGGTAGATGCCAATCAGCAGGTGACCGGCAACTTCCAGGGCACCATCGCCGATGAGGCCAACGCCTACTACACCAGCTATCGCCAGAACCTCAACGGCACGATCACGGGCAGTAACTTAAATCTCGACGTCACCACCTGGATTGAATACGACCGTCAGACCCGTCAAGAAACCTGGGGGGTGAGCACCGCTGAACTGCGCACCGAGGGTAAAACATTACAGTCGGCTGACTGTGCCACCGTGGATACCGCCTTTCAAAATACCGTCGGCCAAGATGCGCAAGATATTACGTCAGGCTACAGCAACGTCCGGACGGCGAGCCTTCAGTTCGCCCCTGGTGAGTATGGCACCACCGTCAGCGATGCCGTTGTTCGGGGTGAAGCATTGGTGTACACCCTAGGTGCCCAAGGCGGTCAGCGGATGGGCCTATATATTACTGCGCTGGAAGACAACGCTGGGTTTGATGTGGTTAGCCCCAGCGGCATCGTCATGGAACGCGAAGACCCATTTGCCGCCGAGTTTATTCTGCCGGAGACGGGGACCTACAAGGTGATTGTCAGCGGCACTCGCGGCAACGCCGCCTACGACCTAACCGTGACCATCGAATAGCCTCATCTGAGTTACTTTATTTTACGACAACCGCCACCAGAGGGCGAAACTGCTCCGTCAGCTCAGAGCAACTGCTCAGCAGGGTAGGAAACGGTTTGGAGCCATAATCCTGCCCCACCTGGAGCGGGAAAATCTCTCCCTTCAGCGGTGTCCAGTCGGCCCCAGCGGCCTGGGTGATGGCCCATACGGCGGCAATGTCCCAAATCTTCGGCGTGGCTTCGACCGCCCCCAGGCTAATGCCAGCCCCAACCGTCAGCAGGTTGTAGGTGGCCACGCCCAGCATCCGAATTTTGCAGGGGAACGGCCTGTGCAAGACCGCCGTGCTGCGGGCACAAAGGCTAAAGAACTGGGTGCCTGTCGGGGCGGCCTTAGAGGTGTGAATCGATTCACCATCGAGAAACGCGCCAGTGGGCCCTTCCAGGCCGCTATCCATCAGCCAATACCCGTGAAAGCGCTGGTCTAACGGGGGAATGTACACATGCCCGAAGACCGGCGTTCCCCTGTACAGCAGCCCCAGTGATACGCCCCACAGCGGTACCCCTCGGGTGAAGTTAGTGGTGCCGTCAATTGGGTCAATAATCCAGCACCAGTCCTGCTCGGGAAACACGTGGGTGCCTTCTTCGCTGAGTACACCGTGTTCGGGAAATTCTTTTTGCAACAGCCGCCGTAGTTCCCCATCGGCCCACTTGTCGGACTGGGTGACCAGGCTACCGTCGTCCTTTTCCTCGGCAGTGGCACTGCCAAAATCTTTCAGCAGTTGGGCCCCTACCCGAGCGGTAACGGCTTCGGCAGTGCTGAGGATGCGCTGCCAGTCTGGTGTTGTCTGTACTCTATTCACGGCTTCGTCGATGTCTGATGTCTGGCTATGCTTTGGTTTGGCGGCTACGGACTGTCTTTCACACAGCGAAACCCCATAAACAACTCTCTCACATGGGGCTGATACCAGTTTCGAAAGCTGTTGCGCAGTGCCCAGGGGCGCGTGGCCCAACTGCCGCCCTTGAGCACCCAGTGCGAGTCATCAAAATAGGCTTGAGAATAGCCGCGATAGGGGTAAGCCGAGAAGCCGGAGTAGCCCTGGAATCGACTGGCGGTCCATTCCCAAACGTTGCCCAGCAGATCGTAGCAGCCGACGGGACTGCGGAGGGTTGGCTGCTGCGCTACCTCGGTGGTGTGTCCAACGGCGTGGTTGTAGTTGCAACGGTCTAGGTCGGGCGGTGATTGCCCCCACGGGTAGCGCTGGGTGTGCCCCGTTGAGGGCTGCCAGCTAGCGGCCTTTTCCCACTCGGCCTCGGTGGGCAGGCGTTTGCCCACAAACCGGGCGTAGGCTTCGGCCTCGTAGCCACTAACGCCAGAGACCGGATGGTTGGGCGTTTCAGGCCGCCAGTACAGCGGCTGCCGCACCTGAGCCTGCTGGCACCACTGCCACCCGGCAGGGCTCCACCACTGGGCGTCTTGGTAGCCACCTGCCTCGATAAAGGCTTGATACTGGCCACAGGTGACGGGCGTGTCGTCAATCCAGTAGGTGTCGAGGTGGACCCGTTGCTGGGGCCGCTCGTTGTCGATCGCGTCGATGCCGTCATATCCCATGGCAAACCCTCCAGCGGGCACTTCAACCATTTGGTTGGGGCGTATGCTACCGGGCTGGGCGGGTGGTGTACGTAAGGGAGTCAGTCGCCCCTGCCGCTGGTGCAGCGCCAGAATCAGCGTCATCGTTTCGGCGTGCTGGCTCTCGTGCTGAATCAGCCAGGACCACAGGCGCAATTGCGTGTGCAAGATATCGGCCGGGACGGTGTCAAGGTAGGCGAGGGTGCGATCGCGCACCACCGCCAGATAGTCCATCAGCTCATCCCATAGGGGCAGCTGCTGTCGCTGGGCCTTGGGCAGCCCGTCCGCAGCAAACAGCTTGCGCCACTGTGGGAACGGCCCCAGCTGACGATCTAGGTGTTCCAAAATCCACAGCGACTCGGTAAAGGCGATGTGGCCCAGATGCCAGCCCACCGGGCTAAAGTCTGGATGGGCCTGCTGGGTCAGCACCGTGGGCGTCAGTCCGGCCACCTGGGCTAACGTCCCCTGGCGGCAGGCCATCAGCGCCTGAACCAGGGCTCCTCGCTGGTTGGCAAGGTCGTAAACATCGAGGGGGACGGACAGAGTGGCGATATCGGGGGAAGCAAGCGTCGGGTTAGCTGAGGGAGAGGGCATGTTGTTCTGACGAGAGATCGGCGGTGACGCTGATCAGGTGATTGGCTGGGAACGGCTGCCAGCTGGCCTGGTTCAGCGCCTCGGAGGCAAAAACAACGCTGTCGGGGTAAGACGAGTCGTTGTGGAGCCAGTAAAAGGACGGGGGATTGCCCTGAGTATCGTGCAGGGCGGCCACAATGCGGGTGCCGGTGCTGACCAGCAGGGCAATCATGGCACGGGTGCCGTGGGCCTGGGCCATGGTGCTAACAATCGATACGGTTTGGTCCACCGCTTCAGCCAGGTCAATCCCTGGCTGGGTCTCAAGCTGATGAATCAGCAGGCCAAAGATATGTTCCGAGTCGGTGGTGCCCTGGATGTTTTGGTAGGCGGTGTCGCAGATGCGATCGCGCAGCGGTCGATACAGCGTCTGGCGAAAGTTTTCAATAAATCCGTTGTGAACCCCCAGCAGGTTTTGAAAGCGAAACGGCTGGCAGTTGTTAAAGTCCACCGGCTGCCCGGGTGTGGCGCTGCGAATGTAGGCCAGCATGGATGCGGCTCGGACGTAGCGGCAGAGTTCGGGCAGGTTGGTGTCGTTCCAGATGGGCAAAATGTTGCGGTAGATGTAGGGCGGCTCGTTTTTGCGCGCAGCAGCAGTGTTATACCAGCCCAACCCGAAGCCGTCAGCGTTGAGCAGCGCCCCTTCTAATTCTCGGGGTTTGTAGCTCTGCACTATCAGGGCGTGGTCAGGTTCTAAGATCAGTTTTTCGAGGGGGATGGGTGACCCAAGGTAGCCAAGCAGTCGGCACATAACGGTGGCGAGTAACACTAAAGGCCTCACTCACTGTAGCCCGCTTTAAAGCTGCTGCTAGCGTGATCGAGAAAGATCGACCCTGTAATACGTGCGATCGCAAGTCTACCGTCTGAAAACTAATCGATAGTCCGCGCCCTGTAGGCTAGGACACCGAGTATGGCGATGCTGCTTGGCGTAGGACGCTATGGCATCGTCAGTTCAAGTTAGGCAAGGTAAGCAAGACAGTCGCACTCTGGCAGTGCTCGATGGTTGAGGGCGATCGCTATTTGCCAGAGGGGCCACCCGTCGAGTGCAGATAAAGATAGCAACAAGTTCGTGACTGCATGGGCACCGTTCCACGCACATAACCATCATGCCTTCTATCTGTTCTGACAGGCTGTTCTGACAGGAAAACGCAAATGGCTAATCGTCGCCCCAGACTCATTCCCGGTGCGCTGACTCGGTTCACTATCTTTGAAAACACATCATTTGTTTTTGATTTTAGAACTGTTGATGATCGCAGCCGAGAAGGCGATGGGCTAACCTACAGCATGACTGGCGGTAACGATGCAGACCTGTTCGAAATTGATGCAACGACAGGCGTGCTGCGCTTCAAAACTGCGCCAGATTTTGAAAGACCCCAAGACAGCAATCGCAACAACATTTACAGCGTTCGAGTGCGCGTCACCGATGCCCAGGGCGCGTTCGACGACGATGGTTACACCATCCGCGTGCTCAATCGTAGCGAACCCGTTAACCGACGCCCTCAGCTCATTCCTGGTGCTGGTCGACGCTTCTTCGTTCAAGAAAATACCAATTTTGTTTTTGACTTCAGCACCGTCGATGACCGTAGCCGTGAAGGGGATGGGCTCACCTACAGCATTACCGGCGGCAACGACGCCGACCGGTTTGAGATTGACAGCGTTAGTGGGGTGCTGAGCTTCAAAGCGGCCCCAGACTTTGAAGCACCTGAAGATAGTAACCGCAACAATATCTACAGCATTCGCATTCGGGTTACCGATGCCCAAGGGGCCTTTGATGATGATGGTTACACCATCCGCGTCCTCGATCAGGCCAATGAGGGGCCACCTGCTGTTGCTATCACTAGCGACGGTGGCGGCGACACTGCGGCGGTGACCGTTGACGAAGGTCAGCTGATGGTGACCGATCTAGAGGTAAACCTGGGAGACGACAACGTTGTCTATTTCATCAACGATGGTGCAGATCAAGACCGCTTCGAACTCGACTCGGTTACCGGACAGCTCTCTTTTATTGATGCCCCAGACTGGGAAAATCCACAGGATGCCAATGGGGACAATGTTT
>CAWUKV010000248.1:0-7170 GCA_963923025.1 uncultured bacterium
AATCTGACAGATTAGGTCGCCATAGGCCTTCATGCGCTCACCATGGAAGGGCGGCATCAGCAGCTTACGGCGACGACGGTGAACTTGACCACTCTGCATCAGAACGGAGTGCTCGCCAAAGAAAGCTTTTCCTAACGCGTTTACCTCTCCCGGTGCGCTAAACACATCGCCACCGTCTTGGGTTAGCAAAAACTGAACGGCATCAGGGTGGTTGAGAAACACCAACGTCTGCCCTGCCGGTGCAGGCGGCAGGTTAGTGCCAAAGACATCGCCCATGATGCGAAAGCGCGAATCGGCATAGCCCAGCGGATCAAAGGCCCACTGAAGCGACTCCATCAGCATGGGCGTATAGGACCGGGGGAGAGTAGCCATAGTAGCTGCGGTTCAATGCGACGTCCTCCAGATCTTAATCAGGGTCTGACTATCTCGCTAGGATTTGCTGTCTTTGATCCACTGAGTAAGAATCTTAAGGCAGTTGGAGATTGCGCCCAAATGAGCAATCTCGTACCCATGCGTATTCTCGGTTGGAAAGCTCAGACAGGCAGCTTTAGGGACGTGCCCAAACTTCATGGCAATGGACCCGTCACTGCCAAAGCCGTCAATCATCGCCTCTTGGATAGAGACTTTAGCGGTCCGTGCTGACTGCCGTAGTTCAGCGTTCAGGCCTTCGTCGTAGACGCCGTAACCGTCTTTGGTTAGCAGTACAGGGCGAGGACCATCAACGATGGGATACTCCCGAGCCAGGGGGAATATCTCTAGTGCAACTAGACGGGTAATGGTGTGCTGCTGACTAAAGAACAAGGCTCCAATCGCCCCAACCTCTTCTTTAGCCGACGCTACTAAGTACACATCAACAGGGGGAGACTCAATCTGTTCGGCCAGTGCCAACAGAATGGCAAGAGATGCCTTATTATCCAGCGTGTAGCTGGCAATGTGGTCCCCCATACGCAAGGGACGTTTTCGGTGTTTGCCAATCACTACTCGCGTACCGGGGCGAATACCGGCATCTTCTAGCTCGTAGCGGTCTAGCTTAGTTTCGACCCAGGCATCTTCCCAGCGGACAGCTTTACCTTCCTGCTGCATTTTATGAGAAGACTCATGGGAGACATGGCGCGACCCAAAGCTGAGAATGCCGCTGAGGGTTTCGCGATCGCCCAGCAGGTCCACCACCCCTTCACCGTAGACCCAAGGGAAGGCTCCGCCTAGCTTGCGTACCTGCAAACGCCCGTTGGGCTGAATGCCTTTGACGATGCCGCCAATCTCATCTTTGTGCGCGGTAATTGCGATCGCATTTTCCGACATTTCTCCCGTAATCTTAACGATCAGGTTGTCGGCTTCGTCCTGCCAATACTCGATGCCTCTCTCAGTAAAATACTGTTCTAAGTAGGCGTTAACCTCACCCTCAACTCCACTCGGAGAGTGGCACAGAACAAGATCTTCAATTAATGCAAAGAATTTATCGTTATTCCATTCCGTCATTGTTCGCCAGCCGCCTCATCGCCCATCTCCTCATCGCCCGTCTCCTCAGCCGTATCGGACGCCTCAGCTCCTGACAACAACTCCTCAGCTGTAATGCCTTCGGTTACTGAGCCAAACCGCCACAGCACTGATGCGGCCTCCGCACGGGTGACGCCGCGTTCGGGCTGAAACAGGGTAGTGTAGCCTAGCGCTCGTCGCAGGTTAGCAAAGTCCCCCAGCTGATAATCTGCCAGCACCGCCCGCAGCGAGAGGGCAGGAATTTTGGCAGCATCCTGAAAGCCCCAGGCTTCCTCAACGGCCTCAACGGTGGCATTGGGAAGGGTTGTGCGCGTATCTAACGGGATCTTCCACAGAATGAGGTCGCTACGGGTCAGCGGAGCGTCGGGGCGGAAGTTGACCGCCGTTGCATTCCCCGACAGCGCACTGGGGATGATGCCCGCCTCTGCCAGCCCCTGAATGGCGGCAAAATCTGGATCCGAGGGGGCCACATCTTTGAACACGGGAGCCGTACTGCCGACCCCGGCCCGCACCTTCTTGTCACGCTCGTCTGCGTAAAATCTGTTATTGGCAGTAAACAGCCAACGGGCAAACTCCCGACGAGTCGCCGTTTGGTTGGGGCGAAATCGACCGTCTGTGGTGTCGGCTTCGGCAGGGCGAGTTTGAGTCGTGCTGGCGGATGCATCAGCAGCTGGGGCTGATCGTACAGTCAGTAATTTCAGGGCACTGAGATCTTCTAAATAGGGCTGTAGCTCCTCGGGAGCCTCGCCTAGGTCGGGATAGTCCCCTGACGCTGCTGGCTCATCATCTGAGGTGTCTGCGGTACCGTTTGACGCCAGACCGACAAAATCGTCCTGTCCAGGTTCAGGGGCGGGTTCGTCGGCCTCATCATTGCTGGGCTCATCCGCTTCGGTGGTTGGGGTACTCTCGGCCAGCTGCGGGTCGGCTTCTAAGTTTTGTTCTAGGGTGGCACCCAGGCGGCTACCCTCGCAGCCGGTGAGTACAGCTAGGCAGATGAGGGTAATCAGGTATTTGACAACAGGGGACATAGGACGGGGCGCTGGTGGCGAACTAAGCGGAGGCTAAGCTTGAAAAGCAGATGCTGGAAAAATAGAGGGGGTTACAGATTGTAGTGACGGGAAGCAGCGATGTGATTCTACGCTAGCTTATGCCCATAGATTTGATGGAGCAGCGGATGACACGGCCTATCATCATCGATTGTGATCCGGGGGTGGACGATGCGATCGCACTTCTCCTAGCGCTCTCTACCGATCAGCTCAATCTTCTCGCAATCACTACCGTCGCCGGGAACGTCCCCCTCTCCTACACCACCGCTAACGCCCTCAAGATTTGTGAGCTGGCTGGTCGCCGCGACGTGCCGATTTACCCCGGCTGTCCCCGTCCCATTCTAAAACCCCTGCACACGGCCACAGACGTTCACGGTGCCACGGGCCTGCAAGGGGCCGAATTACCAGAACCCAGCGCTCAGCCCCAGGCTCAACACGCGGTTGAGTACCTGATTCACACGCTGTCCAACGCTTCAGAACCCGTAACCCTAGCCACGCTAGGACCGTTGACAAACGTAGCCCTTGCCCTGATTCAGCGGCCCCAAATTGCCGAGAACATTCAAGAAATTGTGGCGATGGGTGGGGCGGTCACCCACGGCAACGTCACCCCGTCTGCGGAGTTCAATATCTATGTGGACCCCCACGCGGCTGAGGTCGTATTTTCAGCAGGCCTACCCACAACGCTGATCACGCTGGATACGACCCATCAGGTACTGACCACCGCTGAACGACTGCAATCGATTCGCAGCTTGGGTAGTCCAGTCGCCGAGGCAGCAGCGGACCTGCTGTCCCACTACGGTCAGGCGGATGCTGAGCGATATGGCATGCCGGGGAGCCCGCTACATGACCCCTGTGTGGTGGCTTACCTGATGCGACCGACGCTGTTTACCCGGCGGCAGGTGCCTGTTTCGGTTGAGGTATGCCAGGGGCAGAGTCAGGGCCGCACAGTGGTGGACTGGTGGCACCCTGACGGCGGCACTATGCACGTCGTTGATACGGTTGACACGCCAGCGTTCTACGCACTCTTGACCCAACAGTTGGGTACCTATTGACAAGTGCCCCAGCACCCACCAAAAACCCCTGATAGAATTGGGGGAGGAAACATTGGCCACGCCCAGAACTGAAGTTTTTCCGGTGGGGAAAGCTGTAAGTTTCTAACTTGGGCGTGGTTTAGACAGGGAAACTCAGCCCGTCTCAGCATGGCCTACACCACAGCGCAACTGCTAGACATTCTCGATCAGGAACTCAAGGCCACCTGGCGCGGAGAGCGGGTGTTGCTCCAGGCGGACCACCGCATTGATAATCCAGTTATTTCTAAGGCGTTGGGCAGTCAAAAGCTCAGCCAGGTCTTTGCCTTTCAGGACTTTCGCGAACAAATTCACCAATACCAGCGAGAGCACAACGTCTCGGGGCTGACCTGGCACGAGTGCCGGTTCAAAGGGGAAGCAATTCGCTTTCCAGAAATTCATCCACAGCTGACCGCGACCAAGGACGACAAGGTGGCGCTGATGTCAGCGAAAGCAGCGGTGTTGAACTTTTGGCGATCGCAAATCAGCAGCATGAAACTGTGGCGGGCCGGACATACGCCAGAGCGACTGACGCTGACGCAGGTTCAAGACAGTATTGATCGGGCAGAATGGGCTGAGGTCAGCGCCACACGGACGGAGCTGTACCTGGGACTGTGCTGGGGTAACCCCAAGGAGTGCTACTGCGGCTGGGCCTATCCGGAGTCGGGGTGCGATCGCATCATCGCCGCCGTCAACGAACCTAGCGCCATCAAGGTGTAGCCGGTCACTCAGTAGATCTCGAAGAATACGAACGTTTGCAATTTGTTTTCGCCTTTTACACTGTGCGGAATCCGGAGTAACCCCTTTGAGTTTTGTCCCGGCGACTCTGTATAGTTGGTAGGCAGCGTGTTAGAGGGTTTGGCTATGCCAATGGCCGTGGGCGTCATTGAAACACACGGATATCCAGCGTCGCTGGCGGCAGCGGATGCGATGGTCAAGGCAGGACGTGTAACGCTGCTGGGTATTAATCAGGCTGATAGCGGCCACCAGTTTGTGGTTATTCGCGGGCAAAACGGCGAAGTCAAGCGGTCAATGGAGGCTGGACTGGCCGCAGCCAACGAGTGCCCTTGCAATGGCGGTGCCACATCGCATTACATCGTGCCCCACCTCACCGAGAACGTAGAATCGGTGCTACCCCTACACTTCACCGATGCGGCTGAGCCTTTCAGGGTTTCGCCCTAGCCGCCTGGAAACGCACATTCATTACACACCTTTACCCACCTCATTCTGTTTAGGAGAACGTTGATGCCACAGGCTGTCGGATCGCTCGAAACTAAAGGATTTCCTCCTGTGCTGGCTGCCGCTGATGCGATGGTCAAGGCCGGTCGAGTTACGCTGGTGAACTATATCCGGGCGGGCAGTGCCCGATTCTGCATCAATATTCGCGGTGATGTGTCTGAGGTGAAGGCAGCAATGGCAGCGGGGGTCGAGGCCGCAGAAAACTCTCCCGGGGGTGTGTTAGAAACCTGGGTGATCATTCCTCGACCCCACGAGAACGTGGTGTCGGTGCTGCCCATTGACTATGGCGAGGATGTGGCTCGGTTCCGTGAGGCGGTGGAACAGCCCATTCTGCCGGGACGGTAATAGCTTCTAGCAAAACGTTTATTCAGCAGCACGGCGGGCATCCTGTCGTGCTGCTAGTTGTTTTGGGGGTTAAATGGCACCGCTTCCGGTTCCCAAACACAGACGGCACGACCGTTGCGGGTTGGCGCGATCGCAACTTCATCGCCACGCCCCACCAGCTTTTTGGCAATCTCAATGGCGTCCGCTGCGGCCAGCCCTCGCCGGTAGACGCTGTAAAACCGCCTTGCATAGTAGATGGCAACCATCGGCTGCATCAGGTCAGGCACCTTGATATAGCAGGGGCGGTAGCTTTTCATGCCAACAATGACGTAACAGGGCGCTGGGCCAAAGGTCGGCAGCTGAATAGACTTGCTGCTGACGTTGTGTTTGACTAGCGTGGCGTCCGCCTCGTGGATCCACGTTGTATAGCCCTGAGAACTGCGGGTAATGGCAATATCTTCGCCTCTCTTAGCCAGCCGAGCAGCTACATCAAGGACTTTTTCAGCGGCGTCAAACCGTTTGAACAAACTAAAGTAGCGACCGTCGATATCAATGCCAGCCTGTTTTTCGTCCATGTCTGGGACGGTGATGTGGCACGGCGTGTACTGCCCCTTGTAGGAGAGCAGCTTGCAGACGGCGGCGGTGCGAGTCACAGCTTGAGTCATGGCGATGAGTGGCGATGGGTAGATGCTTGGGCTGACGGACTGAAATGCAGTCAGGGATACCGTTTTGCATGCATCCCTCAGCCGGTGAAGCACCTCAAATGGTAGCAAAGTCACGCCCGGTTTGGCGGTTTGTTGCCCGTATCTATTCGTGCGTCTGATGAAAGCGAGCCGTCTTAGCCGGAATCAACACAACAACCCTGGAGCGCAGTGATATTCTGAAGGGATACTTTTTGTTGATGGAATAAATGCCCGCGCTCGTTGAAACGCCTACTGTTTTTCCCTTGATGGCCGTTGTCGGTCAGGACGCAATTAAACTAGCGCTGCTCTTGGCAGCGGTCGATCCGGGTCTGGGCGGTGTGGTGATTGCCGGACGGCGCGGCACGGCAAAGTCGGTACTGGCACGGGCACTGCACCAGCTGCTGCCACCCATCGAGGTAATCGAAGGCACCTGCTGCAACTGCAACCCTACCCAGCCCGAGAACTGGGACGACGAAACGGTGGCTCGGTTTGCCGACAAGATCTCCGCTGAAGGCGGTGTGCTAGATGTTTCAGAGCTGCCCACTCAGGTGATTCCAGCGCCGTTTGTGCAGGTGCCGCTGGGCGTGACAGAAGACCGGCTGCTGGGCTCGGTGGATGTGGCCAAATCTATCCAGTCGGGGGAGACGGTGTTTCAACCCGGGCTGCTGGCCGAGGCGCATCGGGGCGTCATGTATGTTGACGAAATCAATCTGCTGGACGACCAGATTAGCAACCTGATGCTGTCGAGTCTGACGGAGGGGCGCAACCCGATTGAGCGTGAGGGCATCAGCTTTCAGCACCCCTGCCAGCCGCTACTCATTGCCACCTACAACCCCGAGGAGGGGCCGCTGCGCGATCATTTGTTGGATAGGATTGCGATCGCGCTTTCTGCCGATACGCCCTTAGCCCTTGACGACCGGGTAATAGCGGTAGAGCAGGCAACCAACTATGCCAATGACCCCACGGGATTTCTCGATAGCTTCGCCGAAGAGATCGAAAACCTGCGCACCCAAATCATCCTGGCCCGCGAGTGGCTGAAGGATGTGCAGATTACCTCAGACCAGATTCAGTATTTGGTGACCGAGGCGCTACGGGGCGGGGTAGAGGGCCATCGGGCCGAGCTGTTTGCCGTGCGAGTGGCAAAAGCCAGTGCGGCGCTGGATGGTCGCACCAGCGTCAATGCAGACGATTTGCGTCGCGCCGTGGAGCTGGTGATTGTGCCGCGATCTCTCTACCAAGATCCGCCCCCGCCCGACGACGAACAGCCCCCCCCCCCCCCCCCCCCCCCCCAGCCCGCGCCCGCCCCGCCCCGCC
>CAWUKV010000249.1:0-7054 GCA_963923025.1 uncultured bacterium
TTCTCCTGTACTCTTTTTCCTATTCTATCGCTCCTGTTTGGCCGCCGGAGTAATAGATCATCAACGCCACTGCAGCGACCGGGGCAGGGATGCGGTAGTGTCATCTTGCTGAGGTGAATTTTCTCACCGTCAGCGCTTTCTAGCAGGGGCTGGTACTTGCCTTGGTCCTTTCTGAGATAAGGGGATTAGGGGGAGATGTCCATACAAAATCAGCACATACCCAAACGAGTATGTGCTGATTTTGATGAGAGTTAGACAGTCAGCAACGTCTGACTAACCAGCTAGAAAGGTTAGAGCGCGTTAGACGCCGCTAGGAACCTTGAGGCTGGTGTCACGGCTACCGCTGCTCTGGAGGCTTTCACCTTCGAGGAAGGAGCGCAGCATCCAGGCCATCTCTTCATGCTGCTCCATTAGGCCAGTGAGGAAATCAGCGGTGCCTTCGTCACCAAATTCTTCAGAACACTTCTCAACGTGCCCGCGCAGGTTACGAATAACTTGCTCGTGGTCACTGACTAGGCGATCTACCATTTCGTTGGCACTAGGTAGATCGTTTGCATGTTCACGGAGGGTAGCGTGCTTGAGGAAGCCGTCAGCCGTACCCACGGGATAACCACCCAGTGCGCGAGTCCGCTCTGCGATCGCGTCAATGTTCATGGTGATAGCTTCGTAGTGCTCTTCCCAGATTTGGTGGAGCGTGCGGAACTGAGGACCAACGACGTCCCAGTGGTATTTCTTGGTTTTGATGACAAGCAGATAGGCATCCGACAGATCCTGGTTAAGCAGATCGACGACACCTTGGCGCTGCTCTTCCGAGAGTCCAATATTAATCGGGCGCATAAGTTACCTTATTGTCTTGACAACTTCTAGTACAACAAACTTTAGCCGGTAGCTCATCTACCTGCGGAGCAGTTCTCACAAGATCGCTTTCTTACGAAAGGTAGAGGCGAAAGGTAGGGGCACATAGACGCGATGTGCCCTTGCGGATGCACATTTGCTTGGCTGGGACTGAGCGTCGGCTCGTAGCCCTACTCGGCTGAGTCTAGAGACTCTGGCTTATGAGCGGCCTGTGCGCCAGTCTTCTCGCTTTCGACCAGATACTTAGGGTTGTCTTTGGACGCTTTGACGTCAAAGTCTTTGATTTCTGTATCTTCGGTGAGCTTTTTCTTAACCGTTCCTGTCGTCTTACCTTGGGACGTATTCCATTTGACTTTGTCGCCCTTCTTGAAGCTATTCCCCGAATCATTCGACTCATCAGAAGGCGCAGACGCATCAGAACCATGAGTCTTACTCAAAGCCTCTGGCTTGTGGCCAGTGACGTTACCTGTATTGTCGTTCTCGACAAGGTAGCGTGGATCGTCAGACGATGCTTTGACTGAACTTCCATCGACTTCGGTGGATTCCGTCACGCGTTTTTGTACAGTCCCCGTGGAGGCTCCCTGTCCAGAGGACCATTCAACGGTGTCGCCTTTATAAAATGCCTGTTTTGCCATTGTTTTGTCGTGTTCCTGTGTTTTTACGGACACTGCTGCCCTGTATGACGAGAGCTTAGGCAAACTAATCTTTGAACGGATCCCTCTCTTAGTTGATTTTGTGATGTGGGGTGATTTCTTGATCTACAACTCTGTCTGCGGCTAGATGGCTGAAGTCTCTCAAAAGATTTAGATATTGTTATCCAACGTCGGCATATAGTCTGTGCGCCTTGTCGCGCCTAGGAGGGAGAATCAAGATGATCGATGCGTTAACATCACTTAGTCAAGTGTCGCTGCCGATGGATACGGTATTGTTGCTAGGGCAACTTGCCGATCCAGGTATCGATACACCGGAAGAAGCCGCGCTGGTATTCTCCGGTCCACAATTTTTTATTGCGCTGCTATCGGGCCTGATTTTGGCCTTTGGCTTTCAGTTACTGTTAACCAATCTCTCGGTGGCAGCCGGCATTTCTTACTTGGGGCATAGCGGTTCTAGCAGTTCTAGCAGCTCTAGCAGCTCCAATGGCTCAGGCGTGCGTAAGATTGGCATCGCCTTTGGGGTTTGGACGCTGGTTACCGTGAGCCTGGCCTTGTTCTTTGCTTGCCTACTTGCCGTTAAGCTAAGCCTCTATAATAGCCCACTCATGGGGGCAATTACTGGCCTGGTGATTTGGGGCACTTACTTTTGCTTGCTGTTTTGGGTTAGCTCAACTACCGTTGGCTCTCTCATTGGCTCTGTTGTTAAGACGGCAACCTCCAGCTTCCAAACACTGGTGGGTACTGCGACGGCTGCAATGGGTGCCAAGGCCGTGAGCAACCAAACGGTGCAGACCGCAGAGGCGGCTGCCGCTGCCATCCGTCGTGAACTGACAGCGGCCTGGGATGGTGACAGCATTGCAGACTCTTTGAAGGACTACCTGACGCAGCTACGCTCTCCTGAGCTGGACACTGCAAAGCTAGAAGCAGAATTTGAGCGGATGCTAGCGTCTTCAGATGCGATCGCAACCGCAGACGCAGAAATTCTCAATCAGGTTGACCGTCAAGCCTTTGCTCAGCTGCTGTCGGACCGCACCGACCTGTCTCAGCAAGAAGTCAACCGCCTTGCAGACCGGCTCTACCATCGCTGGCAAGGTACCGTGACGGGCAAGAGCGGTGGCATGGATGCTCTGCTGGAGTACGTTCGTTCCGCAGATCCGAAGCAGGTTGTTTCTGAAGAACTGGGCCAGCGTCTAGATGCGTTTTTGGATGAGTACCGTCGTCAAAACCGTCGGGGCCAAAAACAGAAGCAGTCTAGCCTGAAGTCTTCGGTTAGTAAGGGCCTTTCTCAAGGACTGACACAAGGCCTCAACACAGTAATGAGTGTTGCCATGGGCCGGACTGATCTGTCGGATCTTGATATCGACAAGATTCGTCGTCAGGTTAAGCAGGCACAGTCTGACGTTACCAGTCAGGTTGCTTCTCTAACCAGTGACAGCCCTAATGAGCCCGACAGCATCATCAAGTCTGACGTGGACGACTACCTGCTCAACAACTACGTTTGGCAGTATCCGCTAGAGCGTTTAGAGAAAGAGTTCGCTGCTGTTCTGTACGATCCTGAAGCTAGCATCCTGGTGTTGAAGCGTGCTCTGGCAACGCTGAACCGCCCCTACTTCACAAAGCTGCTTAAGTCTCGGGGTCTATTAACCCAAGACGAGATTCGTGAGACGTCTCTGCGTCTAGAGACTGTTCGCCAAAAGGTACTGGCTGAGGTGACCGAAGCCTATCGCCTAGAATCAGTTAAGACGCTGCAAGCCAAGGTCGATACATTCCTGCGCTATACCCCCCGCGATGAGCTGCTGTCCGACACCATGGGTACCGATGCGTTTCAGGCTTTGGTCGAGGATGAAGAAGCCGATTCAATCGATCTAGAAGATCGGTTTGTTCCGTTTGGTCATGCCTACTTCCAGCAAAAGCTGAATATGCGGGAAGACATCATTGGCTCTGAAGCAGATGAGATTGCTAAAAAGCTGGATCGCGTCATGCAACAGGTTTTAGCCGATGCGAAAGGTTTACAGTCGAGCGTGAGGGTCCGCGCTGACCAGCAATGGCAGGACGTTCAAAACTACCTGCGCAACACGGGTAAAGCTGAGCTAGACCCGGCAGGTATCAAGGCTGATATTCAGCGCCTGATGCATGAGCCCAATGCTGGTGCAGCCCGCCTGCGTCAGCGCATCGCTCAGTTTGACCGTGACACGCTAGTACAGCTTCTGAGCCAGCGCGACGACCTGTCTGAGGCTGAAGTTAACCGAGTTGTAGATGATGTCGAATCGTCCTGGTACGAGGTTATGCAGACGCCTGCACGCCTAACTGCCGAGGCCCAAGCCAAGGTCGACCAAGCTAACCGTGCCATTACCAACTACCTGCACAACACGGGCAAACCCGAGCTGAACCCTGAGGGCATTAAGCGCGACTTGCAGCTGCTGGTGAACGATCCGAAGTCTGGCTTTGACGCGATTCAGACTCGCCTGTCTCAGATGGACCACGACACGCTGGTACAGCTGCTGAGTCAGCGCGATGACCTCTCTGAAGAAGACGTTAATCAGGTGATTGACGACATCCTATCCAGCATTCAGTCTGTGTTGCGGATGCCTCGTCGTCTGGCGCTGCGAGCACAGTCTCAGGCTGTTTCCTTTAAGGAGGCACTGGAGGACTATCTGCGCAGTACCGACAAGGCGGCCCTTAACCCCGACGGGATCAAGCGCGATCTGGAGCTGTTGCTGAACGACCCGAAGCTGGGTGGCGATCGCCTCCAGACGCGCCTATCGATGATCGACCGCGACGCTGTGGTTGCTCTGCTAGCTCAGCGCAATGACATGACCCGCGAGGATGCTGAGGCTGTTGTTGGTCAGGTGATGGGCGTGCGCGACCAGATGGTTGCTCGCCTGAAGCAGGTACAGATGCAGTTCCGAGCAGCTATCAACCGCATCCTGAACGGCATTCGCCGCTACCTCGATTCGCTGGATCGCCCTGAGCTAAACTACTACGGCATCAAGCGCGACGTGCAGAAGCTGTTTGACGACCCTCAGGCCGGTTTTGACGCCCTACGGATGCGCCTTTCCGAGTTTGACCGTGACACGCTGTTGGCCCTGGTCAGCTCCCACGACGCCATCTCTAAGTCTGATGTTAACCGCGTGATTGATCAGGTAGAGTCTGCCCGTGACGGCGCGCTGCGTAAGGCTGAGAAGCTTGAGCATCAGGTGCAAAGCCGCATCAATGACCTGAAGCTGCAAGCCCAGCAGCAGGTTGACGACACCCGCAAGACGGCAGAAGCGGCCTCTTGGTGGCTGTTTGGTACAGCGACAATCTCGGCAGTTACAGCCGCGATCGCAGGCATGATTGCGGTGGGTGGCTAGGTTTCGTCCTGACGCTAAACCGTTAGTTGTCTTGTAAGCAAAAACGTACCTCAGTCTTGCGCTGGGGTGCGTTTTTGCTTGGTCATTTCTGCTGTAGCAGTCGCCACAAACGTTTGTGCGCGACTGCGGGCCACTGGGCTCCAGCATCAAGCACTTCAGCACCAGCAATGTCCTACGCACAGTGGCAAGAGCTATAAATATAGCTAGCGCCACTGTGCGTAGGACACCGAGTACAGTGATCCTGCTTGCCATAGAACAAAATGGCCCTAAAAAGGACTGGGCAGCCTTGTCCTAACGGACTGGCGGCTGCTATATCTGTAGCTGCTGTAGGGTTTCTGTTTGAATCGCGGATCTTTCGAACCGCTGCTCCCTTGAGGTATGGCAGCATGAGAGTTTGTAGGATGATGAGTACTTGGGATGGGAATGTCTTCCCCTAACCGGCTAAAGGGCGGCCAAGATGGCCACCCTTTAGGAGATCAAAGCCTCATGGCTTTAATCTCCGCATAGTCTCTAATCAAACTACCGGCCAGACTCCCTTTTCCCTAGCCCCTTTTCCCGTATCACCACTGTCTCTGTCTCATTCCTCTTCCGTTTCCAGCTCAAATCGCCGGGGATAAGGCAAATGATGTCTAGCAAATGCTGCCTTGGCCCGCACCGTTAGGTCTGTGGCAAAGGCAAACTCGTCTCTGGCATCAAGGGGATAGGCCCGGAGCTTGAACAGGCTGCCCCAGCTGTGCTCTGACATCACAACAATGATGGGCTGCTTTAGGTGGGTGTACTTGCTAGTGTGGGCGATGCGATAGAGGATATTTTCGACCAGCTCTGGGTCGGCTTCGTGGGCCAGATAAAACTTGGTAACGACCTGGGCTTCTAGTTCTCCGGCGTTGGCGTTGGATACTGAGTTGGTCCAGATGTGGTTGTGGGGCACGGTGACAATATTATCGCCGGGGGTTTGTAGTCGTATTCCCCGCAGGCCGTAGCTAATGACTTCGCCGTATTCGCCTGCGATCGCAATTCGATCTCCTACGCGGTAAGGGGCTTCAAACAGGCCGACAATGCCTGCAATAATTGAACTGGCGTAGTCTTTGAACGCGAAACCCAGCGCTACAGCAACGGTACCGGTGACTGCCAGAACATTCTCCCGAGAGAGGTTCAGAAACAAGTTCATAAGCAGGATGACTGTAACCGTCATCACTGTCGTGCGCATAAAGGGCTGAAACTGCTTGATGCGAAGACGGTTGTGTCGGGCGACCCGCTCTGACAGGGCAATGACTAGCCAGTCCACGGCTTGGATGGTGAGATAGGCTGTCACTAGGACCATCACAGCCTGAAGCAGCTTTGGCCCGGTGATTTTGGTCAGTAGCTCTTTGGTTTGATTGGCGGTATCGCTAGCGGCTCTGCCTGCACTTTCCGCTGCGTCTTGTGCAGCCTGCGCTAGCAGCCAGCTCTGTAAATTGCGATATCCATTTACCATCATGGTCTACACCCCTAAGGTACCTGAATCATAAAGTTGTTTCTAGCCAGTTCGCGTCGCAGGGCGGGGTAGTGAGCTGGGTTTACCTTGAGAACCTTGGCCTTCTGCTCAATTAAGCCGGTATTGCGTAAAATCTGTACTCGGTTGTTGACCACCTGGGGCGAGTCGCCTAAGCTCTTGGCTAGGGCAAGCACTGTCATATCACCATGCAGCAGCAATGAGTAGAGTAAGTAAAGGTCATCTTGGTGCAGCTCTGGTAAGGGTGGCCGCTTGGGTAAGGTTGCTACTAATCGAGGCGGCGAGTTTTCTAGGTCAGACGAGATGTTTTTAGATGGCTCACCCGCCGTCGATTGCTCCCTATGCTTGCCTGATTCCTTATCCTTTTCCGACTGGCACCTCAAAGACTTTAAAAAGAGCTGCATTGCTACAACGCCAACACCGTCAGAAACATTAGCTAGACGGTTGAAGTAGTCGTGGGCTAGGTCTTGTTCCGACGTATTGTCTGATTCTTCTGGGGTTAGTTTATCTTTGAGCGTTCGAAAAGAAGACTTTGTAGTGGCGCTTAGATCATCGGTAATTTGTGAGACTGCTTCGGCTGGATGATCGATGATGAGGCTCACATCCGTTAAGCTGTCGGTGAGCGAGTGCGGATGTTGCAGCGCCTTATGTAGGGTTTGCTGAAAAAAGCAAAGAAGCTTGTAGAGCCTAGGTTCTGGCAG
>CAWUKV010000250.1:0-6960 GCA_963923025.1 uncultured bacterium
ATCTGTCCTACAGTCTAGGAAAGCAGCAATTCCAGACGTGAACAGCGCAAATTTGTGAGGCGACCAATTAGGCTAACCTTTCTAGTTGGGCCGTACATATGCCAGTGCCCATTCACACAACCTCCAGCATTATACGGGCAGCAAAATTGTCACTACGTCCGTATTTGCCCGAGCCTTTTGTATCAACCCCTACGCACTCTTGCTTAAATATCGTGTGCTGAAAGATAGTAAAAGTCGCCTTACGGGAGCCTGCGTGTATAGACTCAGCAAAACTTAGGCCTGCTTACCGCCGTAGGTCAACGTCTTACTGCGATGTAGTTCTTGGTTGGCCTGTAGAAAGATAAGGGCATCTAAGCAGGCCGCGACAATGGCCAGGGGAAAGAGCGCGATCGCAGTTAGCAATGGCTTGTAGCGCAGATTGACAAACCGACGAAATAACAGCTCACGGGGGACGATCCAAGGTGTGCATGCTGCCTGGTCTTGAATAAGCTGGTTCACCCAAAACGGGTCCTGTGCATTCTTCTGCGCGATTAAGCTACCCGCATTAAGCTTTCCCTGCTGACTACGCAAGTGCTGGTAAACCAGACGGTTGGCCGCATCCGCGACAACCAACCAGCGCTCGTGCCGAAATAAAGATGGCAGATCCAAATAGGCATCAAAGCTGTGGGATGCTGCTTCTGCCCGAACCACTCGCTCCGTTTTCATCTCTGTGGAGAGCAGATCGGTGGTTACCATCGTGTAAATAAAGCTGTCCTCTGAAGAAAGCGCCGCCGGTAAATGAATAGTCCGCAGCTGGGCACCACGGCTACAGTAAAGCTGCCCACAAATCCAAGCAGCGTCCTTGTTACCCGATAGCTTAGAAATGGTCAGCGATAGCTGCTCAAGCCACGTTTTCTTCTCCTTTAGAGCAATGCTTTTTACTGGCCGGTCCACAGAAACCCAGGCTTCTGGATGAGCCTGTAGGCTTTGGAGCATAGAACTAAGCGTTGTCTTCTCAATAAATTGAATATCCGCATCCATCAAGATATTGTAGTCAGCATCTTGCCAACTGAACTGATGGACGTAGTAATTCCAGGCGTTGGCTTTACCCGGCTGTTCTAGCGGACATATCTGATGATGCGCCAGGTTACTGACAGATTGAGTAAGCCGACTGAGTTCGGTGCGGGCAACGTCCGCAGTATGGTCTGTACAACCATTGGGGACAACAATAACCTGGAGCTGAATGGGCAGCGCCCCATCGGTAAACAGCGTCTGCTGAAACAAAGACGTTAACGTTGAGCCAATCAGCTCGGCCTCGTTGTAGGCCAAAATACCAATACTGACTTTGTACGGTTGCAACAGTGCCATAATCTGATCCCTATCTATCAGTTATGTCTGTTATTGCTGCCCTAACGTTCCCGAGTCGGACTAGTAGACCGCCTCAGGTCAATCGACGCCAGCACCACCGCCCGCAATCAGCACTGACCGATAATATCCAGCAGGCTTGTCCCCTACCGTTGCACCACCGTGAATCATGCCCTGTAGTTCGTTACCAAAGAACGTGTAGGGGAACCGCACCTCGGGCTGACTCACGTCATCCAATCGCTGCTGCAACTCAGCCGGGATCTCAAACGCCAGCGCACCCAAATTGTCTTCTAACTGATAAAGCTTTGTCGCGCCTACCAATACCGATGCCACACCAGGGCGATTGACCACCCAGTTCACCGCAACCTGTGCCATCGAACGGTCCAGCGCATTGGCGACCTTTTCCAGTTCTGCAACAATCTGCCAGTTATTCTCAGTGAATTTGTTAAATGCGGGGTTGCCGCTGTCAGCCAGGGCAGCCAGTCGTCCATCCCCTTCTGCGCCACCTTCTGAAGGTTTGTACTTTCCTGACAGTAGGCCACTCGCTAGCGGTGACCACACCATCATGCCAGTGCCCAGGTGCTGCCCCAAGTCGGTGTACTCAAACTCGATGTTGCGCTCAGCCAGGGAATATTCTAGCTGGATAGCGCTGAGGGGCTCCCAGCGACGCTCGTGGGCAATGGTTTGGGCCTGGGCCGCATACCAGGCAGGGATATCTGACAGGCCAATGTAGCGAACCTTGCCTGAACTTACCAAGTCATTCATCGTCCGCATCACCTCAGCAGCAGGGGTAACCTTGTCCCACGTATGCAGAATGTACAGGTCGATGTAGTCGGTCCCCAGCCGCTGTAGCGACCCCTCAACCGCACGCATAATGTTCTTACGACCATTGCCGCCTGCGTTAGGGTTACCAGGGTCAGCGTTGTAGCTAAACTTTGTCGCGATAACGACTTTGTCGCGGCTATGGGTGTCTTTCACAAACTGGCCCAGCATTTTCTCGCTGTTGCCGTTGGTGTACAGGTCTGCCGTGTCGAAAAAGTTGCCGCCCGCATCCAGGTATTTATCAAATAGCTGGCGCGAGCCCGACTCGTCTGCACCCCAGCCCCAGTCGTCGCCAAAGGTCATGGTGCCCAGGGCGAGGCGGCTGACGCGTAACCCCGTATTACCAAGCGTGTAGTACTGCATATCGTCTGGTTTAAGCTAGGACACAGTGCATAGTGACGGGGCTATGCTGATACAGGCTAGGACGAAATTGCTGTTTGTGAAATGAAAACTTCACCTGCCGAAATTTCCGTTAGAGCTTACGAGGCGAAAGGCCTTTTGGTCGAGCAGTATGCCTATACAGCGGGTACGGTAGACCCCATACCCAAACACACCCACGAGGAATACCAGTTTGCGCTGAGCTTTGACCATCGCGGCGAGTACACCTATCGAGGCGCTCGGCATGCCGTCCCGATGGGGAGGCTAAGTGTCGTCCATCCTGGAGAGGTTCACGCGCCGAGTGATACGACATATCTAGATGAATCAGCGTCGTTTGTGATGGCAAACATTCATCCTGACTGGGTGAGCGCAGTTACAGAAGACATTACGGGACGCGGAGGTTGCTGTCCTTTCTTTGCTGTTGTTCTTCCTGAGGATCCGTTTTTGACTCGGGCTTACCTCCAACTGTCAAATACAGCTGAGCAGGCCAGTTCTCAGCTCGAAAAAGAGACTGCGCTGTGGAATTTTCTATCTTCTCTCGTGGGGCGATATGCACAGGACCTGGCTATACCAAACGTGCCGAGTTCTCCTCGGCGGGCTGTTCTGCTAGCGCGTGACTACCTGCGCGATCGCTACATCGAAGATATCTCGCTAGACGAACTGGCTACCGTTGCCGGACTGAGCCGTTTTCACTTTTGTCGGCGCTTTCAGTCCGAAGTGGGAGTTTCCGTAGGGGCCTACCAGACGCAGCTTCGGCTGGCCGAGGCCAAAAAGCTGCTGGCTCAGGGCATGTCAATTGCCGAGTGCGCGATCGCAACCGGTTTCTACGACCAGAGCCATTTCGGCAAACATTTCAGGCGACATGTCGGCACTACACCTGCCAAGTACGCCTACCAAGTCGCAAGAGCGTAGCCTAACTATGCTGACAGACAAGCTCTTGAAAGACGGTGCAGCAAACGTAATCTGGACAGCTCAACTCCCTGACGGTGGGCCAACAGGTGGGTTCTTCAGAGATGGTAAGCGGGTGCCCTGGCAATATCTTTGGCGTCTTTTGATAGCTACATCTTGCGCCACTGGCGATAGGCCCAGACCAGAACGCGCTGGGTAAGCCATAGATACAGCCCGGCTAACAGTGTAAAAGGCACGGCTAACCCCCAGCGGGCAGTGCTAAGAGCGGCAAACATCCAAGTCCCTAAGCCAAAGGCAAAACCGTAGGTGCAGAGGCTGCTGGCAAGCGCGATCACAAGCCCTCCAAGCCGACGCCATCCACCCACCTTGCTACTGCCATAGGCCCACAGCGCCACACTACCCAGCACTGCCCCGCCTGCGGCGGCCCCCAAGAAAGCCCCCTGTGCCGACTGACCGGTGAGCTGACCAACGGTATAAAATCCCAGCACTGCCCCAGACGAGGCCCCGCTGACAATGCCCGCTATCTGCCGCAGCCGCAGCGGCAGACGAAAGGTTTGTAGACTGATGGCAATACCGGAAACGGCCAGCATACCGCCGAGCAGCAGTGCCAGATTCCAGGTGGGGCTGTTGGGCGCTAGACCGAGGACGGAGAACATCAGGGAGCTAACCGCATGAAAGGTGTAGACAACAGCGATCAGTAACCCTGTGGCCTGTAGCCCTTTAGTAACCGATCGCTGGAGCTGCTTCAGCTGATTGCGCCTTTGCTTGTCAGGAGCTGGTTTGTAATCGCGCGGCTTCATTTTGTAGACCCGAGTAGAGACCTGCCTCGTCACTGTAGATACAGCCCTAATCTGCCATGTTACCGACCGATTCACGCCCGCCTGCCCGACTCAGACAGGCTCATCTCAAAACGGTGCTAATCTGGCTCGCGATGCTGCTACCGCTGGCGGCTTACGGTGCGGTGGCGCTACAGCGCAACGCTAGAACGAGCATCAACAGCCGACCACTGTTTCAGGGCGTCACCTACAGCCGCCGGGTCAAAACCGAACCGCTGCCCCAGGTCATACATATTCTAGAACTCGACTTAACCACACCCGGTCTGGAACCGCTAGCGACCCCAGGCGCAGCGACGGGTACGCCTAACGTTAACCGGCTAGACGTGCATGAAACGCTGGCCCAGCGCACAACCGACTTTTTAGAGACCAACCAGCTGCAGGTGGCGATCAACGCCAATTTCTTCTTCCCCTTCCGAGAGGTCACACCGTGGAACTATGGTCCGCGTGCGGGGGCAAAGGTCAATCTGGTGGGGGGGGCGATCGCGAACGGGACCCCCGTTTCTCTGCCCGAAACAGACTGGCCCGCCCTATGTTTTCTTCCTCAACAGGCGATTATCCAGACCGAGGGCAACTGCCCAGCAGGAACAACTCAGGCTATCAGCGGCGATGCAATGCTGCTCCAGGCAGGAGAACCCGTTGATGCCCTGGCAGTTGTGCTACGCGGCAATAAACCTGACCAGGCATACCCGATGAACATTGTTGCCCTAGATGAAACAGGGACTCGCCTGTGGCTCATCCTCAGCGAGGGTAAACAGCCGCTGTACAGTGAAGGGACTCGTTTAGCGGATGTTTACACCATCCTTCAGGACCTGGGTGCAACCACATCAATGCGATTAGATGGTGGGGGTTCGACAACGCTAGCGGTTGAGTCTGATGGTGAAGCAGAGATTTTGAACGCTGTAATCCACGCAAAAATTCCTGGTTTTGAGCGTCCTGTTGCTAACCATCTAGGCTTCTTTGCACGTCCGCTTCGCCCGTAGGCGGTTGAACCACGACTCAGCCACAAGACTAAGGCATGCGCGGGGGATACGCGGGGCAATCTTATTATCTCAATGAAATCGGTCTACCGCTCCTGACCCTCAACCTACAAGGTTAAGCAGCCCGGCTGGTATCTTATTGGGCCGCTATTTCCTTAGCTATGCTGCAATCTTACCCAGTTGATGGCCTCGTCTGCGTTATTCAACACGCCTTTAGCCTGCTGCTGCTCGATAGCAGTCAACAACGCCCCAATCTTGGGGCCAGGTTTTAGGTCAAGCTGCTGCATCAGCACCCGTCCAGTAAGCAGCGGTTGGGGATGTGCAATGGGATCGGTTGGATCTTGGTAGTGGTTGACTAGAACGCGCATGCTTTCGATGGGGTAGCCCTGTGCGATCGCAACCAAAGAGATTGCAGCAAAACTCTGCCCTACAGCTTTAAAAAAGAAAAACAGCTTTTCCCTAGGGAGTTCACCTTGGAGCCGCTCATCCAGGTACGGCTGACCACGTAGCACTTTAAGTACAGCCTGGATTTCGTTACGGCTATATTTCAAATGAGTCAGCAGCGTCTCTGCTTCGGTTTCGTCCTGTTCTACTAACTGAGAGAGTTTAGCAATCTTGACCCAACTACGATAATGACCGGGGGGTACGGATTGCGGCCAGCCTTGCAGGTGCTGCCAATAGTCCGACGGTGGGACAAATGCATCTAGGGCATGGTCGATCGCACTTAAAGATTGAAAGTGATGGTCTGTCAGGTGGGGCAGCCAGTCTACCAGCAATCCATCCTGGTAAGCCAGATGCAGGCAATGGGTCCCTCGGGACTTACTCAGCAGCGCATCTAGCTCGTGGCGGACCCGCTCGGCAGCAATGGTTTTAAGCCGGGGGGCCAGCTGACGGATGGTTTGGCGCGTATCGGCAGCAATTTCGAAGCCGAGCTGGGCGGCCTGGCGATAGGCCCGCAGCAGTCGGAGGGGATCCTCTGCTAGGTTTTCAGGGCAAACCATCCGCAGGGTTTGCTGCTTCAGGTCGTCAATACCGCCCAGGGGATCGATCAGCTGATCGGTAAGGGGATGGTATGCGATCGCGTTGATCGTAAAATCCCGCCGCTGCAGGTCTGTTTCGAGGGTTGGTCCGACCTGCTGGGCAAAGTCAATGGTGGCCTGGTCAAATACCGCTCGGGCAATTTGATTTTTTTCATCCAGTACGACAAACCCAGCCTTGTACTGTTTGGCAATGCGACTAGCTGTAGCAATGGCCTGCTGCGGTAGGACAAAGTCCAGATCTAGATAATCGGCCTGGCGGTGCAGCAGCGCATCACGAACACTACCGCCGACCAAGTGGGCTTCGACAGGAAGCAATGCCGCGTCAAACGGCCAAGTCTGAGGTTTAAGGGCGTGAGCGGTAGTGGGCAACGGTGGTGGATAGGACAAGGCCGGAAATTACACTGGAAATTACACTGGACAGGTACCGTCTACGACGATTTCATGAGTAGCCGAGCGCAGGTCGGTCAGAAGCACAGTCCCTTATTTTGCAACATTGACCGAACCCCTGAGAAGTCTGTTGATTGTTTCAATAGGACTGCGCGTTGCCGTTCTGGCTCTGAAACGCTTTATTTTGAAGCCCTATGCCCCACAGAAAGTTGCGCTACAGTTGAGGAAATTATTTGCGGGAAGTGGCCCCAGGACAATGCTCACTAG
>CAWUKV010000251.1:0-6920 GCA_963923025.1 uncultured bacterium
GCAAACCCGTGGGGTAGAAAAGGCAGCTGAGTTTTACAAAGCTGTTCTCAACTGGGAGATCGAAACCGAAGACAAGCCACCGTTCTACACCACCGCTAAGGTCAACGGCCATATGAATTGCGGCATGTTCGATATGGACAAGGTCAACTTACCGCCTGATATTCCCTCTAACTGGGCGGTCTACTTCAACGTCGAGAATCTTGATCAGGCTCTAGAGACCGTCAAAAGCCTGAATGGCAAGGCTCTAATCGATCCTGTTGCGATTGATGTGGGGCGATTTGTCACCATTGCAGACCCGCAAGGGGCGGTCCTCACCCTCATGGAACTCAAGTATGTAGACGATTGAATCGATAGCTAGATCAAGATAGCTAGATCAACGCTAAGCAGGCGGATGATGGGTGTGCCAGTGGCGGGCAATCTCGACCCGTTTACACACCCAAACATCGTCATGGGACTGCACATGGTCCAAGAATCGCATCAGCCCAGCAATGCGCCCAGGATGACCGGCCAAGCGGCAATGTAGCCCCACACTCATCATCTTAGGTGTCGTTTCTCCTTCGGCATAAAGCACATCGAAGGCATCTCGAAGATAAGTATAAAACTGTTCTCCGGTGTTGAACCCCTGGTAGGTGGCGAACCGCATATCGTTGTTACTGAGGGTATAGGGAATGATGAGATGAGGTTCGCCATATTGAGTCGTCCAGTAAGGGAGATCGTCGGCGTAGCTGTCCGCATCGTAGAGAAATCCACCGGCTTCAACAATCAATCGGCGAGTGTTAGGGCTTACCCGCCCCTGGTAAAAGCCTAGCGGTCGGCTACCAATGACCTCAGTATGAATGTCAATTGCTTTCTGAATGTGTTCTTTTTCTGTCGTTTCACCAACATATTGATAGTCAATCCACCGGTAGCCGTGACTGGCAACCTCCCACCCCGCCTCAACCATGGCCCGGCCTGCCGCGGGGTTACGCTCTAGCGCCATCGCCACAGCGTACACGGTAACCGGCAATTGCCGTTGGGTAAATAGACGATGCAGTCGCCAGAAACCCGCCCGGCTGCCATACTCGTACATTGACTCCATGTTGATGTTGCGGACTCCCAGCAACGGTTCGGCACCCACCGTTTCTGACAAGAACGCTTCAGATGCAGCATCACCGTGAAGAATGCAGTTCTCGCCACCTTCCTCGTAGTTGATAACAAACTGTAGAGCAAGTCGAACGTTGTTGGGCCAGTGGGGATGTGGCGGATACTGACCGTAACCAACCAACTCACGGGGATAGGTATATGAGGTCATCGAGCAAACATATTGAGGATAAGTCTGGCCTGCATTTTAATGGAGTTAGCAGGGTCAAACGGCCCAGAGTTGCACATCTTTGCACTGGGTGAAACGCCTTGGCGTAAAAGTGTGACCAGTGCCCCGCAACAAAACGTCAGCCCTAAATACCGAAACTCCTATGGTCGTGCCCAACTATCACATCCGACCCATGACGCAGCCAGAACTGGGTATGGTCATTGACTGGGCCGCAGCAGAGGGCTGGAATCCGGGCCTTAATGATGCCGCCTGCTTTTATAACACTGACCCAACAGGTTTTCTGCTGGGCGTGTTAGGGGACGAACCCATAGCAGCGATTTCAGCCGTCAAATACGGCTCATCCTTCGGCTTCATTGGCTTTTACATCGTCAGGCCCCGGTTTCGGCAGCAGGGCTACGGCTGGCAAGTTTGGCAGGCAGGCATGGCAGCATTGGCAGGTCGCAACATTGGGCTAGATGGCGTTGTTGAGCAACAGACCAACTACCTAAAGTCTGGGTTCGAGCTGGCCTATCGCAATATTCGTTACGAGGGGCGCTATGACGGCTCCGGTCAACCCTCTGATCATGCGACCGATATCGTACCGCTGGCAGCGCTGCCGGTTGACACCATCCTTCGCTATGATCGTGCCCTTTTTCCGGCTGAGCGGGAAACGTTTCTACAATGCTGGCTATCGCAGCCCGGTCACGTTGGACTGGGCAAGATGGTTCAGGGCAGACTTGCCGGTTATGGGGTGCTGCGCCCCTGTCAAAACGGGTACAAAATTGGACCGCTGTTTGCCGACAATCCAGCCATAGCAGAAAAGATTTTTCTGGAATTGCGATCGCGCCTACCCCAGCAAGCCTCGTTCTATCTGGACACACCCGAAATCAACCCTCCCGCCGTAGCCCTGGCCGAAAAGTACCAAATGCACCGCGTTTTTGAAACGGCCCGCATGTACACGCAGAAATCACCCGATTTACCGTTGGACCGGATCTTTGGGGTAACCACATTTGAATTGGGCTAAGGCGGTTGTTGCTTTACCTGCTCAATCGACGTTGGGCCAAGTGAGACGACAGCCCTGTAGGCTTGAATAAAACACTATCGAAAGATACGAAAGTTGTCGCGATCGTCAATGGTGATGCGGGCATGACCGGCAATGTGAGGCTGGGGCTGGTCTCCCGGTGGGAACGTGACAACTCTGAAAACGTAAATGCCGCTGAGCCGGGGCGTGTGCTGCGGGCGTAAGGCTACGGTCACTTGCCGACCGGGTTCTACGGGCGGGTCAAATATGACGCTGATTGTCTTGGTGACTTCGTCTGCGGTTGTTTCAGCGACGGACAGTGCATCACCCCGGCTAAAGCGAGTGCCTTCAAAGGCGTAGGTATCGTCCAAGCGGTAGGGCCTGATGTACGACACCAGCGTCTGTGGAACAATATCCAACCGCTGGAGCGGCTCGTCTGCTGTCTCTGCCAGTTCTACGGTAAAAAACTGAGTCGAGTTACGCTGACCCGGTGCAGCAGAGGTACTCGACGCTTCTACAAACTGAGGCGGCGTCACAAACGCGGTGCGGCCATCCAAAAATTCCACCGCTTGGGCATGCAGCAGCAGCCCGCTTAAGCTGGCGGTGACTGTTGCGATCGCAGACAGCGATGTCAGTTTAGTAAAGCGGCGCATGGCAAACCCCATCCCGACAGCGTTGCTCCTATTCTGGCTTGCCTGCCGCTTGTTTGGGGTTAATTTTTTCTACCGACGCCACCAGGTTTGGGGCAGCGCCGTTTCCAGTATCTTGAGCAGCACGTCTTTTTTCTGAATCTGGGTCCAGGGCAGCAGCGTGCCGATGTAGTGGGTCTTGCGATAGCGGCGAATGGCCGTTAAGGCAATGGGTTTAGTCAGAATCTCTGTCGGGAGCAATTCGCACAGATCGATGATCGTTTGACCGGTGACTTGGGATAGGGCCGCAGCTGCGATCGCGCCGTTCAATGCGCAGTTTTGCTTCAGCTCTGCCAGGAGCGTTACCAGCTCCTGGCCCTTTAGTTTGAAAGCGTTAATAATCCGTAGCGCCTCTTCAATAGACACCTGGGTGGCAAACTGGGGTTTACTGCTGCGCTGCTGGCGCACCTCTTCCGGCAGCATGGGTCCTAGCAAATTGAACAGCTCGTCCAACGTCTTTTTGATTGTGAAAAATTCGCCCTTGCGCTTGATGCCCTCAAACCGCAGCAGCAGTACTACTTTCTCGTAAATTGTGACCAGCAGTTGGCTCGTATACAGGTCGCCCTCTATCTCGTGCTGGAACCGCTCTACTGCCAGGGTATAGCTTTCATCATCCAGGGTCATGCGGCTGTGGATAAACTCGTACAGTGACGATAACGCCGCTGATACGGTATCTTTCAGGTCTTGCAAGGCCGGGAGACTCAGCTCGCCATTGTCCAAATCTGTCAGGTAAGGCGCCAGGGTTTGATAGTGCTTTTCTGCGCTTTTCAGCAAGAAGAACAATGCCTCCAGCAGCAGATTCACCTCTAAAATAGGCGTCTTGTAGCAAGCCGCTAGTCCGTCCTGGTTTTGGGCGGCTTTGGCCAGCATAAACTCATAAAAGCTGCTGGCATTGGACTGTTCTAGTCGCCAAATCCGAAAGAACGTCTCGGCCTTGTCCACCTGCATCAGGGCCGTTTCCTCCACCGGGGACGTGTCGGATAGGGTTTCACTTTCACCTTCGGCGTCGATCAGCCTAGGCAGCTCAAACAGCTTCACCGAACCGTCGACCGCAGCAGAGGCTAGAAACGAACGATTAGCTGCAAAAGACAGCGCGATCGCATCAACCTCGTGGGCAATCGTCCGCACCTTACGGCTCGTAGCCACTTTTACCAGGGTTACGGTGTTGTCCGAGGCAGCAGTCGCCAGGTAGCCCCCCTCTGCCGAGAAGGCAGCCGCATTAATGGTGCCACTATGGCGAATGGTGTAGGTATTGGCCCCACCCGTTTTGCTCATTACCTTGATCAGCTTGACGGTGTGATCCCACAGGCTGATGGCCAGGTAGGTGCCAAAGGGCGTCATCGAAATGGCCTGTACCTTACCCTGGTGGGCCATCTCGGTCACTTGCTCACCCGTCGAAACATGGGTAATGCGGGTGCGGCCCTCATCGTAGGTGGCCAGGTAGCCTTCATCAGCTGAAAAGCACGCCACCTCAGCAGTACGACCATAAAGATCGTAGGGAACGGTGGTAATTTCTTGGCCGGTTGCGATCGCATATACCCGCACGCCTTCGCCATCGGGCATAGCCAGATAGGTTCCCTTAGCAGAAAAAACAACCGACTGGTACTGCCCCTGCTCGTATTTGACCTCTCCACGAAAGCCTTCATATCTATACCCACGGGGTGCAAACGAACGCACGGTCTTGCCCGTTGATACTTGAACAATTTTGACTTCGCTTTTTTGGGTTACTGCCGCGACATAGTCCCCGTCGGGAGAGAATTTTGTCGCGGTGATGGGTCCTCGATGACGAATGAGCTGCTGCCCTGCACCAAACCCCTGACCGCTGCCGATACCTGCCCCGCTGGCAACATCAATCACCCTAAATCCATCACCCTGGACCAGAGCCAAATATTGCCCATCATTCGAAAACGACAGCGCCGTAAACGGCCCATCGTAATCAAAGGCTTGTACATCCTCGCCTGTTTTAGTCTCAATGATTTGGGCTGCGGTTCCCTCTCCATTCAAAGATGTGTGAACCTTGTGCAGGTAGTAACTGCCATTGGGTGAAAAGATAACTGGGGGCGTGTTGGCATCGTCATCAAGTTTAAAGTCATCGCCAACGCTGGCCCCGTTAGACGTCGCAGAGCCCCCTGCCTGGGTCAGCTCAATGAAAATGTTAGACAGCAGCGCCTCCACCCGCCGACCACTGGGCAGGTGATCTGCATCGAGGTTCACCCCCTCAGGGCAAATTAACGACAAGGTCTCCCTCAGCGTCTGGAGATGCTGACGCACCACGTACCGCTTGGGATGCTCAATCTGGGAATAGCGCTGCAAAACGGTCAGCTTTTTTAGCCCGTAGGCCACGTACTGGGCGCTCTCCTCATCGTTAGACACATCCTGCTGAATGCTCTGCACAGCAACATCTTTGGACTGGCTCAGCTTGGTTCGAGTATCAATGAATTCGTACAGCGTTGACAGCGCCGTTTCGATGCTGTCTTTGCAGTTTTGTAGCTGTTCGTGCCGCAGGTAGTCCTCACCCGCCAGCAGCAGCGCGTTCACCGTTGCCAGCGCCAGATTCGTTTCTAAAATCAGCAGCACAGGCTGCTCCATCGGCTGCCCTGCCTCAGCCGCCTTTGTCGCAGCCTCCTCCATACCCGCCTTGGCAAACAGGTAAAAGGTCGCCTGGGTCGCCTGCTGGGTTTCGCGTAGATGCCGCCAGTACTGGTAGTTCTGATTGAGCGTCCTGGCGACGTTAAGAAACTGAGGCGGCAGTAGGTCGCGGTCTTCGTCCGTCAGGGTAAAGCTCAGCTGCCCTGCGCCGTCACCCATGACATCTGGGTCAACCCTCTCAGGCGAAATCAAAGGCGGCATACGAGTGCTGTAAAAACTCTATGGGTAGTCAAAAGGTACCCGCACACAGACCTACAGTCCCGACAGCATAAATTTCGGACAAGCCGACAGCGATCCCCCTAATCGCCTATCCTCAGAAAACAAATACCCTATCAGCTACGCCCCTTCCCCCCTTGCCCTCTCACCATGACCGACTCTCCCCGCTGCCACATCAAAGTCATCAACGGCAACACCTGCCAACCCATGACCGCCAATATCGACGCAGTCGCCCAGGCGGCCAAATTTCCCCATACCAAAATCACAACTGTCCAGCCCAAAACCGGTCCCGAGTCTATCGAAAGCTTCTATGACGAGTACTTGGCAATACCCAGCGTACTGGAACAAATTATTCTCGATGACGCATCGGATGCCTTTATCCTGGCGTGCTGGGGCGACCCCGGCATCGAGGCCGCAAGGGAAGTGACCACACGTCCGGTGGTGGGCATCGCCGAAGCCAGCATGTATGTGGCGAATATGCTAGCAGCTAAATGGAGTGTCGTAACCACGCTTCACCGAGTGCGGGACATGGTCGAAAAGACAATCTGGAAGACCGGGTTTACCCACCGCTGCGCCTCGGTACGAACAACAACGTTGGCGGTGCTGGACACCGAGAATGACCGACAGGCCACGCTGGAAGTGCTGACGGCGACCAGCAAGCTCGCCATCGAACAGGACGGAGCTGAGGCCATTTGTCTAGGCTGTGCGGGTATGAGCGGACTAGAGCAGCAGCTTGAGGAACGGCTAGGCGTGCCGGTGATAGATGCAGTAGCGGCGGCAGTAAAGATGGCAGAATCGCTAGTAAGTTTGGGAAAACGGACGAGCAGGCAGCTCACCTATCGACCGCCTGAGATCAAGACGGTAGTTGGGTATCTACCCCATTTTCATGCTGAGAGCCTAAGGCGACAGCCCTAGCGAACTACGCCTTGTTCCAAGGTCACTGGTAGCTGCCATGGCAGCTACCACAGGTCCCCAGCTCAAGCGAAATAGCCAAAGCTATAGCTTAGGGTTTGCTGAAAAAGTGTGGAGCACGGCTCAAAAGTCTCATAGGCTCCCC
>CAWUKV010000252.1:0-6914 GCA_963923025.1 uncultured bacterium
TCGCGCGCGCCCTGTTGGACGAGCGCCTCGGCAGCGGCTTCGCCCTCGTTCTGGCGCTTTTCTTGGAGCGCTGAGCGAACAAACCCGCCGATGATGGAGGCCGCCTGCTGAGTGGTGCCAGCGTCGGCGTTATTGGCGCGAGCGACCTGCTGTGCTGCCGATAAAATCTGCCCCATCTGGCCCATGCTGGCTTCTCGGTCGGGGTCTTGAATGGCGCTCATGACCTGGTTAAACAGTCCCATGGATGATGTTGTCCTCTTACTTACAGGTTTAGGGAAGGGGGTATGGTTAGTGCCTTACGGCGGCGCAGCCTTGTCCTGACGGATTTGGCGGCTGCTATATTACCGTACTGAAAAGCGCCGAAAGCAGGGGAATTTTGCGGGATCTCTTAGACTTGTGGAGATTGGGTCTGTAACGATTAGGCTGGGCGGCAGGAATGGGGACTCGGTAATGAAGGGATGGCGACCGGCTGTAGTGGCGTTGGGACTGTTGGGCGCGATCGCGCTGCTGCTGTGGCTGGTCAGCACGCTAGCAACCCTCTATGCCGGGGTGGCCTCGCTGTCACCGGGGCTGGCCTGGCTGGTGACGGCGCTGGTATTGGTCCTGCTGGCAGGGGCGTTGGGCGTTTTGGCCTACTACGGCTGGCTGTTTTTACGGCCGCGACGGGCCCGGCCGCTGCCACCCCCACCGCCTACTGCAACTGCCGCTGCTGCTGCGAACCTGGCTGCCGTAGAGCGGCAGACGGCCCAAATTCAAGATGAGATTGCCCGGCAGGCCCTCCAGGCCAAAACGCAGCAGCTGGCGACGGACTTTGAGCAGTCGGCCTACCGGATTGTGCTGTTTGGCGGTGGGTCGGTGGGTAAAACGGCGCTGGCCAGCGCGCTAATGGGGGACCGGGCTGGGACCGTAGGCGCTGTCAAGGGCACGACCACCGTGGATCAAACCTATCGGCTGGCGGTGGCAGGGTTGAATCGTGAGGTGTGGCTGACCGATAGTCCTGGCGTGCTGACGGTAGCCAGTGCAGAACAGGATAGCCAAACGCGAGCGCTGGCAGCGGCGGCGGACCTGCTGCTGTACGTGGTCGATAATGACCTGCACCGGGCTGAGTATGAGGCCATCGTGGCGCTGTTGCGGCTCGGCAAGCGGTCTGTGCTGGTGTTGAACAAGGCGGACCTTTACCCGCCAGAGGAGCTAGCTCAAATTTTAGCGCGGCTGCGATCGCGGCTGAAGGGAGCCCTGGCGGCGCAAGATGTGGTCGCGATCGCAGCTGGCCCCCAGCCCATTCGCCTCAGCGATGCAGAGTGGGTGACCCCTGATCCCGATATTGGCGATCTGGTGGACCGGATGATTGCCATTTTGCGCACTGAGGGGGAAGACCTGATTGCGGACAATTTTCTGCTTCAGTCCCAGCGGTTGAGTCAGGATGCGCGGGCCGTGCTGGCAGCCCAGCGTCAGCAGCAGGCGGACGCGGTGGTAGACCGCTACCAGTGGATTGGGGCAGGGGTGCTGGCAGCGACCCCACTGCCCGTGGTGGATATGCTGGCTACTGCAGCTATCAATACTCAGATGGTGGTGGAACTGGGCAAGGTCTACGGCATTGAGGTCAGCATTGAAGATGCACGGGCGCTGGCCGCATCGCTGGCTAAGACGATGGCCAGTTTGGGAATTGTTAAAGGTGCGCTTAAGCTGCTGACCTTAGGACTGCAAACTAACCTGGCCACGGCCGTTGCTGGCAAGCTGATTCAGGGCGTCAGCGCCGCCTACCTAACCCGCATCGCTGGAAAGAGCTTTATCACCTATTTCCAGCACAATCAGAATTGGGGCGATGGCGGCATCCAGACGGTGGTGGAGCAGCAGTACCACCTCAACCAGAGAGAAGAATTTGTGCGTCAGTTTGTTCAAAGTGCAGCGGCTCGGGTCATGGAGCAGCTACAGAGCGGTCGAACGGCGAGGGACAGCGGTTAGCCGTGGTTGAGGTTCGGCAAAACGAAGTTGGAGCGAACCTGATTTACCGCAAAACTTCATCGGGGGTTGACGCGCCCTAATAGCATCTTCGACTAGGATCGAGACGCTCTGCTGGGCAAACTACGGCAGTATGGCCTCTCCGAGGCTGGCTTTGAGGAAAGGGGAAACCGGGCAGGTGGGGACGCCTACCCGATTTGGACAAGGCTCATTTCATAACATGAGCTATGGTTTACCCGCCCCGAGGGCATGCCCTGTCAAAGACAAAACTCTAATCCTGTATTGCTCGATTTTATTTCTTTAACACGATGACTCAATCCGCCGAAGCTACGCCGTCTGGTTCTTCAGCTACTGAACCATCCGTCAACCGGCTGCCGAATTTCCTGATTATCGGCGTACAAAAGTCGGGCACCACCTCGATTTACAACTATCTGAAGGCGCACCCCCAAGTCTTCATGAGCACGGTTAAAGAGACGGACTTTTTTGAGCGCGATTGGGAAAACGAACCCCCGGAACGGCAGGCTCGTAAAAGGAACGGCGTGATCACGCTGGCAGACTACAGCCGCCTGTTTGATGGTGTGACGGACGAGATTGCCGTGGGCGAAGCCTCCCCTAACTACCTACTGCACTACAAGGTGTCTGCTGAGCGGATTCGTCAGCAGATCCCTGACGCGAAACTGATTGCGATTCTGCGTAATCCGGTGCAGCGGGCTTATTCTGACTATCTGATGAATGTTCGAGACGCCATTGGCAAAAGCCATACGTCGCTAGGCGAGCAGGTCAAGACGCGGGGCGAGTCTTCCTACGTGCTGCTAAAAGGCCGTTACTACGAACAGATTAAACAGTTCATGACGGTGTTTGGCCCCGATCAGGTCAAGGTTTTCCTGTATGACGATCTGCGACAGGATGCCCGAGGGCTGATGCAGGAAATGTACGGCTTCCTGGGCGTTGACCCGACGTTCACACCCGATACGTCCAAACGGGCCCAGACTGGCCAGGTGCCCAAAAATCAGGCGCTGAACCGGCTGATGCGGACCGAAAATCCGCTGCGATCTGCGGTGTCCGGGTTATTGCGCGTTCTATTCCCAGAAAGTATTCGCCGTCAGCTGCGATCGCAGTTGCTCAAGCTCAATTCCCAAAGCAAGGCTGCACTGCCGCTAAGCGATACCGACAAGCAGCTGCTAATCGACTATTACCGTGACGATGTGCTCAAGCTGCAGGATCTGCTGGGGCGAGACCTGTCGGCTTGGCTGAAGTAGCAGGTGCGGTGTAGGTCGGCGTGATCGGTGGTGCTTCGACGATGGGGGCGGGCTGCATTTCACCGCGAAAGTCGAGAACTTGTACGATCACGAGGTAGGCGACGGCCAGCAATAGGGATATAACGCCCGTGATGATGGCGACGATTTTTGAACGATCCATAGAAATTTGGGTATCAGTAACCTAAGCTCTGTCTAGAATGGCTGTCGGATGGGTGCCCTGAGCGTACCCACTAGATCTTACCTAAATTTCGTCTATGAACGCCGCATCGCCTGGGGCCAACCCCACTCAAGTGACCGATATCGTGCATAAGCCGGTCATGATTCAGACGCAGGATCTGGGTAAGACCTATCGTGCGGGCTTTTGGCTCAATCAGCGGGTGACCTCACTCCGGGCCTGTTCCCTTACGGTTTACAAAGGGGAGACCTTTGGCCTGTTGGGACCCAACGGTGCGGGTAAAACCACCCTGCTGAAGCTGCTACTGGGCATTGTGCGGCCCAGCCAGGGTAAGGCAACGTTGCTGGATCGCCCCGCTGGAGATGTTGAAGTGAAGGCGCGGGTCGGCTACTTGCCAGAGAATCCCTACTTCTATGACTACCTGCCCGGTTGGGAATTTTTGACCTACACCGCCGGGCTGTTTGATTTGCCCAAGTCGGTCTACAAACAGCGCATTCCCGAGCTGCTGGATCTAGTTGGGCTCTCTCGCAGTGCGGCGATTAAAAAACAGCTGCGGCAATATTCTAAGGGCATGCTCCAGCGCGTGGGCATGGCCCAGGCGCTAATCAACAATCCCGAAATTGTGTTCTTAGATGAGCCCATGTCCGGGCTCGACCCAACGGGTCGGTATCAGGTGCGTGAAATTATTCTCTCGCTCAAAGAACAGGGCAAAACCATTTTCTTCAACAGCCACATTCTGTCGGATGTGGAGGTGATCTGCGATCGCATCGCCCTGTTGGACCAGGGTGAGTTAGTTTGCGTCGGATCGTTACAAGATTTGTTGGGGACACCCCAAGACTATTTTGTTAAGGGTCGTGAAGGCAGTGTTGACGTGCTGGAAAAGTGGATTCGTAACCTGACGTTTCAGGGTGGGTTTTGGCAAGGCTACCTCAAGGGCGACCCCCACGACTTTATGGCCAGTGCCAAGCTCATGGGGGCCAAAGTTGCCAGCTTACAGCAGGCGCGTCCGACCCTAGAAGAGTTCTTTATGCAGCAGATTCAACAGCGCCGACAGCAGGCGTGACAGCGTCATCGAGTTATGCAATCGCCCGACGCTTGCGCAGGCGTCGACCACCGGCAATCATGCCTAGTAGGACAAGACCGCCCATGGCCGAGGGTTCAGGCACATCAGCAGTTTCGCCGTGGAGGGCAACGCCGTCGTTGGCGCATTCTAGAAAGA
This sequence comes from uncultured bacterium, assembly GCA_963923025.1. Lineage (GTDB taxonomy): Bacteria > Cyanobacteriota > Cyanobacteriia > Phormidesmidales > Phormidesmidaceae > CAWUKV01. Next base: position 4,616 of record CAWUKV010000252.1, read on the forward strand.
CGTTGGCGATAAAGCTGGCAGACGGCAGTAGCCCGCGGTCAAGCCGGAAGGTAATTTGCTCGTTGCCCGCAGCATTGAAGTTGCTAAAGTCTAGCCCCTGATCCGCAGCATCCTGGTCAGAGACCATCTCTATTGCACCGACGTAGTTACCGCTAGCGATCACGTTGTTCGTATTCACCGTAGTGCTGTTGGCGTCTCCTGTTAGATACTCGAAGACCTCCGATTGGGTGGAGAGGTCGCCCATTGTATCGTCAACGTTGAACTTACCGCTGCCGGTGGTGTAGTACTTGTTGAGGTTGGTGTAGCCAGAGTTGTCGCCAGCAACGCTGGTGGTGGTGATGTCGCTATACAGACCCAGCTGAGTGACGCCAGAATCGTTAGTTTCAGAAAACCGAATACCGAATAAGTCGCCGTTCTGTTCAGCCTCCGCAAAGCTGTTGCCCGAGAAGTTCAACATCAGGTCGCCCCAGCCAATGTTGCCGTCAGCGGCACGGCTGTAGCTGGTGCCGGTTAGCGGCGTATTACCGCTGATAGAGAAGTAGACATGGTCGTCGGTTTCTCTAAAGGCCAGTCCTTTAATGTCATAGACAGAGCCGCCGGAACCGTCGTTCTGCGCATCGATGCTGTAGTTCCAGCCGTTATATAGCGTGCCTGCCTGGGCCGATTGAGCGATGCTGACGCCCAGCGCTACTGCCCCGGTTAAACCTAAAAGCCGCTTGTACATTAATTTCCCCTTATTTCCATGCGATTAGATCAATCACTATGGTGATTGTCGTATCATTTGCTACAACTATTTATCCCTGACTATTTTGAGGATTCCGAGGTTTTGAGTACAGCTTGATTCGCTTTTTAAGAGAAACCCCTGATCTAGAAAAGAACGGTAAACCCTGATTTAATCAAGGTCTTGGGCTCCATATGTCTACGAGGTGAGCGGGGGCCAAATCTCTTAAAATCTCCGCGAAAAAACTAGATGGCTTACGCAGATATTGCTGGTATCGAACGCTGTAGCCGTTTGAATTGCGTTTCTTCTTGAGTGCTTTAAATTTGACGTCGGTTGTTTTATTCCAGCTCTAAGTTTGTTTCCGTATAAATACGATGTACTCTAGGGTGAATTCTCTGGGGTGAACGATGTACCGTAGTGCCTATCCATCTTGGCCTCGCCGCCAACTAAACGAGCAAGAACTGCTCCAGCAGCAGGCCAACCTTGCTGAGGCCAATCGCAACAACATTCTGTGCCACTGCAAAACCTGTGACTATGAGTGGGTCAGCTCTGTGGAGGCCAATCGCTGCCGCTGCGGCGGAACCCGCATTGAGCATATTGCCTGTTGGCAGTTTCCTGATGGTTAGCGTTTCAGAAATGTCTATTTCTGATGACTCAGCCAGACCAGAATAGTTTGCTTGAGCTGCTTCAGGTCTCGGTAAAATTCTTGCTTAATGAACTGACCGATAGCGTCGATAGCGCTGAAGTTAGAGGGTTGCCAGTTGATGTCCTGGGCGACGGGGGTGGTGTGACTGCCGCTGAGGATTTTGACCCGAGTTTTGTCGGGAAAAATTGAAATGAGTACGTCGCTGAGGGCACGGGTCTGATCGATAGTGTCGTTGCGAAATTTGATCAGCAGGTTTTCGGTTGTGGGGTATTGCTCATAGATCAGTCGCAGTGTCTGGGCGGGGGACGGCACAAACTCAACCTTGAAATCCGGCGCAAACTGGATAACCTGCTCTAGCAGTGGAATCGACTTACGGGCCGGGTAATTGTTGAAGGAAATTAGGACATTGCCGGTGCGCTGAATGCCATACAGACTGCCCAGCAGCAGATGAACTTTGCAGCCCATGCTGTGGCCCATGCCGTAGGTTGGCACTGTTGCAGTGTCGAAGCGACGGTTGAGATAGATGAGGGCCTGCTCGTAGGTGGTGCGGACTTCAGCTGCGATCGCGCCATGATCAAACGTATTTACAAACGGTGTGGCCACAATGCAGTAGCCCTCGGCATATAGGTTCTCTAGCAGCCATCGATAGGTTAGGTGTGGGGCCGCTGCAATAAATGCCCCTCCCAAAAAGTGGATGATTGCCCTGGGCTGCTCTGGCACCAGCAGCCAGTTACCCGAAACCTCTTGCCAGCTCATCGATTCAGTCCTCAACGGCTGTCTCAGTCTAGCGGGGTTTGGGCTGGGTTTGCCCGCCGTTGCACCGGGTCTAGAGCTGTGCTATGTTTTAGAACCGTTCGGACGTATAGCTCAGTTGGTTAGAGCGCATCGTTGACATCGATGAGGTCACTGGTTCGAATCCAGTTACGTCCATT
>CAWUKV010000253.1:0-6825 GCA_963923025.1 uncultured bacterium
AGCGTCAAGGACTTCAGTGCCAGGAACTGTCGCTAGCAACTCGACGAACGCAATAGATTCACTGTTGTTTTCCAATAAACACAAAAAATCCCGGACAGTAAGAAGCTGTCCGGGATTTATTTAGCTTATTCAGCCCAGGTGCTACGCAGCCGCTGCCCGCTCTTTCGCTTCCTTAATCACTTCCTCAGCCACGTTGGTGGGGCAAGCCGAATAGTGAGAGAAGGACATGGAGAACTGACCGCGACCGGAGGTCATGGTGCGCAGGTCACCGATGTAGCCGAACATCTCGCTCAGCGGGGCATCGGCTTTGATACGCACACCCATGGGGCCAGTTTCCTGGGCTCTGATCATGCCGCGACGACGGTTGAGGTCGCCAATGACGTCGCCCATGTGGTCGTCGGGGGTGAACACGTCCACTGCCATGATCGGCTCTAGCAGCTGGGGCTTGGCCTTGGGGAAGGTCTGACGATAGGCAGCCTTGGCGGCAATTTCGAATGCGATCGCACTCGAGTCAACCGGGTGATAGCCGCCATCAGTCAGTGTCACCTTCATATCGGCAACGGGGAAGCCCGCCATCATGCCCTTCTCCATGCAGGACTCAAAGCCCTTCTGCACAGCAGGCCAGAATTCACGGGGTACGTTACCGCCGGTGACCTTCGACTCAAACTCGAAGCCAGAACCCGCTTCACCGGGCTCCAGGATGTAGTCGATCTTGCCGTACTGACCGGAACCACCGGACTGCTTCTTGTGGGTGTAGCTGTCATTGATGGCCTTGGTGATGGACTCGCGGTAGGCCACCTGAGGCTTGCCCACTTCGACTTCCACACCGTGGGTCCGCTTGAGGATGTCCACCTTAATTTCTAGGTGCAGTTCGCCCATCCCTTTCATGATGGTCTCGCCACTTTCCTGGTCAGTTTCCACCTGGAAGGAGGGGTCTTCTTGAACCATCTTGCTCAGGGCCATGCCCATCTTCTCAGCACCGCCCTTCTTGGCCGGGGCAACCGAGACGGAAATCACCGGCTCAGGGAAGATCATCGGCTCTAGCGTGGCTGGCTGCTTGGGGTCCGCCAGGGTGTGACCGGTCTGCACGTTCTTCATGCCGACGATGGCAACAATGTCACCGGCCTGGGCTTGGTCGATCTCTTCGCGGGAGTCGGCGTGCATTTCGACCAGACGGCTGACCCGCTCGGTTTTACCCGTGGCGGTGTTAAGGATGGTGTCACCCTTGCTCAGCACACCAGAGTAAAGGCGCGTAAAGGTCAGCGCACCAAAGCGGTCGTCCATGATTTTGAACGCCAGTGCCCGCAGGGGGTGGTCCGTGGTGACTTCGGCAAATTCGCCGGTCTCGTTGCCTTCTAGGTCAACCTCAGGCTGAGGGTTCACCTCGGTGGGGCTGGGCAGGTAGTCAACAACTGCATCTAGCACCAACTGCACACCCTTGTTCTTAAAGGAAGAACCGCAGTAGGTAGGGAAGAAGGCCAGGTTGCGAGTGCCCTTGCGGATGCACTTTTTCAGTTCCTCAACGGTGACTTCTTCGCCTTCGAGGTACTTCTCCATCAGGTCGTCGTTTTGCTCGACGGCCATCTCGACCAGCTTCTCGCGCCACTCGGCCACGTCGTCCTTCATGTCGTCGGGCACGGGCTTGATTTCGTACTTCATCGGGTCGCCGGAGTCGTCCCAAATCCAAGCCTTCTCGGTCAGCAGGTCAACCACGCCGACAAAGTCGCTCTCGGTACCGATGGGCAGCACCATTACCAGGGGCTCCGCTGCCAGGACGTTTTTTACCTGGTCGACGACGCGGTAATAGTCGGCACCCATGCGGTCTAGCTTGTTCACATAAATGATGCGAGCAACCTTAGAGTCGTTGGCGTAGCGCCAGTTGGTCTCAGACTGGGGCTCTACACCGCCAGAGCCGCAGAAAACGCCGACACCGCCGTCCAGTACCTTCAGTGAACGGTACACCTCAATGGTGAAGTCCACGTGACCGGGGGTGTCGATGATGTTCAGGCGGTGGTCGTTCCAGAAGCAGGTGGTTGCAGCGGATTGGATCGTGATGCCACGCTCCTGCTCCTGCTCCATGAAGTCAGTTGTGGCAGCACCCTCGTGTACCTCACCGATTTTGTGAATCTTACCGGTGAGCTTCAGAATTCTTTCGGTAGTTGTAGTCTTACCCGCGTCCACGTGGGCGAAGATACCAATATTGCGATATTTCGAGAGGTCTTTCATAGTTGCGTTCTAGGCTAGGTGCTTGGTAAGGAACGATGCGGAGGCGCGATCGCACCAAATAAATCGACCGTCGAGCCTGCAATGGGCCGACTCGAAGGAAACTGAGATACCGAAGGGTGCCAACGGGTCAGGCAGGACCAGAAAAGCGGGTAATGCCATCCCCAGCCTTTCATTATCGTGACAACGTTTCTAATTGTAAATAGATTGTAAAAGAATGACTGTACGGGCGGAAGGGGTGGAAGCCGTATTGGGTGCAAAAATGTCTGCCAGATTACAGAAATTCGACTCGGTCAAAGGTGCGAAAGATTAGCCATCCCGGCCTACAACCGCGCTTGGGGACCGGCCTTCTCTGCGGAGTAGCGGATTCACCAAATCATTCAAGCCCTCGCCAATCAGCGATAGCCCCGTCACCATCAGCGTGATTGCTAATCCAGGAAACAGCGCCGTCCACCAAATGCCCGTGGGTAAAGCATCCAGCGCTTGTCGGACTGATGCCCCCCACTCGGGCACCTCGTCCGGTAAACCCAAGCCTAAAAACCCCAGTCCGCCCAAGATCAGCACCGCATCCGCCGCATTCAGCGTGAACAGCACCGGCACGCTCTGCACCACATTGAGAAATAGATACCGACTCAGCACCGCCCAGGTGGAAGCGCCCATTGCCTGGGCCGCTTCCACAAACAGCTCGGTTTTGATGCTGACCGTATGGTTGCGCACCACCCGGTAATACTGGGGAATGTAGGCAATACTCAGCGCTACCGCCGCATTGACCACCCCGCGCCCGACAATAAACGCCAGCGTTACCGACAGCAGCAGCCCCGGCAGGGTGTAGATCGTATCCATAAAGAACAGCAGTGCCCGGTCCAGCTTGCCGCCTAGGTAGCCGCTGACCATACCCAGCGGTACCCCAATCGACACACTCAGCGCCGTTGCCAGCAGCACCACCTGCCACGCGGCCCGTGCTCCAAATATCGTCCTAGAGAAAATGTCGTAGCCCTGGCGGCTGGTGCCAAACCAATACTCTGCCCCGGGCGGCTCGTGGATGGGGTTTGCCAGCGTTACCGTTGGGTCACGCAGCCAGCCCCAGCTCTGCATCAGCGGTGCGAACAGTGCGGCGAGGATAAATAGCAGGGTGATGACAATCCCCACGTACATGAGACCGGTGGAGATGGTCAGCGGCGGCAAAAAGCCCCGCTTGGGTTGGGGCAGACTCTCGGGCACCATAGGGGTCGCAGGCTAGGCAGTAAGCCCGAGTTTACTATGCTTAGCGGCGCATGGCAGCCCGACGAATTTCATTGCGGCGCTGCCAGTAGACGTAGGCGACGTAGCCAATTGCGCCCACCTGTAGCGGCATGATGAGCAGATAGTTTCTGAGAATTGGGCTGACGTCGAGGTGAGAAAACACTTGAAAGTAGCCCAGGCCAATCAGGGCGAAGCCGGTTTTGGCAGGCAGGTTACGCAGTAAAGACTTCATAGAACAGCGTGGACCCAATGGCCCAGGGGCGAAAGGTGAAAGTCGGCTTGGAGGGTGCCCGCAAGCCAAAGATTGCCGAGTCGATAGCCGTGGTAGCCGATCATTGCCAACAGTATAGGAAACCAAACTTGGAGGCGTCTGAGGTGAGTCCAAACTGGAGAAGCTTGGCGGGTGCTGAGTTCTTTGGCAAGGATTAGCAACAGCAGGGCAGCGGCGACTAGAACAAGGGGACCAAAAAGGTGTTGCTGGAGGGATTCGTGTGGGTGGAGAGATGCGATCGCAACCACCGACCGCGTCATCCCCCAGGTGGGACAGGGGATCCCCGTCAGCGCCTTGAGCGGGCAGCCCCACAGCGCCACATCACGGCCCCACAGCTGCAATAGCAAAACGCCAGCAGGGACCGTGAGAAACCCCACCAGCCCCCACCGCACATAGGTTCCCGCTCGGGTTAGAACCATCCTTTTTTGCTGTTGACGTAAGTGGCTGCAAACTCTTCGTCTGTTTTGGTCAGGTACATGATGCCTTCAACCAGGCCGATGATGCCCATGATTGGCGCAGCGAAGCCACAGGTCAGGACGCTCACCAGCGCCATGATGAGACCTTCAGTGGTGTAGCCCAAAATAAATTTATGAACGCCCAGTGCGCCGATTAGAATGCCGCAAATGCCGCAGACGAGCTTTTTGTCTGCGCCTGCCGGGGTACCAGAAGATGTCATATTCAGTTACTCCTAAAAGTGGATGGTCCTTACAGTAGTCAAAACAGAATGCCGCGACTTCATCGCGGGTTTGCTAGGCTAAGAGTGCCCAGTTGAAACAAGTTCCACCAATATCTTCAGGAAAACCTGCTGAATTCCAGACATTGCGACCAAACGTAACGACTATTGCAGTGTCAGACACATTCAAATTCCATGATCTTGCTATTGGATTAAGCTACAGTCCCGCCTTATCTGAAACACCTACAATCTGAAACAGAACTCGTTCAGTGAATTCGCAGGGAACTTATCAACGGGAGCCGGACAAATATGCCCCAGCCTCAAGTCAGTCCTTCAGAGACATCTACGAGCACAGCAAAGAAAAGTTTTGGTCAGCGACTTAATACCTTCAAGAATGGTTTTTTGTTCGGCATCATTCTGGCCCTGTTAGGCGTTGCAGGTGCTGGACATCTATTCCTAAACGTGTTTCGGTTCGGTGCCGTGACGATTGGCGATCGCAGCTTTGGCAAAGTTGGCTCTCCTACGACTATCAGCAACACCGACGATGCAAATATTGAAGACAGCGAAAATGCGACGAGCAGCGATATTGACGCAGAAGACACAGCCGGAACCTTTCAAACTCGCGACGGAGACAATAATGCTGAGGGTGCTCAGATAGCTGGTAGAGATGTTGACAGCACGAACGTTGGCCTGGAAGGGAGTAACATTCAGGGCGAAACCGTCACCGTCACCATCAACTACGACAGCAATGCCGAACTACCTGGGTTTGACCCAGGGCAAGGCTATCAATCACCACCGCCAGACATTAGCCAGTTTGATGATGCCATTTTGATCAACAACGTCAGCCTGGGTGCAAGCTACGTCGCATTCGAAACTCGAGAAATCTTTATTAACAGAAAGAAGTACAGTTCTACTTTTTCTATCCGTCCAGACCAGTCTGCCGAAACGCGAGTCAGTTTTAGCCTTGATGTACCAGGAATAGATCCAGAAGGAATTTTCCTACAGTTTGGTCTTAAGGATTTGGATGCTGGAGATACGACGCTGACATATCTCGTCAAAATTTATGGCGATGGTCAAATTCTCTGGTCCGATCAGGTCAAGTATGAAGAATCGCAAATTGCCTCTGTTGTGTTGCGAACGAATGACATGAGTGACATTGTCATCGAATACCAAGTTGTGGAGACTGGTGGCATAAATCCATACAATATTCAAAATCAGTTTCCAATCTTTTTCACTGAAGCTAAGCTGCTGTCTTGAGAACGTACTATGGTGAAGCTCTGTGATATCAGCGCTGCTACTATCGCGCCTGGGTCGTGGTGGTAAGACTGGCACCCAATTTGTCCGCAATGCCTTCAATCCAGATCTCATCTTGTTTGGTGTAGCTGCGGGGGGCGTTCGCACCCAGAATCAATACCCCGTCACCCATGGGCTGGCAAATGACGCCTTGAGTGTTCTCGGGCAAGTAATCGAACTCTAACCGCCCTGGATAGAGCTTCAGACTGACTAAATAGACCGGCTTTAGTTTTTCGAGGGCTCGCTTGAGAATGGGACCTTCGGTCACGTCCGCTTTTGGCCCTAGCACGCCCCGTCGCATCAGCACCTTGCCATCGGCATAAGCCACAAGGGTACGGGTGGCCGTATTGGTCAGCAGCAGGTGAGACGCCCAGGCCAGTTCGGTTTTGAGGGCATCCGGTAGCGCTTTGTCTAGCTCAAACCCTTCTTCCCCCTCCAAAACGACGGAATCTGGGCGCTTAGGCTGGGCCTGCTGCCATAGCAGCCCGGTGAGAATCAGCACCGCACTGAGAATCACACCCAGCGCGTCGCCCCTTGCCTGGGAATCGGTCAGCGCAGGCGTCACCAGCCGATTCACCATTAGCAGCGTGCCCCCCAGCGCCCCCACCACGATGGGCAGCTGTCTGAGCATCTGGTTTTGGTCGGGTTTAGCCATTGATTTTGATTCGAAAGTCCTGCTGTAGCGCTGTCGGCGCAAAATCGCACACAAGCTCCATAGGCATAGTGTATCTTTAGCGAGAACCGCGCTCTAATGCATCTTCTAAACGCCCCTTCTAAACGATATGCAATCTCTGCTGTGGCTTTCGCTGGCTGTGATGCAGCTGCCCTTTCTACCAATGTCGCTGAAAGAAGTCGAACAAATTAACCTAGCCTCGGTCGACCTATCGCCCCAGTGGCAGTCCCCATGGTTGGTGCAACAGCTAACGGCAGACCCCCAGGTCGAAGCCATTCTCAGTCAGTACGTGAATGGGCTAAAGCAGCGGGGCTTTAACGGCGACTTTCAGGGCGTGCTGATTGAGGCTAACCGCTACCCCATCGCCCAGTACCAGGCCGACCGACGCTTGCCTGCTGCTTCGCTAACGAAGGTGGCAACGACGCTGGCTGCAATTGAAACCTACGGCGT
>CAWUKV010000254.1:0-6740 GCA_963923025.1 uncultured bacterium
TAGTAATGGCAAAAAAGGTAGTTGCGTTAATTAAGCTGGCGATCCCAGCGGGCAAGGCCAACCCCGCTCCGCCCATCGGTCCGGCGTTGGGTCAGCATGGCGTTAACATCATGGCGTTTTGCAAAGAGTACAACGCCAAAACTCAGGACAAGGCGGGTTTAATTGTCCCGGTCGAAATTTCTGTTTTTGAAGATCGAAGCTTCACCTTCATCCTCAAAACGCCGCCCGCTTCGGTCCTAATCAAAAAGGCCGCTAAGCTGGAGAAAGGCTCTGGTGAGCCCAACCGCACCAAAGTCGGGTCCATCACCCGCGATCAGCTCAAAGAGATCGCGGAGACCAAAATGCCTGACCTCAATGCCAACGACATTGAGGCAGCCATGAACATCATCGAAGGTACCGCTCGGAATATGGGCGTTACCGTTGATGGGTAGGGCCACGATATATTGGTACGGGCACAACATGTTGTGCCCCAACGATTTATTCACATTACCGGGGCAGAGGCTAGCACTTCGTGATGACCCCAAGGAGAACACATGGCAAAAGTATCTCGTCGCATGCGAGAGCTGCAGGCAAAGGTCGAAGACCGGCTGTATGACCCCCTAGAGGCAATGCAGCTCCTCAAGGAAACCGCTACGGCCAAGTTTGAGGAGTCCGCTGAGGCACACATCCGTCTAGGGATCGACCCCAAGTACACCGACCAGCAAATTCGAACCACAGTGGCCCTGCCCAAAGGCACTGGACAGGCCGTGCGCGTAGCCGTTGTCGCCCGTGGTGAAAAGGTCAACGAAGCCAACGAGGGCGGCGCTGACATGGCCGGTTCTGAAGAACTGATCGAAGAAATCCAGAAAGGCATGATGGATTTTGACGTGCTGGTGGCTACGCCCGACATGATGCCCAAGGTGGCTAAGCTGGGTCGTGTTCTGGGTCCTCGTGGTTTGATGCCCTCTCCCAAAGGTGGCACTGTGACCTTTGACCTGGCTAGCGCCATTGAAGAGTTTAAGGCCGGTAAGCTGGAGTTCCGGGCTGACAAGAGCGGTATTGTTCACGTCATGTTTGGTAAGGCTAGCTTTGCCCCTGAGGATCTGTTGATGAACCTCAAGGCACTGCAAGAGACCATCGACCGCAACCGTCCTTCCGGTGCAAAGGGTCGTTTCTGGCGTACGGTCAACGTTGCTGCTACAATGGGGCCTGCCATTCCGTTAGACGTGAATGCACTGCGCGATTACAGCTTTGCTGATGCGGCGTAACGGGTAGCGACACAATCACCTGGCACAACATGTTGTGCCCCAACGAGGGTTGTGCCCCAACGAGGGGTTTCCCACCGATTTAGATATTAAGGAGACACTGCTTCGCAAACGTCATTAACTGAATAGGCATCCGAAGACAGCAGGTGCGCAGGCTTAGCCGCGCGTAAGAGCCCTGCCGAGGTTTGCGAAGCGACTGTGGTTTAATCCCACGGTCAGTGGTTAGTCTGGGCGGTGTGCCCAAAGGACTAGCTGCGATCGCACCCTCGGCCCTGCGCCGGGGGTTTTGTTTTGAGCCCTTAACTCTGACCTCCCACATCTTCGGTCCTTGAAGCAGCGTTGTCCCAACAGGCTTGTTCCAACTATCCCAACTTAAGGAGGTGAGACATATATGGGGAGAACGTTAGAAAACAAGAAAGAGATTGTCAGCGAACTGAAAGAGGCGCTCGACAAAGCTCAGCTAGCACTGGTGATCAACTACGGTGGCCTATCGGTTGCCGAAATCACCGACTTGCGAAATCGCCTCCGGCCCAAAGGCGCAGTTTGTAAAGTCACCAAAAACACCCTGATGCGTATCGCGGTGGACGGCGACGAAAACTGGCAGCCGATGACCGAATTCCTAAAAGGCACCTCAGCCTTCGTCCTGATCGAAGAGGACCTGGGTGGGGCCATTAAGGAATATCAGGCCTTCAAAAAAGACACCAAGAAGACTGAGCTGATTGGTGGCGTCATGGAAGGGCGTGCCCTTAACCAAGACGACATCAAAGCCATCACCGACCTACCGACGAAGGAAGAGCTGATTGCCCGCATTGCCGGTGCCATCAACGCTATTCCGACCAAGCTGGCCGTGGGTGTCAAGCAAGTCCCGACCAAGCTGGCCGTGGGCATCAAAGAAGTCCCCGCGTCGCTGGTTCGCGTTGTCGACCAAGTTTCGAAGAAAGAAGAGGGTTAGGGTACCACCCCGCCGTAGCGGCACAACATGTTGTGCCCTATAAAGGCAGTCGGTCCAACCTATTCCCTTCACCATCCATTCACAACACAAAAGGAAACAAAAATGTCTGCTGCAACTGACGAAATTCTGGAAAAGCTAAAGACGCTGTCCCTGCTGGAAGCGTCTGAACTGGTTTCACAAATCGAAGAAGCCTTCGGCGTTGATGCCTCTGCCTCTGGTGGTGGCGGCATGATGATGATGCCGGGCATGATGGCTGGCGGCGGCGGTGGCGGCGGTGAAGCTGCTGCTGAAGAAGAGAAGACCGAATTTGACGTTGTTCTCGAAGATGTCGGCGGTCAGAAGATTGCCGTTCTGAAGGCCGTTCGCGCCCTGACTGGTCTGGGTCTGAAGGAAGCCAAGGCTATGGTTGAGGCTGCACCCAAGGCTGTTAAGGAAGGTGTGCCCAAGGACGCCGCTGAAGACGCCAAGAAGCAGCTTGAGGAAGCTGGTGCTAAGGTCAGCATCAAGTAGACCTACGTAGTTTACAAGCTGATGCCGTTTGGCATTACCTCTTGAGTATGGGGGCTGATATCTCAGCCCCTTTCTTGTTATTGAGATATCGTCGTTCACCTTACAGCTATTGCATTCGTCCAAGTGCTAGGGACAGTTCCTGGCGCTGAAGCTCCTGATACTGGAGCTTCTCGATGCAGTCGAATGCTTTAACCAACCCTTCTACTGCTATGTTTTTATTTATTTTTCTGCTTGCAAGAGCTGTTTAGCCCAGATTGCCTTTTCATCAGGTAGTGGTGGTTCGACAGGGCGATTGTAGTCAATGACGTAATCAAAGCCTGCTCGCTCAGAAACAGTATTCAGTACCCTTTGTAGGTCTACACTGGCAGATTCGCCGAGCAGTGGAATGGTTAAGATAGGTAAAGGAACGCGTAAATCAATGGCGTACCAGTCAGCTTTGGGTCGCTGTGCACTATCGCTGACTAACACTCGATAATCACTGTTAGTGGGATGTCCCAACACTGGCATGGGTTGCCAGCCCCTCAGCAGGTCGATTTCAACGAGGTGGGTCAAACTGCTGAGAATCCGTTGTCGTTTCTGTAGGTAGGTGTTTCTACCTTCTCCAGGACGTTTATTCACGGGAGAGAGAATTTCAACAGCTGTTACAACCTGTCCCGTCTGTATTTCTCGAATTTCTAGATAGGACTGCTTGATCCGTTCTAGCATAGGTAGCGTAACGGTTGTGGGCTGTAGTGCCTTTGTTTGATATGTTGTTTCAGCGGCAACCGCTGTCGTAGATGCAGGCTGCTGAGCGGATTGACGATGAACAGAAACATCAGGAATGCCAACCAGTAACGTGTTGCCGTTGTCGCCTTCGGACTCGTTCAGCTCGTAGATTCGTTTTTCAATCGCCACACGGTATTTGGGCCTGACCTGGGGAACCAATGTCTCAGCCAAAAGTGTAATCAACCAGTGATGGACCTCCGACCAGAAGTCGGGGTGCTCCAGATACGGATTCATGCCAGGAAATGGCGACGGCATCAGGCTAGCTCAGCTTTGGTTTGTCCCTATTCTATAGCAGCTGTTTTAGTACTTAACCCGGTCCTGGGTTTTGCCTGGACTGGCATTTTTCTCTAGAAAATCGACGATTTGGCCTGCAACGTCGAGACCAGTCGCTTTCTCAATGCCTTCTAGCCCTGGAGAAGAGTTGACCTCCATCACCACAGGACCGGTATTGGAGCGTAGCAGATCGACGCCAGCGACCCGTAGGCCCATTGCCTTGGCTGCGCTCAATGCAGTTTTTCGTTCTTCGGCGGAGAGCTTGATTTGCTCGGCATTGCCGCCCCGGTGCAGATTAGAGCGAAACTCGCCGGGTGCGCCCTGACGCTTCATCGCGGCAATGACCTTGTCACCCACAACAAAACAGCGCAGGTCTGCCCCCTTGGCCTCAGCAATGAACTGCTGCACCAAAATGTTGGCATCGAGCCCGCGAAAGGCTTCAATGACAGACTTTGCTGCCTGGTAGGTTTCTGCCAGTACTACGCCGATGCCCTGGGTGCCCTCTAGCAGCTTGATTACCAGTGGCGCACCGCCGACAATGTTGATCAGCCCGTCGATATCTTTGGTGGAGTGAGCAAACCCGGTGACCGGCAGACCGATGCCGCGCTTGGAGAGGAGCTGCATGCAGCGCAGCTTGTCGCGCGATCGCGATATTGCCTGAGACTCATTCGCTGGAAACACGCCCATCATCTCAAACTGGCGCACCACCGCTGTCCCATAAAAGGTGTTCGAAGTCCCAATCCGAGGAATCACCGCATCAATATCCTCCAGCGGTTCCCCTTGGTAAATCACCTTGGGGGCATGGGGGGTGATGTCCATATAGCAGCGCAGGTAGTCGATAATCTCGACATTGTGTCCGCGGGCCTCGCCTGCTTCTTTGAGCCGCTTCGTGGAGTACAGCTGTGCCCCACGGGAGAGAATGGCAATTTTCATACGGGCGACTCCTGTTCGCTGTGTGCAGATTGACGGCTATCGACGTCGCGAGGCTTCGTTTTGTGGCGGGTTGCCCGCTTTGAACTTTGCAGGTATGACTGGCCCGAATCAACCAAAAACTGATGTCGAATGGCCTGTCGCCCCAGCAGCATGCGAAAGCCCATTTCGTCTCGATTGGTGAGGGAAAGCTCGATGGGCCACTGACGCGGGCCAAGCTTTGCCACGGTTTGGATGATGGGGCGCTCCTGCACCTGGCCGCTGGAGCTGCGGATGTTGCGGATGTCTAGTAATGGGGATTCAGCCGCGATCGCATCCTGACGGCTATGCTGCTCGGCGTGAATGTAAAAGCGCACCCAGTCCGTGCCATCCCGTTGGAAGCGCTCGATTTCGGAGGCGTGCAGCGCTGACGATCGTGCGCCAGTATCAATCTTCGCTTTGACCATAGCAATGCCCAAATCGGGCAGTGACAGCCACTCTCGCCAACCAATAACCAGTGGAGCGCTGTCGGAGGAATCGGGCATACGCTGTGAAAAAACGGGATACCGACATTGAATACCAGAGCGGATCTCGCAATCTCTATCTTCAGAGATAAATGCCCCCAGAGAATGCGCCAGAGAACGCCCAGCTACTCGTGGATACTGCCATCGGGCATGATCGTGCCGGTCAGTTTAACGCTGGTGAGCTTGACCATAATTTTGTCGCCGAAGCCAACCTTGGCCCCACTGAGGTCTGCCCCGCTGAGGTCTGCCCCACTGAGGTCTGCCCCAATTAGGTTGGCCTCCCGCAGGTTTGCGTGGCTGAGATTGGCCTGAAGCAGGTTGGTTCGAAACAGCTTGGCCCCCTTTAGGTTGGCTCGATTGAGGTTGATCTTGTGCATGAACGCATCACTCAGATCGGCCCCTTCTAGGTTGGCCCCGCTCAGGTTACGTCCAGAAAAATCTCGCTCTTTCAGGTTGGCCCCCTTGAGGTCAGCGCCTTCCATGTCGGGCTTGGTAGACTTCTTTGTCGGCGGGGCTTTAGCGACAGACTCGCTGGTTTTGCGAGCAGAAGACCCCGCCTGACTCACAGAGCCAGCACTACGAAACGGGGTCTTTTGACTGGCTTTACCATTGCTATTTGAGCGACTGGTGTCTCTGTCGGCACTGGGGCTGCTCGAACTGCCAGTATTCGAATTACCATTACTCGAGCTATGACTAGAACTGCCGTTACTGGAACCGTTGCTGCTGCTGCGATAGCCGTTGCCGTTCCAGGGGCTGTCATTGCTGCTGCCGTAGCTGCGATAGCCCTTGGCATAGGTCTGGGTTGTGGTTTCTGCTGAGGCGGGCTCTGAGTTAGCCGATGCGCTGTAGGTTGAGCCGTAGCGGCGATAGCCGCTGGCCGGATAGGTGGGACGAGCGTAGCTAGGACGGGGATAGGTTTTGCGGCCTGAACTGGTATGGGCCGAACTGGCACTGGCTGAGCCGCTGCTGGATGTTGCCGACGAGCGGCTGCCATAGGTGCGCCCGCCATAGGGCCTGGCTGTTGAGCGAGACCGCCGGGGTGACTTTGCCTCTTCTTTGAGCAGGCGGCGGGCTTCGTTGAGCAGCTTCAGCTTTTCCTGGGCCTTTTCGCGCAGGCGTTCGTTATCGGCTGGAATCCGATCCGGATGCCAGATAAAGACCAAATCTTTGTAGGCCTGGTTGATGTCTGCTAACGACGCACCAGGCTCGATTTCCAGCACTCTATAGGCTTGGTCGAGATCGTCCATAGGCTCTGGGGCTAAGGGTTGCCGGGCGCGTAGCCAGTTTTAGCGAAAGACCTTGGCTCATGGTTTGTAAGCCAAGATGTCTGTCAGTTTAGCTTACGTCAGTCACTGACAGGGTGTGGCCACCAACGGTGGATTGATTATGGGACGGGGGGATGGGGTTCCTGGCTAAATCCACTAATTCCTTTAACACCCGGCTTAATTTTCTATAAGCTCTAGCTCGTGGATGTTCCACAGGGAACCACCGACGGGCGATACGTTGATGTTTTGAATGCGATCGCGAATGGCCGACATGGAGTACTGGGTGACCAGGTAAATA
>CAWUKV010000255.1:0-6702 GCA_963923025.1 uncultured bacterium
ACACTTAAGTGGGTCACAGCACTAGATGGCGGCGACTCTCGCCAGCCCTTTGAGTTCCGGGATGCAGTCTACACGTTAGCTGCGCCATTCACTGCTGAACCTACCCTACTCTGGAAAACGCAGCTCCGCTTTCGCGGCATCACCTGGGGAAAAGACAATCTTGCCCTGGCCTACGAAGCCTGGTACGACACGCGCCAGACACGGACCTGGCGCATTTATCCCAACAGTCCAGACCAGTCTCCCGTACTGCTAAACGAAAGAGACTTTCAAGACGCCTACGCCGATCCGGGGTCACCCTACGAAATCCGTAACGAGTTTGGTCGCAGCGTTTTGATGGTGGCACCGGACGGCAACAGCCTGTACTACACCGGCAACGGCGCAACGGCCGACGGTGTTTTTCCGTTTCTGGATAAGGTCAACATCGAAACTCAAGAAGCAGAGCGGCTTTGGCAGTCTTCTGGCAGCCCGTTCTCCCAAGTTCGACGATTGCTGGATAATACTGCCGATCGGCTGATCATTCGCGAACAATCCCCTGCATCGCCCCCCAATTACTACCAGCTACAGCTGGGTGACGACACTACAACTTTACTCACTCAGTTTAACGATCCGCTGCCCTGGTATGCAAATGTCCAAAAAGAGATTGTTCGCTATGAACGTGCTGACGGGGTAACGCTTTCAGCCACGCTGTACCTCCCCCCTGGCTACAGCGCCCAACAAGACGGTCCTCTTCCCACTGTCCTTTGGGTTTACCCGCAAGAGTACAAAGACGCGTCGGTCGCCAGCCAAAACCGGCGGTCAGACAGCACCTTTACTCGCCCCGGACGAGACTCTATTTTGTTTTTACTGACGCAGGGGTATGCCGTGCTGGCAGGGCCAACTATGCCCATCATCGGAGAAGGGGAAACCGAACCGAACGATACCTACATTGAACAGCTTGTCGCCAGCGCTGAGGCCGCTGTCACCTTCCTCCAAAATCGGGGCATATCTGACTGTCGCCTAGCCATTGGTGGGCACTCCTACGGCGCGTTTACCACGGCCAACCTCCTTGCCCATAGCGATCTGTTTCAGGCGGGGATTGCCCGCAGCGGCGCTTACAACCGTTCCCTAACCCCCTTCGGCTTTCAAGGTGAACAGCGCACCTTTTGGGAGGCTACCGATACCTATTTCCGTCTGTCGCCCTTCGTATCTGCAAACCAAATCAACGAGCCAATTCTGCTGATTCACGGTGCCGATGACAACAACCCAGGCACTTACCCGATGCAGTCCGAACGACTGTACGAGGCGCTGCGGGGGTTAGGAGGAACGGTTCGCTATGTTTCGCTCCCGGCGGAGGGTCACGGATACCGCTCTCGTGAAGCCATTGGCCACGTGCTTTGGGAAATGGTGACGTGGTTAGATACCCACGTCAAGTCGAACACCAACGGCTGTGAGCCATAGTCATCAGAGATTTGTAGCGTTCCCCAGGGGCTGCTGTCTGTTAAGCCCATAGGCTTAACTACAGCTGAGCATGCTTCCCCTGCCGATTCTGGGTTCACTAGAGGAAGGTTGTATCGCTACGCCCAATGGGCCGCGATCGCGCCCCTTGTCCTCTTCAATTTTGCTATGCCGCTCCTCCTTAACCCACCCGCTGCCGAAAATCCAACAGAGCCACCAGCTCAGGAGCTAGCCCTCCCAACGCTGGCTCAAGAGCCACCCGGTAGCTACAACCTGCGGGTCAAGGACATGCCCAAGGACCAGCGCCCCCGTGAACGGCTGCTGACCTATGGGGCCAAAACCCTTTCCGCGGCTGAACTGTTAGCGATATTGCTAGGGACTGGCCTCAGCAGCGGCACCAACAAGCTCTCAGCCGTCAACCTGGGTCAGCACATTCTTAACGAACTCAGCCAGGGTGGGCGACAGTCACTAGAGGTACTGCGCCAAAGCTCTGCAACTGAGCTGATGCAGCTACCCGGCGTGGGTGAGGCCAAAGCCGCGACCATTCTGGCAGCCATTGAGCTGGGCAAGCGGGTACTGCAAACGCGCCCCAGCGAACACACCATCGTAGACGACCCCAGCATTGCCGCCGCTGCCCTCAGCCAGGATCTGATGTGGCAAACCCAGGAGCGATTTGCAGTGGTGCTACTCGACGTGAAGCATCGGCTGCTGGGAACCCAGGTCGTTTCCATTGGCACCGCCACCGAAACACTGGCCCATCCCCGAGAAATTTTTCAGATCATCCTACGACGCGGTGCAACCCGAGCGATCGTGGCCCATAATCACCCCTCCGGCTCTCTAGAGCCTAGCCCAGAAGACCTAGATCTCACCCGGCGACTGCTAGAAGGCGCTGCTGTGCTAGATATTCCAATTTTGGATCACCTGATTCTGGGCAACGGCGATTACCTCAGTCTGAGACAGACCACATCGCTTTGGTAAATCGATCAGTAGGTGGGGGAAATCAGCAGCCTACTTTGAATTGAAGGGTGTTAGAGCAGTTTCACAATGCAGCAACCTTCTAAATAAAGGAGATTTTATGGGTTCAAATTTCTTCGTTTTTTTAGTGCAACAGAATGTAGCAATGAACAGTGAGCAACGCTACAGTATCAATAATCCGATAGTCGCATAACATAATCATCGAACTCCTTGATATACAGCTCTAAGGGTGCATGCAATATCCCAGCTTTATCGGAGCCAAAATTTGCCCCTACTTGCATGCGTTCCACCATTTCCTTATCTTCGGCAGTCGCTATTTCGATTACATTGACAATCTCTTCGACAAACTTCTCAGGCTCAGCCATACTCTGCATCGCATAGTGGGAGAAAGAAACCCCCCAGCGGGCATTAGTTTGATCAACAGATTTGGGCTCAAGGGCCATCCACCAGACAAAATTGGGCTCAACTGCAACTAATCCATTGGGAAAAACGCCAACCACATAAAATCGTCGATGCTCATCTTCATCTAGCTGGGGGTTGTAACTATCCGGTTGATGCTCATGGGTATAAGAGTTACTGTGAATCGTAAAATTGGGATCGCCGATAGGTCCATATTCAACCTGCTTAGTCGGGTTTGCAGGACCAATGGACTTCGGATGTGTGTAGGTTGTGTGGTAGCTCTCGATAAAATTGTGATAGATCAGCTTCCAATTGGCATTCCAGTGTTCTTCATGCACCACATGCCTATCCTCATAGCGATCTAGCTCAAAATTTTTAAGCAGCGGACCAAGATTTTTCAACCGCTCAGACACGGGCTGCAAGTCTTTTTGTAGAGAAACAAAAATATAACCCAGATACTCATCTGTGGCCAGCGTTTCTAGCGTAAGTCCGTCTATATCCTCAGGTCTAAATCCTCCCGACTCAGGTACACCGACTAACTCACCGTCTAATTTGTAGACCCAACAATGGTAAGGGCACACAATACTTTTAGTGGACCCACAGCCTTCTAGCAGCTTAACGTAGCGATGCAGGCAGTAATTTGCCATCGTCCGAATTGAGCCATCTTGCTGTCGCATGACAATAATGGGACGTTTTCCTAGAAACGCCGTCATGTAGTCACCTGGGTTAGGAATTGAGCCTGCACGCCCCACCATGACCCAGTCATGGTCAAAAATGCGACTCACCTGATCGCAAAAAAGGTCAGCATCTGTGAAAGTTTCTTGCTTGCTTGCCAGCATCCTACTTGGGAAGTTGGGTGCCAGGGGTTGATCTAAGGTGTAGCTAAACTGTTCAGCAGGCGTCATAGTCTGGCATCTTGTTATCGTTAAAAAATTGTTCTGCCGCCATCTACGGTGAGTGCAGCCCCATGCATAAATTGCGACTCTTCACTGGCAAGAAATAGTATTGCCTGGGCAATATCCTTAGGTGCGCCCAAGCGTCCGGCTGGGATCGATTTCACTAGTGATTTCCTTTCTGCTTCTGGATCACTGGCTATCTGAAATTCTGCCTCAAGCAATGCAGTTTGTACTGGACCTGGACAAACTGCATTCACCCGAATACCTTGATCTACCCACTCCAGCGCAAGCACACGTGTCAGCGCAAGCACGCCACCTTTAGATGCGCAGTAGGCCCCATAAAAGGGCTGTGCCATGATCGCCAACTCAGAGGCGACATTGACAATAACGCCTCCTCCTTGCTGCACCATGTGGGGAATGGCATGCTTGCAGTTAAAGAAAACACCTTTGAGGTTGACCCCGAGAATCGTGTCCCATTCCAACTCTGACATTTCGGTGATGGGCTTTAGTTTTGAAATGCCCGCATTATTACAAAGAATGTCGAGGGAACCCAGTTCTTGGACTGTAGTTGAGAGCGCATCTGCTACCTGTCCTTCTTGGCTGACATCAGCAACCTGTGCATAACAAATGCCGCCCACCTGCTCAATGTGAGATCGCGTTTCCTCCAATGCCTCAGGGTCCTTATCGACGGCTACGACAATGGCCCCTTCTCGTGCAAACAATTGAGCTGTAGCGCGGCCAATGCCGGCCCCGGCCCCGGTAACCAAACTTACCTTTTGCTGCAACCTCATGAGCCCAATCAATGAATATGGCGGTGATTATATAGTCGTCACAATAAAGTCCCCTTTTTTGGGTGTCTGTGCGCGACGACGGGCCACTTGGGTCACGCCAACTTAGATTTATCCTACGAGGGAGGGTATTGGGGAGCTGTGTGGGTTTATACGGTTGCCTAGAAGAATCCAGTAAAGAAATATTTAAAACTCTGTCTTGTTGTAGAGCCGTCGCCACAAAGGCCCTTCTTTTGGGGTTTGTGCACAACAGCGGGCCGCTTGGCTCCAGTATCAAGTACTTGAGCAACAGAAAGGTCCTAAGCAAAGTGGCGGGCACTGTAGGTAGTAAAAACGGTCCAGATTTCCTCCTGGTGCTCAAGAAACAACTGTCGTCCCATGTTATGGGTACCCATGACCCACAAGTTTTCTGTTGTACAGTGCTCAGATTAGAGAAACGGCACATGAATGTTGGTCATGGCCTTTTACATCGCTAACTGTAACAACACTTGCAACAACACATTGGCACCATTTTCTAAATCTTCTGGGGCGGTGTATTCATTCACGTTGTGACTGATGCCCTTCACGCTGGGCACAAAAATCATGGCGGTGGGAGCCATAGGGGCAATTAGGCCCGCATCATGACCGGCCCCACTGGGCATGGCTTTAACAGAGAGTCCTAGGTCCTGCGCCGTGTGGGTAACCCGCTCAATCATGTCAGGGTCAAAAACCACGGGAGCAAAGCGAGCCAAGGAGCGACTGGTAATGTCTAAACCCTCGGCTTTGGCAATGGCGTCGATTTGAGCACGCATTGTGGCTTCGGCCTGTTGTAGAAGGGTTTCATCTGTGTTGCGCAGGTCTACTGTCAGCCGCGCTTCTTTGGCAATCACATTCACCAGGCCAGGGGTGAGTTGGATGGAGCCGACGGTAGCTACCTGATTGCCGCCCATGTCTAGGGCCAGTTGTCGGGCAGCGGTCGCGATCGCACTTGCCCCATACCCGGCATCATGGCGCAAATGCATTGGTGTTGTGCCCGCATGGTTCGACACGCCTTTGACGGTGTACTCGGTCCATGACATGCCCTGTACACCGGTCACGGCCCCAATCTGAAACCCTTCCAGTTCCAAAACGGGACCCTGTTCAATGTGCAGCTCGACAAAGGCTCTGACTGCCTGACTACCGCAGGGAACGGGGCCTGCGTAGCCAATGCGCTCCAGGTTTCCCCCCACGGTGGTGCCGTCGATCCCGACGGAGCCTAAGGCCTCTTCCAACGGGAAATCTCCGCGAAAGACCCAGCTACCCATCATATCGGGGTGAAATCGAGCCCCTTCTTCGTTGGTGAAGAAGGCTACCGCTAGGGGATGACGGGTTTGAATATGGTTGTCGTTCAAGGTGGCGATGATTTCTAACCCGGCCAGCACGCCGAGATTGCCGTCATACCGTCCCCCTGTGGCCACAGTGTCGATATGGGAGCCGGTCATGACCGGTGGCCCTGGTTCTTGTCCGGGACGGGTGGCGACAACATTCCCAATTTGGTCAATGGTGATGGTGAGATCAAGCTCCTGCATCCAACGGACCACTAAATCTCGACCGGCTTTATCTTCGTCAGTTAAGGCGAGGCGACAGACGCCGCCGTTTGCGATCGCACCAATTTGGGCCAGCTGATCTAGCCGCTGCAGCAGGCGATCTTTTTGAATACGCAGATTGGTGGGGCGAGCTGTGGAGAGCCGAGAAACCATTGTAGGAGGATGTTTTGAGCAATAAGCAATACTGCCAAAGCTATCCAGATTCTATCGGAGGATCATCTCTATCAAAGTTAAGCCATTCTTTAAGCCTCTGATTTCACAATCATAGACTGTTGCCAATGTCTAGCAATTTGCTCGCGGGTCGCAATCCAGATGTTCGTATGGGATTTTAGATGGTCTAAAAACTGTTTGAGTGCCCAGATTCGCCCAGGGCGGCCAACAATACGCGTATGTAAGCCAATGGTCATCATCCGAGGGTAGTGTTCACCCTCCTGGTAAAGCCAGTTAAAGCTATCGATCAAATAGGTCGAAAAATCACTGGCCAGGCGAAACGTTTCCGCATTGGTAAAGCGCATATCGTTCGTATCAAAGCTGTAGGGCAACACAATATGGGGCTGTCCTGCCACCTCTACCGTGTAAGGCAACTCATCGTTATAGGCGTCTGAATCGTACAGAAAGCCGCCGTGGTCTAGTAACAACTGCCGG
>CAWUKV010000256.1:0-6698 GCA_963923025.1 uncultured bacterium
TCGATCATGTGCCCCTCGGCCCGGCCGAAGCGGAAGCCCTGGCCCTCGCCGAAGCAGCCAGCGACCGATACGAATCAGCCACGCTGCTCAACAACATCGGCCTTATCTATGTCGTCGAGTCTCAGTTTCAGCAGGCCGAACAGGTGCTCACCCAGGCGTTGGCCCTACAGCGCGACATTGGCGATCGTATTGGCGAAGGCGTAACGCTGACCAACCTGGGACGCACCTATTTAGATGGGGGCAACCTGACAGCCGCAGTGGACCCGCTAACGGGCGCGATCGCGCTATGGGAATCGCTACGGCCAGGACTAGGAGATCGAGATAAGGTCTCGCTGTTTGATACGCAAGCGAGTACCTACCGGCATTTACAGGCCACCTATGTTGGTCTCGGCCAGCCCGAGCAGGCCCTGGTTGTAGCCGAGCGGGGCCGGGGCCGGGCGTTTGTTGAGCTACTGGCAGGTCGACTAAACGGACAGCTCGATGCAGCGGCCCCGGTTGATGCACCCGATCTAGCCGCGCTCAAGCAAGTAGCAGCACAGCAGCAGGCAACGCTGGTCGAGTACTCCATCATCGAGACAATCGCCGAGCCAAGCTTATACATTTGGGTGGTTGAGCCCGACGGCACAGTCCATTTTCGGGAGGGCAACCTACCTACAATCCCGGTGGCCGACTGGGTGGGTGAAAGCCGCCAGCAGTTGGGCATCCGGGGCAGCTTCGCCACCGAGTTTGCGCGCGCGCCACTGCCGGGTAGCGAAGGCCGCACAGCACTACAGTCGCTGTATAGCTATCTGATAGACCCCATTGCCGACCTGCTACCGACCGACCCCGCTGAGCGCGTCGTGCTGATTCCCCAGGGACCGCTGTTTCTCGTCCCGTTTGCCGCATTGCAGGCCCCCGATGACAGCTACTTGATCGAGCAGCACACGCTACTGACCGCGCCCTCGATCCAGTCTCTGGCGCTGACCCAGCAGATTCGCCAGCGCCAGGGCAATCAGGCCCTAGCCCAGCAGCCGCTGATTGTCGGCAATCCCACTATGCCAGCGGTACCGGGTGTTGATGCAGCCCTTGCTGCTCTACCGGGAGCCGAGCAAGAGGCCAACAACATTGCCGCCCAGCTCAAGACCACGGCGCTGACCGGCACGGCTGCGACAGAAGCCACCGTCCGGCAACAGCTGTCGAACGCCAGCGTCATTCATCTGGCAAGCCACGGTTTGTTGGAGTACGGCACCCCAGAGGCATCGGGCCTGCGTGACCTGCCAGGCGCGATCGCCCTAGCAGACGGGGCCGGACATGATGGACTCCTAACCGCAGGCGAAATCATTGGCCTGTCTCTGTCAGCAGAACTCGTCGTCCTCAGCGCCTGCAACACCGGTCGGGGACGGGTTACCGGCGACGGCGTTATCGGCCTGTCACGGGCCTTCATTGGCGCCGGGGTGCCCAGCGTTGTGGTCTCGTTATGGGCAGTACCCGATGCGCCCACCGCCGACCTAATGACCGCGTTTTACACCCAGCTTCAGACCACACCCGACAAAGCCCAAGCCTTACGACAGGCGATGCTAGCCACAATGGAGCAGTACCCAGAACCGCGCGACTGGGCGGCGTTTACGCTCATTGGCGAAGCTCAATAGCGGCCCATAGTCAGCGGCCCATAGTCAGCATCCCACGGTCTAAACACCATCGAACTGCGCTCACCACGGCAGGACCTCGCCGTTGGCGTGCCAAAAGGTACCCGTATTGTCCAAGGACAGCTCGTCAATGCGTTGGAGCAGCCCGGTAACCGATGCTGTCGGGGTAATGCCCGAAAAGCCCGTCATACGAGTTTGGACCAGCCCTGGATGCAGAATACCCACGGCAATGCCGCGAGGCTTGAGGTCCTGTGAGAGCGATTTCCCAGCCATAGACAGCGCCACCTTAGACATGCGGTAGCCGTAGGCTCCGCCCGAGGTATTGTCATCAATCGAGCCCATGCGACTGGTCATAAAAATGACCTTCGACCCGGATTTTAGGTTGGGTAGTAATGCCTTGGTGAACCGCAGCGGCCCCAGGGCATTGATTTCAAACTGGCGACGAATACTGTCTAGGTCTAGATCTGACAGCGTGACCCGCTCAATAATCCCGGCATTGTTGATGAGAACATCAATGGGGGTATCGGCCAGACGTTGGGCCAGGTCATCGAGATCGGCCTGCTGAGTGATATCAACATTGGCCTCAATCCTAACGTCCAGCGCTTTTAAGTCCTCAGAGGCGGTGCGGCACACGGCAACTACACTATCTCCCCGCTGGCTGAGCTGCTGGCAATATTCCAGGCCGATGCCGCGATTGCTGCCGGTCACCAGATACGTGGGCATAAGCTATACCTTAGTCGAGTAGGCAGTCATCAAGTTTAGTCGATATTTTGAAAGGGTGGTTTTGATCGATCTTCGTTGCGGCAGTCTGCCCGCAACGATTTGATGGCACAACCTTTGGTGTTTTCGAAATATCCTGTCAGCTAGACTCTCTGGTTCATAACCAGGGAGTTTTTTTTGCTTTGGGGCTGAGTGCGGATAGAGCGTTGAGTCAGCCGGTGTCGAACCTTGCACGGAGAACCCTAAATCGGACAGGTTGCAATCTCTTCGATGTAGGCATTTTGGCCCTGCAGGTTGCGCAGGGACTGCCCCACTTCAATGACGTAGGGGGACTGCCCGCTGACCAAAGGAATGACCAGCCGTTGGGGGCGCTGACTTTGAAGATTGGTCAGGATGGCTTGGGTGATGGTGATGGCTTCTGCCCCTTGCCAACGAGCCAGCCAGACTTGCAGGATATCTCCCTGCGATATTTCTAAGGTAATGTTCTGCGGCAATCCCGTTTTCATGACTTCAAAGGCAGGCGATATCAGCTGAGTTGCCGTCGCATCCGGCAGACTTCCAGCCGTCTCGGCATCGCCCCAGATCAGCAGCTTTGCCCCGACCCATTCTGCATCACCAGACACCACCGTAGCCAATGCCACGGGGCCACTGGCCAGCTGCTCAAGCAGCGTTTGGTAAAACGTTTGTGAATTCACAGCAGTCAACCCGAAGCGCGTATCGGACATCTTGTACCGGACATCTCGTACCGGACATCTTAACGCAGCCGCCAGCAGCATCAGGCCAAAATTACAGCATCCCAAACTTGTCCTGACTGCCCCACCGGGCATGATGTCGTACTGAGAGGGCTGACTTTGTAGCCAAGTAGATCTACCTAAAATTGTTCTAGACCTATTCCCTGTCAACTTCTGTTGTTCTTGAAAACAGAAACTTATAGCTGAGAGTCTATCTGTCAGGTTCTGTCCACCGTACAATAAAACGCCTTACTTTTATAGCTCCAACTTATAGATAAAGGCAGCTAAGCTAAGGCTATCTTCTTAAGTATTGATGAGAATGATACGAAGAAGAAAATTGTCTTCTTTCATGGTCTGTCACACGCGTTGACATCGCAATCACAAAGCTTCTTTTCTCAGTACAGGAGCCTGAAAACTTTCCCGATGAAAAATTGAGAATTCAGCAGGATCAGACCACAGTCCCGAGTCAACCTATCGTCAACTATCAGGTCTATCCATCAACTTGGACAGCAGTCCAACCCGCAACTGATAAGTTTGCAACGGGCTGACTCAGAGTGTCCATGTAGGATAGAGGGACACCGCTGTTCCTCTATGCTGGGTCACCATGACTGACGCTGAAGCCCTCGCTCTGGTTAAGAACATTTTGATGCCTGACAGCATCTCTCATGTCCAGGAGATTGTCTTCAAATATTCATGGGAGGGGCGACTCTATCCACAGATTGCCAAAGATGCAGGCTATCACCCGGAATACATCCGTGATGTTGGCGCACAGCTCTGGCGGGCGTTAAGTGCAGCGCTAGACCAAAAGGTTACGAAGAAAAATGTTCGCTACATTCTGACCCACTTGGAGTCAGAATCTTCACCCGACCGCGATCGCACGCCGTTGTCGGCCGCCCAGTCATTGACCACCACCGCTGATATGGTCACGATTGCCTTTCCCAGCGTAGCTATACCGCTACAGTCCCAGTTTTACATTCCCCCGGATACGGTCGAGGCCCAAGCCCAGGCCGAAATTTTGCGACCTAGCGGTTTGCTGCGGCTGCGGGCGGCGGGCAACCGGGGCAAAACCTCGCTGGTGCTGCGCCTGCTAGACTACGCCCGCCAGGAACAAATGCAGACGGTTCTGATTAACTTCCAGGAGGCCGAGGCTGCCATTTTGAACGATCTGGGCCGATTCCTGCGCTGGTTCAGTCTAAACGTGACCCAGCAGTTAGGTCTCCCTGCCAAGATTGACGACTATTGGGACGACGAAATTGGTCACAAGGTGAGCTGCAAACTGTACTTCCGCGAGTACCTGCTCAAGCAGTGCAGCCAGCCCATTGTGCTGGCCCTGGACGAAGTCGATCAGATTTTTGAATACGCTGAACTGGTGCAGGAGTTTTTCCCCATGCTGCGGGTCTGGCACGAGGAAGGCATGGAGCTATCGGTCTGGCAAAACCTGCGTCTCATCCTCTCCTACAACACCGAAGTCTACGTCCCCCTGAAGCTCAGTCAGTCGCCCTTTAACGTGGGTCTAGCACTGCCGCTACCACTGCTGACGCCCGTAGATATCCAAACGCTAGCATTACAGTATGGTTTGCCCTGGGAAGGCGAGGATGGCAAAGCCGCCGTGCGATCGCTCTACGATCTCGTAGGGGGACACCCCTATTTGGTACAGCTGGCCCTGTACGCACTGGTGCAGTCCGATACTTCACTCCCGGCTCTGCTAGATGCCGCCCCCACCCAGTCGGGGGTCTACAGCGGGCATCTGCGGCAGCACTGGCGTATTATCTCTCGCCAACCCCAGCTGGTACAGGCCCTGTCTCAGGTACTCACCACACCCGAAGGAGCCGAACTAGAGGCCCTGTCAGCATATCGGTTGGAAAGTTTGGGCCTGGTTGAGCTCCAGGGGAATCGCGCTGTCATCAGCTGTGACCTGTATCGCCGCTACTTTAAGTCGCTGCTGCAAATTACCGGCTAGAATTTACCGGCCAGAGTTTACCGGCCAGAGTTTACCGGCCAGAGTTTGACCAACCAAATGAGCGAGATGTCAGTAAACTAGCAGCATGTAAGCAAAGTAAGGTCGCCATCTAGACCAGCGTTACCACAACGCCGAACGCACCCAGAATGGCACCCGGCAGCACGCTCTAGAGGTTAGGCATTCGGATATCCGGTGTCCCAGTCGTAGTGGTCAAAGTCCCATCGCCCGTATCCTCGCTGTATCAAGTTGGCGGTAGCCTACAGCTCAACGCCCACAGCTATGTCAGTCGCGCAGCCGATCAGGAGCTGCTAGCGGCATTGTCAGCCGGGGAATACTGCTATGTTTTCAACGCCCGTCAGATGGGCAAGTCGAGCCTGCGGGTTCATATGCAGCAACAGTTGCAGGCCAAAGGCCATCGCTGTGTATCACTCGACCTAACCAGTATCGGCAGTGAGGAGGTCACCCCGGCCCAGTGGTACAAGGGCCTTGTACTAGACCTACTCAGCAAGTTTGACCTGCACGGTCAGATCGGCTTCAAAGCCTGGTGGGCCGATCACGACGAGCTCCCCTACCCTCAACGGCTGCGCTGCTTCCTAGAGGAAATTCTGCTGGTTCACTATCCTGACGACCAGCTCTACATTTTTGTGGATGAAATTGACAGTGCCCTAGCCCTACCTTTTCCTGTCGATGATTTTTTTGCGGTGGTCCGGTACTGCTATAACGAGCGATCGACGTCACCCCAGCATCAACGACTGACCTGGGCGTTGTTCGGTGTGGTCACACCGTCAGAACTGATTTATAACCGTCACCGGACACCATTTAACGTTGGTCGAGCTATTGCGCTGAAGGGCTTTCAACTGCACGAAGCAAAGGCGCTGACCAGCGGTTTTGCTGCCCATGTCAGTCAGCCGGATGCGGTGCTAGCCGCCATTCTAGACTGGACAAACGGCCAACCGTTTCTGACTCAAAAGCTATGTGCGCTGGTAGCCGACCAGCTGACAGCCGCCAGTCTACCGCAGTTGCAGGATGCTCAACTGGTTGAGCAGGTCGTCCAGGAACACGTCTTACAACACTGGGAGTCCCAGGATAATCCTGAACATTTACGCACCATTCGCGATCGCATCCTCCGAGACGAAACTTCGGCAGGACAGCTGCTAAGCCTGTATCAACGGGTTCTTCAGCACGCCGCTGACGATACCCTGCGCTATACCGATAGCGAGGAACAAGTTGAGCTACTACTATCCGGTTTAGTCGAAATCCGTGGGGGCTGCCTGCGGGTCAAAAACAAAATTTACGCGACTATTTTTGATGACCATTGGGTGACCCAACAGCTCGATGCCCTACGTCCCTACGCTCCAGCCCTCAAAGCTTGGCAGGCCAGCAATAGAACGGACAACTCACGGCTGCTCCAGGGACTGGCGCTGCAAGAAGCCCAGGACTGGAGCCACGGCAAACGGCTGAGCGATCAGGACTATCAGTTTCTGTCAGCCAGCGATCGCTACGAACAACAGCTGATTCAAAATCAGCTTAAGGCCGCTAAAACCCAAGCCGTCCAGACCCAGCTGGCTATCCAGCGGCAATCCCTACAGCAGCTAGCGACCCTCAGCGGTGTTTTGGCAGCGGCGCTGGTCGTGGTCCTCACATTTGGGTTCGAAATCTTCC
>CAWUKV010000257.1:0-6664 GCA_963923025.1 uncultured bacterium
GTTGAGCAGCAGGTTCAAGCCGCAGCCCAAGCCTGGCGCAATGAAGATGTAGACGCCTTCATTGGCCTGTTTGCCATGAGCGGTGTGATGATCGCCCAGAGCCATCGTTGGGTGGGGAAAGCCAACATCCGGCAGGCATTTACCGAATTCTTCTCGCGCAATACCGACGTGCAGATTACCATCCACCAAATTTTGATTCAAGACAACCATGCAGCCGTCGAGTGGCGCTGGCAAGAACGCAACCGCGAAACCGGTGCAGTCTCTAACGCAGAAGATGCGATTTTGATAGACTTTGACAGTAACGGCCAGATTCTACGCTGGCGTGAATATATCGACCGGACACTTTAGACCATGACCGCCACCCTCGGCATTACTCGCGCCGTTACCAACCTGTCCGATATCGAGGCGATGCTTGGGCTTCGGCCTGCCACTGATCCAAGCTTTTTCACCGAATGGCTGCCTCCGCTGCCTGAACTATCAGACGCAGAAAAAGGACAACTGGACCATCTCAAGCTCCGATACCGCTACTACCAGGATGCTGGGGCCATTACCGAAAGCACAGTCAACCTGATTATGGTGGCACCGCTGCTCGAACTGCTGGACTTATTTAACCCGCCTTACCTTGTCAAAGGAGAAAAGCAAGTCAAAGTTGAAATCGAGAATGGCGATAGGGTACTGACTGGGCTCATTGATGTACTTATTCTTAACAATGAGTTCTGGCTCGTCCTGATCGAAAGTAAACGCTACGGTTTCAGCGTTATGCAGGCCCTACCTCAAACACTGGCTTATATGGCAGGCTCAACCGCCCAGCCCTCATTTGGCCTAATTACGACAGGAGAAGACTTCCTGTTTGTGAAAGCCGACGAAGCCCGCTACGACTTTGCAGATAAGCTGACCCTTACAACTCGACGAGACAATCAGCTCTATACCGTCGCGCAAATTCTAAAAAAACTGACTCGCCTATGACTGTTGCTACCCCCTTACCCTCAAAGAATGCAAAGAAGCTGGAGGCCCGACTGCGGGGGCTGGTGGGCAAGGCTATCCACGATTACAACATGATCGAAGCGGGCGATAAGGTAATGGTGTGCCTGTCGGGTGGCAAAGACTCTTACACGATGCTGTCGCTGTTGATGTCGCTACAGCGCAGTGCGCCGGTGGATTTTGAGCTGCTGGCGGTGAACCTGGACCAGAAACAGCCCGGCTTTCCCGAGCACATCCTGCCCGAGTACTTTGAGTCTGTCGGCGTGCCCTATCGCATTGTGGAGCAGGACACCTACAGTACGGTGATGCGGGTGATTCCCGAAGGGAAGACCCTGTGTGGGCTGTGCTCGCGGCTACGGCGCGGCATTCTATACCGAGTCGCCAGCGAAGAAGGGGCCACTAAAATTGCCTTGGGCCACCACCGGGATGACATTGTCGAGACGTTGTTTCTCAATATGTTCTACGGCGGCAGGCTGAAGGCGATGCCACCGAAGCTGCGCACCGATGACGGACAGCACATTGTTATCCGCCCCCTGGCCTACTGCCCGGAGGCGGATATCGCCCGCTACGCCCGCTACCGCGAGTTTCCTATCATTCCCTGCAACCTGTGTGGCTCTCAGGAAAACCTGCAGCGGGGCCAGATCAAACAAATGCTGCAAGCCTGGGAGCGGGAGCACCCAGGCCGTGTAGACAGCCTCTTTCGCAGCGTACAAAATATATCTCCGTCTCAGCTGGCGGATAGAGACCTATTTGATTTTGTCGGATTGACGCCTCAGGCTGCTGTCTTGACAACGGCTGACGAGGCCACCCGCTGACGCCGACGCCACAGCCCCGTCAGTCCAAAGGCCAGCAGCGTACCGCCGACTAAGCCAGGTTCAGGAGTTGAGGCC
The DNA here is from genome assembly GCA_963923025.1 of uncultured bacterium. Taxonomy (GTDB): domain Bacteria; phylum Cyanobacteriota; class Cyanobacteriia; order Phormidesmidales; family Phormidesmidaceae; genus CAWUKV01. The sequence goes on from CAWUKV010000257.1 coordinate 1,872, forward strand.
ATACCGCCGCTGGACTCAGTATCCGCCAGCGCCGCTAACGCAAACTCAGCAACGAGCTGGTGAGCCGCTTCCGTCGGGTGGGTCTCATCCCAAAACAGAAACTCATCAGGGTTGCTGCAAATCACACCGTTGGGCAGATCCGCCAGACATGGCGTTGTAACGTTAGTGAATCCAAAGTCGGCAGGATTCGCGATCGCACTGGCAATCAGCGTAGCAATATCCACCTCAATCAAGTTCACGTCGGTATACTGAGCCTCGAACACATCGAGCTTCGCCGCAAGAAGCTGATTGTGCGCAGCCGACAGCTGATTCAACAGTGCAACCATATCCTGCTGAGGAACAGCCGCATCCAGGATGCGCCCAAACGGCGATGATCCAACTGCGGCAATATTGGGCACCAAGATATTCTTAGCACCGAGCTGGGCCAGCCTAATAATGCTGGCCACAACGTTATCGGTCGCCTCCTCGGGGATGTCTAGCGGAGAAAGACCCGCCGCCGCCGCTGGATCTGCAAAAAACTCAGTGTAGTCATTGGCCCCAGCCCAAACCGTGAACAGACCAGTCGGATCTACCGGCAGGCCAACACCCACCAAAGCCTCAAAGACCGCAATCTGATCCTGCAAACCCGGTAACGATATCACGCCATCATCCCCGACGTTTGCATCTGACGATAGTGCCCCGGCAAAGGCAAAGTTAATGCCATCAGCCACTTGCGTAGGATCAGGAGGAAATGTCAAATTCCCTGCCAACACTGGCGATAATCCCAACTCTTGCTGGACAATATCAATCCAGAGTAGACCATCGGAAAAACGCTGATTATAGGGCGGACTAGGGGGAAAGCCTGTCCCGAACGCATCCGTCAGATTAAAGAGGTTGCCCGAGTCTGATAGGCTATCGCCAAAAATCGTCAGACTTGAAAAGGAAGCTGCTTCAACACTCAAAGGCATTAGGACGACAGCAGCAACGCCAGAGGCCAATATTATTCGGTTCATTTCTTAAAAAGGGCCAAACACAGGAAGCAATCGTTGATGAAATAGGCGCGATACCGCTTGTTACCTTCTTACTGCCCGAGCAAAGTGTTGCAATGAACCAGAACACCGGGAAATAGCGTACCGCACAGTAACAAGCCATGTGTCCTTTTATATGACGAGCAACAGCACTCGGCAGATATACTTAATGCTCTTTACACCTTCTTTAAACAGCAAGAGGGCTCCTGCTGCAGCAGGAGCCCTCTCGACAGTATTCAACGGCCTAACCGACCAACGCTAGAACATCTAACCTTGGCTGGGGCTGACTGGCTTACTTAACGGCAACCTGCTCAGCAGGCGACGCCTCATAAGCCTTCTCTAGGCGCATGACCTGCTTGGCACGGACAGACAGAGCCGTACCGTCGAGCCAGTTAGCAATCAGCGCATCGAAGGAGAACAGGCCTGCACCGTTGACCAGCAGGAACAGGAAGGACGCTGCGTAGATGGCGGACAGCTCCAGGTAGGGCAGGCTCAGGCCAGCAACCTTAACGTGGTGGTACATGGCCACACACATCGTGAAGAACAGACCCAGCGCAGCGGGGCGAGTAAACAGACCAATAGCCACCAGCGGCGCACCGATCAGCTCAGTGAAGGCTGCACAGTAGCTCAGGAAGATGGGGAAGGGCAGACCTAAGAAAGCAACGTAAGCTTCGGCAAAGCTCTCAATGTTGGCTAGCTTGTCCATGCCGTTGTGAATCATCATGATGCCCAACACGAGGCGAAGGATGGCCCAGGTCGTCTGGGAAGCCAGGTTAGGGGTAACGTTAGGTTTGAAAAGCTTTGCAGCGAGGGAAAGATTAGAGGCCATGGTTTGGAGTCGGGTATGAATGACGGATTAGAGCTGCGTAGAAAGGCTAGCGCTCGATCAGTCAGACGACCTGTGCAGCTTCACCCTCTAACTAACGGCCACAGCACAGCAAAGGCACCTCGTGGCAGCATCAGCAGTTCACATACAAGAATGTTAACGAACTTATTAAGGATTGTAAATGACCTTGGACGTAGATTTTTGCCTGTGATGCCCTTTTAGTAAAAGCTCTATAGCCTGATAGGGCGTCAAAAAGCCAAGGAGTAACGCTCACTTATTTTGTTAACAAACGTAAGCATTCTGAGATTGAAGTCTGACGGGTTGTCCCAAGGTGCTCGGTGGCCTGCCTTAGAAATGACGCTGTGATGGATATTAGGGCTATGGCAGGCTAGGTGCCGCCCCAGAGCAGTATATTTGGCGTCGTTGCTGCCGGAGATATAGAGCAGTGGAGGGCTTTGTAACGCTTCGAGTTGAGCTCGCAGATCCGCCTGTCGCCCCTTCGAATAGCACACAAACGCGTCTGAGATCGCCTGCCGGTAGGGAGAGATATCGCAGTCGGGGCCGGGCCTACCACCAAACAGCGGCAGCCGATTCCAGTCGGCCATAACCTGAGCGAGCGGTTCTGCCAGGAAACGGTCAGCCCAAGCGCGATCGCGATCCAGCTGTGCCGCTCGACCGTCAGCAGTGCCCGGATCAGCGGCGACAATCACTGCCCCCGCCCACAGGTCTGGCCTGTGCAGTACCGCATGAAACCCCAGTCGCCCGCCTAGCGAATACCCCAGTAGCACCCGTTGAGCGTCGCCTCGGTGCTGAACCCGTTGGCAAAACTGATCTGCCCAGTCCTCACAGCTCTCAGCCAGCGTCTCCCACAAATTTTCGGTATGGACCTGGACGGTACACCGCTGCTGTTGCAGGTACAACTTTAAAGCGTCCCAAACGACTGGCGTCTGTAAATTGCCGTGCAGGCACCAGAGCGCTAAAGGTTTAATCTGGCCCAGCTCAGTCGACATTCACAAACAGGCTACGGGAATAGGTTAAGGAAGAATGGGCGCTAGTACGGTTCAGCAAACAGACAAGCCCCCTTCGGGAGTGCCGTAATGCCTAGCCTAGCAGGACTCTAGTTCTGCCTTCTGACTGCATACTTCTGCCTTCCTGTACTAGCCGCCCATAGCTTTCGCAGCACGTTCGAAGTCGGCAGTTGCGGCCAGGGTGGCAGGAACGTCAAAAAATTGAGCTGCGATCGCGCTTGAAAACGTAAACGTATCGACCTCAGCCGTAGCCAGCTCAGCAATATCGGCCACGTCCCGAATACTGGCGGTTAGTACCCGTGTCGGGCTTTGCACGCCCTTGAGAGCCTGTTGCATCTGGGCCACCATCCGCCGTCCGTCGTGGCCCGAGTCATTGATGCGGCCCAGATAGGGGGCAACGTACTCGGCCCCAATGGCCGCCCCAATCAGCACCTGAGGCACGGCATAGATACCCGTAAGCGTCACCCGCACCCCCGCCTGCACGAGTTGGGCCGCGGCTGTAGTTCCAGCTTGGGTTATCGGGACCTTGACCACCACTGCTGGGTTCATCGCTGCTAAATGCTGACCTCGCTCAAACAATGTTTCTGGCGTCTCTCCCCAAGTCTGCACCTGGACTTCCTGGACACCAAAACTCAGCGCATCCTTCACCAAAGTCTCCAGCACAGTCAGCGTACAGGTTACCCCTGCTCGCTCAAGTAAAAGCGGATTAGTTGTCACGCCGCGAAATAAACCCGTTGGGAGCCAGGTCTCCCATTCTTCAAATTTTGCAGTGTCCAAGAAGAGACGAAGGTGGGGTGATAAATCCATATTAAGCATCAGCCTATTGCCTAAAACCTATCGCACGATGCCGGTATTTAGGCCTGTGAATGAGTACCGTAGCAAGTTTTAGGCAGACTTTGTCTCAGCACTCATTCCCAGCACTAAAGACAGCTCACAGACGCCATCATTGCTAGGTGCTGCGCTACGGGCGTGATTGTGTGGGCGGCGATCATGCCGCTGGCGGCAACAGCGGGGAGGCCAATGCCGGGGAAGGTCGACCCACCGCAGCAGAGGAGTCCTTTTACGGGTGTCGTTGGCCCCGGAAAGAGACCGGTACCCGCGCGGATAGCCGGTCCATAGCTGCCGCGATCGCACCTCAAATATCGTTCATGGGTCAGCGGCGAGCCCACCAGCGTCACCTCACATCGGCTGCGAATGTCAGGAATCACCCGCTCTAGGGCCTGCCACATCACTTCAGCCCGTTCTGCCTTGAGCTGCTGGTACGCAGCGCTGCGTCGGTCTAGCCCTGCCCAGGGCGCGTAGGGCTCGTTGCCAGGGGTGTAGACGTGAACGGTGTGCTTGCCGGGTGGGGCCAGGTCCGGATCTAACAAAGAAGGGATAGAAATTAGCACCAGATTTTGCGGCGCGTTGATGCCACGCGACCAGTCGTTAACCACGATGTAGTGACAGGCCAGATCCGACGGTAACGCTGTTGCGTCGATGCCCAAATGCAAATGCATAAAGCTATCGCAGGCGGGAATCGATGTTCTCTTTTTCAAGAAACTGTCAGGAACGTCATCCGCCGACAACAGCTTGACGGTGTCCCATGCCGACGCATTGGACACCACTGCCTTCTTCGCTAAAATCTGGTCGCCGTTGCGAAGCTGTACACCAACGGCCCGACCTTGCTTGACCAAAATCTGCTCCACATGAGCGCTGAGTCGCAGCTGCCCACCGAACTTCTCTAGCCCCCGCACCAGCGCATTCACTAGCGCTCCGCTGCCACCTTTGGGGTAATCAAGCCGGACGTCAGGCCGGTACCAGTCAGCAAACATGAACGCGACTTCGGCCGCGATCGTACCGTCGGCGGGCAGGCCGCTAAGCAAGAAACAGAGCATGTCGAGCCAGTTGCGGATGAATGGGTCTGTAACGGTGCGGTCCATAATCTGGCTA
>CAWUKV010000258.1:0-6664 GCA_963923025.1 uncultured bacterium
GGCATACAACGAAATGGCCCTAAAAAGGACTGGGCAGCCTTGTCCTAACGGATCTGGCGGCTGCCATAGAACGAGTCAGATCAAGCAAGAAACGCCACATTTATTAGGTGCAGGGCTATTGCAAGATCAGGCGTAAGACTTAGGGTAAGCAACAGTGTTACAGAGAGCGACGTTGCCAAACTAAAAACTGTCCGGCCACGCCCAAGGAATACGAGGGCGGCACTTCCCCTTGGCATAAGCGCTTCGTGCCGTGCAACCCGGCTCAACCTTTTCGCGGGCTGCTATATCCACGACAAACCTAACATTGCGGGCTGTCCGGTTATCTGCATAAACGAGCAGCCGGTTCAGTTGCAGAAGAAAATCACTCGTCCATTGAGGCCACCACAAAGCATCTCAAGCAAGTGGATATGAGCCCTGTTGAGTCAACTGCCATGCTGACTCAACAGGGCTGAGAACGACCTGAGGGTCATGCCGCGTCAGTGTACTGACGGCAGACGCTTTGGTGATATTGAGGCACTTAGAGACGAAATCGCGGCTTAGTCAACTGATATCAACAACACTCAGCGCGGCGTCCCTCAGCGCGGCAGCGAACAGTAGATAAAAGTTGAAGATGCCCGCTTCCGTCTACCCTAAAATTCAGCTTTAACGATGTACTCGCTTAGCCAACAGCAATATACCCAACGGATCCTACAGGATTCGAACCTGTGACCGACCGCTTAGAAGGCGGTTGCTCTATCCAACTGAGCTAAGGATCCTGATTGTAGCTATCAATCATTCCCAGATTGTAGCCATGCCACCTCATACAGGGCAACTGGGTAATCTTAAACTAAGGACTTCTTTTGCAGAGGCTTTTAGCCTCTTTAGGGTAGCTAAAATTGGACACGTGCATTGCGCGAGGTTCCGACTATACTAAAGGCTTCCTTAGGGTCCGTCATGGGGGGACTCGGTCTGCCCAGCTGTTACAGATGGCGCTATGTTCATTCTCAAACGCCAGGATGTCGAAATCAGCAGTTTTCAGCATCCATCCAAAGAGCAAAAGATCCCGATCTTGTCCTACCAAGGGCAGACGTTTCGGCTGCTTAGCGTTTTTAGCGCCGCTCAAGAAGAGGAAGCCAGAGCCCTATGGCGTGAACTGACAGATAATCGTGGAAAAGCCTGTGTTTTGCTGGAAGAACCAGACCGGTTCAGCGTTTGGGGCAAAATCAAGCTTGACATGTCCAAGACATCACCCGTAGCCGCGCCAACGGGTACCCCACCGGCGTTTGTGCAAGCCTCTGTACTGATTTTGCAGGCCCTCTACGAAGATGTAGAGGATCTAATGGGCAGTAAGCAGGCCAAACGCTTCGAAGCAGACTTCATCAATCTGGGCAATCAGTGGAAGCTCCCCCAGGCAAGGTCCCCCCAAGCCGTGCATGCCTTACTACAGCTTGACCCCTTTGCGGGACAGCTACCGGCCTGGCAGGAGAGCCACATCAATTTTTTACTCAAAGAGCTTCATCAGCTGGGTAAGGCTTACTTCGGCATTTCTAACTTTGAAGCACGGACCCTAGAAGCAATTGATGAGCTGCCGACACCAGAACGGGCAGCATTTTTGGGGTGGTTGAAGCAATCCCCTAACGGCAAGCTTTGGCAGTAGAGGCCACGCGCTGATTCGAGTGGCCGTGCTATTTGCGGCTTTCTGTATACCAAGGAATGTTTATGGGTATCTTGGGGATACTTGAGGCGTTCTCGCTACAGACCGCTATGCTGTAGCCGCATCAAACGGCCAGCAATGGAGAATACCACGTAATCTTTTGGGGGTGGATCGATGACTCAAGCTTCTGCTAAGGGCACTGCCAGTACAACCCGCCTGCTCATCGGATTTAGTCTGGGCTGGGGCGTTTTTGCTTTGCTATTTTTTCTACTCTTTGGGGCACTGCCAGCAGGCTTTGAGGAACGCTCTGGTTGGTATCTGATCGCCATTAACATTATTGAAATTATTGCATTCGCGTTTGCTACGGTGCTGTGCTTTCGAAACACCACCAGCAGTCAGATTATTAGTGGCCGTGGGGTCTGGCTGCCCCTGGGTATTGGCATGTTGGCTTTTACCATCGGCAACGTCTTTTTTGCCCTCTGGGGCACGGCTTTTGGGCTCGATCCAGAAGCCTCACTGGGGGACGTTTTTTACTTAATTAGCTACGTTTTCCTATTTATTGGTCTATTCCAAGCTGTCTTTCCCAGACGGATTGACCTGTCCATTGGCCAAATGCTGCTGATTGGCGGTATTGGGCTAGCCGGTGTTGCTCTAGCGTATTTGCTGAACTACCAGGTTGCGATCGCGGCGGCCCCATCCAACCCATCCCCCCTAGCCCCACCGCTGGCCATCGTCGCGCAGGCTCCGGCTGACCCGGAAGCCCCGCCCGAAGTCGTGACGCCTACGGATGTCGTCCCGGAGGTCGCACCAGAGGTTGCCCCCACAGAAACTGAGCTTGAGTCAGAAGACGCTGATTTTGAAGACGCTGATATTGAAGAAGACGTTAGCACGGCTCCGGCTTGGGCTCAGGCAATGGATAGTCTGTTTACGCCGCTCGCCAGTATCTTTGGTCTGATGTACGTGATTGGCGATTGTCTACTGGTGGTCGTGGCGGGAACGTTGCTGGTAGCCTTTTGGGGCGGCCGCTATTCTCAGGCATGGAAGATGATTGCTATCTCGGCCTTCTTTCTTTACATCGCCGATATGATCTTTGCCTTCTACGTTAGTCGCGATGCCTATATTGAGGGCGGCGTTTGGGAGGTTTTCTGGACGTTTTCGGCACTCGGCATTGCCCTAGGTGCTGCGGTCGAGTATGAAATTTCTCAGCAATCTCGCCGTGGATCGCGGCGTCGCGCCTAGGTAACGGTTTAGACTATCTCTGAGCTAAAAGATATTGTCTAAGGATTGCTGACTGCATGGCCCCCCGCAAACTCTCTGACGCCGATAAGCGCGCTGCCGTTGAGCTGTACAAGCAACCCGGCGAAACGACTTCGACCATTGCCGACCATTTTGGCGTCAGCAACAGCACCATTAGCCGACTGCTAAAAACTGCACTGTCAGAGTCTGAGTATGCGACGCTGCGATCGCAAAAGCGTGGCGGCAATGCTGACAAATCGGGTACGGGCAAGTCTAAAGCGTCTAAAGCCAAAGCGGCTGAGCCGGTCGAGGCCCAGCGGATTTCAGAAGAGACGGATAAAGTGCCGTCCAACGAAGCTGAGTCGTCGTCCACAAAGCCCAAGCGTCGCTCCCGGCGGCGGCCCAGTGCACCTGCTGCGGACCAGCTCTCGCTGATAGATGCAGAGGAGGAGACGCCGACACCCGCCGCTGCCGCTGATGACGTTGAACAAGACACTCAGCCAGATACGGCAACCGTCACAGCTCAGGCAGACACGTTCGATACTGACGATCTTGACGAAGACGATCTGCTCGACGAGGACGATTTGGTGGACGAGGACGACCTCGACGACCTTGATGATTTGGACGAGGACGACGAGGTCGACGAGGACGACGAGAACGAACCGTTGGCGGCATCTGTCCAAATCGTGCCGCTGACCGAGACCGTCTTACCTGGAACCTGCTATCTGGTCATTGACCGACTGTCAGAACTGATTACACGACCGTTGAAAGAATTTGCCGAACTGGCCGAAATTCCCTCAGAAGAGCAGACTGCCCGGACGCTACCCGTCTTCGACAACCATCGCGTGGCCCGCCGCTTTTCCCGGCGCAACCAACGAGTCATCAAGGTACCGAACGGTCAGCTGCTGACTAAAACTCGCCCGTACCTCCAGGCCAAAGGCATCAATCATCTTTTGATTGACGGTACACTCTACTCCTTGACTGGCGAGTAAGGGTGCTCACCCAACCGCTGAAGGGACACGGCTACGGTTCAAAGCTAAAACCACCCTGGGTTAGGGCCGCATATCTATCCGGGTCGAACCGATAGAGTCGGGCTGCTCGGTGGCGGACGTTGGTCTGCTTTGCATTGAGTTCAACTAAAAAGTCGAGCTTGAGCAGCTTTTTGCGAAAGTTGCGCTTGTCAAGCGATCGTCCCAGAATCACCTCATACAGCTGCTGTAGCTGCGTCAGCGTAAAGCGCTCGGGCAGAAGTTCAAACCCGATGGGCTGGTGGCGAATTTGCGATCGCAGGGCCACCAGCGCTACCTGCAAAATCTGTTCGTGGTCAAAGGCCAGCGGCGGTGGGTCGGTTATCGGGACCCAAGCCGCCGACTTGGCATCGGTCGCCGCCTGAACCCGATAGTCCCGCAGATTAACCAACGCCGAGAATGCCACCGTGATAACCCAACCGCGCGGGTCCCGTACGGGTGCGCCAAAGGCCTGAAGCTGACGCAGGGTGACGCCAGTAACGCCCGTTTCTTCAGCCAGTTCGCGCTGGGCCGCCGCAGGCAGGTCTTCCCCTGGTCGAACAAATCCACCGGGGAGCGCCCAGGCTTCAGCAAAGGGAGCCAATCGTCGCTGAATCAGCAGCGTTTTTAGCTGATTATCATCGTCTAGCCCAAACACCACACAGTCTACGGTCACCGCAGGACGAGGGTAGGAATAGGTGTGCGCCATGGCAAGATATCGAGATTGCGCCCTTGACGCAGGCCCAGGGCAACGTTAAAACTGAGTTAGTGTAATTTTGACACTAACATGTCAGCGAATCAAGCAAACTATTCTGGGCATCAGCGCATAAACCTTGGACGTGGTTTAGCAACTGCACCGTCCGTAATTACACAATGCCGTAATTACACAATGCCGTAGCTACGGCATGAGGAGGCCGCTATGTTAGGCGCGATCGCGGGAGACGTCGTAGGTTCGGCCTACGAGTTCGAATCCTGTAAAACAAAGCAATTCCGGCTGTTCACCGAGCGCAGCACGTTTACCGACGACACCATTTTGTCCGTCGCTGTGGCTGAGGTGCTGAGTGCTGGGACGGGAACGAACCCGGACTATGCTCAGGCGTTCAAAACCTACTACCGTCGCTACCCCGACCCTTGTGGTGGCTATGGTGCTCGTTTTCAGGCATGGGCCGTCAGTACCAACAGTGCGCCGTACAACAGCTGGGGTAACGGTGCCGCAATGCGCGTCAGTCCCGTCGCCTATGCATTTGACCAGCTCGACGCTGTCCTTACCGCCGCCGCTCAAACTGCGGCAGTGACCCACAACCACCCCGAGGGCATCAAGGGCGCACAGGCCACCGCAACAGCAATTTTCCTGGCCCGACAGGGGCACGATAAAGCAGAGATTGCCGCAGCCATCACCCAGCGGTTTGGCTACGACCTAGACCGGTCGCTCGACCAGATTCGCCCCACCTACACATTCAACGAGTCCTGTCAGGAAACGGTGCCCGAGGCCATCATTGCCTTTCTAGAATCAATCGACTTTGAAGATGCCTTGCGCAATGCCGTTTCGCTGGGGGGCGATGCCGATACGCTGACCTGCATTACCGGCGCGATCGCAGAAGCATTTTATGGCGGCGTACCCGATGCCATTGCCGACCGGGTTTGGCAGTGCCTCGATCCACCGCTTCGGCAAACCATCAGTGTTTTTCGCGCTCAGTATCTACCTATTTTATGACCTTATTTCTTCAACCCTATGGCAACTCAAACTCAGCTTCCCATTCCCGACTTCTTCGATCCGGCTCGCGTGGGTGATATTTGGCGAGTTCCGTATCAGGAAAGAGCGCAGCAGGCTCACCAGTGGGCGCAGCAACAAGGCATCACTCCAGCCAGCCAAGACCAGCGCCGCATTTGCCTGCTCGCCATTGACGTTCAAAATACGTTCTGCCTGCCCGACTTTGAACTGTTTGTGGGTGGGCGTTCGGGCATGGGCGCAGTCAACGATACGACTCGCCTGTGCGAGTTTATCTATCGGCACCTGGGACAAATCACCGAAATTGTGGCAACGCTAGACACCCATACCGCCGTTCAGATTTTCCACCCGGCCTTTTGGGTGGATGCCGACGGGCAGCCCCCCGCTCCCATGACGCTGATTGAGCTGGCGGATGTTGAGTCGGGTCAGTGGCGACCCAACCCGTTGCTGGCGCAGGATCTTGGCTTAACCGACTCAGCGCTAAATCAGTTTGCCCACCACTATGCCAGCCGACTGAGTCAAGACGGTAAGTACCCCCTAACGGTGTGGCCCTACCACTCGATGCTGGGCGGCATCGGCCATGCGCTGGTACCCGCCTTTGAAGAGGCCTGCTTCTTTCACAACCGGGCTCGGCAGCACCAAACCCGGTTCGAAGTGAAGGGTGGCAACCCCTTAACTGAAAACTACTCGGTGTTGCGACCAGAGATTTTGGATGGACCAGACGGGAGTGCGATCGCGCAAAAGAACAAGGCACTTATTGACCATTTGCTAACCTTTGACGCTGTCGTCATTGCCGGACAAGCGAAAAGTCACTGCGTCGCCTGGACGATAGATGATTTGTTAGTTGAAATTCAGCAAATTGATGCCGGTTTGACTCGAAAAATATTCTTGTTAGATGACTGCACATCACCCGTCGTTGTTCCCGGCGTTGTTGATTTCACAAAAGCTGCAGAGTCCGCCTACCAGCGTTTCCAGGCCGCAGGAATGACCCTCATTCAGTCAGATTTTGATCTAGGAACAATCTAAACCAGCGCCAGCATGTCCCACTGCCCCAGACCA
>CAWUKV010000259.1:0-6651 GCA_963923025.1 uncultured bacterium
GGAAAGTCCGATGGATAGGTAGAAATGTATAGTTCATTTTTCCCGTCGAGACTTCTAGTAAACGGTTCATACTCAAGTATCGTTGCCTTCATACAGCCCTGGCTCACGGCCCAAAGTCCCGCCAGGAAGCTTACGCAGGCTAGCCGTCGTAGTGTTTGAAATTTAGACATTAATCCAAAAAATGAGAATTCTGCCTAATGTTTCGTATCAGTGGGAACGGGCGAACAGACTATAAATATACCAAATTGCTAACTCTCCGTCTTCCGTTGCATGCGGTGGTTATCCACCGTCTTGCGGTTCGTGGAAGTAATAGCATAGACCGTCGGGAGCAACGACAAAAAAGACCGTAAAGAGCTTACCGTCACGCTCATCCGTTCGGCAATCACCGATTTCGAGTCCAGCGTTCTCAAGCTCGCGTTTTATCCCGTGGATGTCGGATACGAGAATCGCTGCACCGTCCTGACTGGCGTCGCCGCCATTAATCGCGAATCCGATGCGCGTATTGTCGCGTTCAAGGATGACGGTTGGAATGGTGTCGGTATCGCGTTGCACTTCGGTCATGCCGAAATGTTTGCAGTACCATTCGGAAGCGTTCGAGATGTCAACAACGGGCAGGGTTAGCACATCGGCTCGGTACAGGAATGCAGCTTTGAACGTGGGTTTCGTTGTCATTGTGCAATACCAAATTCGACGGCAGCAGCAAGGATTTCAGTCGGATGGCCCAGCGCTGAGTCGGTAAGGTGAGTTTCAACGCACCCTACCGATTTGCTGACCAGATATTTAACAGCAACCCCCCCCGTCGTAATACCAGGTTGAATCTGTCGTCATAATCTCTTCAGGGAAGCGTGCGGCCAGCTTACCAGCCGTCTTGTCACACACTGCCAGCGGAATTCCCGGCTGCAAAATGTGCCCCGCATTATCATCTAGATATTCTTCAGAACCGCTATAAATTGCCGTCTTACCTGTAAAGATGCAGGCTCCATCCCCAGGAATCGGCACCTTGAAGGACACTGAATCTAAACTCTCTAGCAGCAGTGCCTCGTCCAGCTTGTAGTTCACCTTATCTAGCAGACGGTAAGGCCGACGTGCCCGAATCTCTACCTGACCAAAGCCCGTATCAATCAGTGCCTGAGTGTAGTCCTCATAGGTCAGCGCCCCAGATAAACACATGGCTCGCAGCCGCTCATCTGCCTGCAAATGTGCCGGAATCGGTCGTGTGGCAATTGGGTCACTCATAATTAGGCGGCCCCCCGGCTTTAGCACCCGGTACGCCTCTTGCAGTGCCTTTGCCAGGTCCGCAGGCTCAAAAATGTTAAACAGGCAGTTCTGCGCCATCACGTCCACTGACGCATCCGGAATCGGTAGGTTAAATGCATCGCCATCGCGAATATCCACAAAGCTGGGGTCGAACCAATCGTTCTCTTCTGCCGCCTTCTTTAGATTGCTGGTTGCTGCATCGCGCATTGAGGCCACTGGGTCTACCGCGATTACTGCCCCCGGACGCCGCGAAAAGTAAGCAAACTGTAGCGCCTCTAGCCCGCCACCCACGCCGACGTATAGTACCGTCGGCTCATCATGCAACTCAGCCGGGTGAACCGTTGTCCCGCAGCCATAGTTCATTTCGTGCATCAGCACCGGCACATTTAGCCCCGGCAGCTGGAGCGGTGTACTTTGCACACAGCACAGCCCTACCATTGGGTCTTCTGCCACTTCTCCGTAGAACTTTGCTGTAGTTTCGAGATAGGTCATTCGGGCTCCTAGGATGGATTTACTTATCCCTTAGCTCAGGCTGCTGAGTGGAATGACACCGCTGAGTCCATGACGCTTCGGGGGGCGTCAACGCCACAGCTGGGCATTGACGCATATGCAAATTTGCTCGTCATAAGAGATTAACGCCGAGTCGCCTGAGTTTTTGCTGATAGATAGATTAATTTCATGCTTAGCAATATTTCTGCCAAGCGTAGGTTTATGGAGGTAAAAATCGCTACTGTTTTGGCTTGTGCTGGCGCTAGCTTCACCATGCCCCAACGCCATTTCTCAACGCTACTACCAATAGACGCGCCCCAACCCAACCCAGCCGTCTTCTAGAACGCCGTGCCTGAGGACCCAAAAGCTCAGCCAACATGACGATGCAGTACGCGAGCAAATGCTATTCAGAGGAAGGGCACAGGCAGCCATCTGCGAGAGGCCCCTTTACCTTTTACCCTTCCCCAATCTAAGCCGAAAGACCTTTCCACCTACATCCAAATCCTGTTCTGCCGATTTCTCTTTCGAAGCGAACCGAGTCGACAAACTGTACACAACAGTCATTTAAAAAGAAAAATGCCTGACCCCTAAAGCCCCCAGGGTCAGGCAGCTCACCTGTAAGGACGCTTTCCTGCACAGAGTCACCAAACATCTTAAATGCCCCCAAGATGCTTAGTTGTCCTGCACGCGTTCTCCAGAATTGACTCTATTCTCCGCCGCAGGCATTCAAAGCGCGTCGCAAGAAATACGGAAATATGACGGGATGGGAACTTTGACATTTGTTAAAGCCTGCGTGTATTTACCGGGATGTTATCCTGGCGCGGGCTACGTATTGCGGTTTGCGGCAAGCGTTTGGGCGTTCTAAAGGCACTGGGTATAATCGGTGCCAATAATGTTGCCGCACAATGCCACACGATAAGTAGTCGACTTACACCGACCTATGACAACCTGGTCAGTTTATTTAATCCGTACACGGCAGGGCACGCTCTACACCGGCATTGCCACTGATGTTGCCCAGCGATTTCGACAACATGAAGCAGGTCCCCGCGGCGCTAAGTATTTACGCTCAAAGGGGCCGTTACAGCTGGTCTACCAGGTTGTTGCAGGCGATCGCCGCCTTGCCTCTCGCATTGAATACCGCATCAAACGACTCAAAAAAGCCCAAAAAGAGACTATCGTTGCCCGCCACCTCGATCAGCCCGCCCTGCTAAAGTTCCTACAACTCGATCAAGACACAACAGTCGAGTAAAAAATGCGCCCTCAACCCTTGACCCTTTCCCCCTTGACCCTTTCCTTTTCCCCTTAATCCAAATTCCCTCACGCCTCCCCTACAACCGAGGCTCAATACGCAAAAGCTGCCCGTTATCCTCATCTGTCAGCACGTAAATCAGCCCGTCTGGCCCCTGGCGAACGTCGCGGACGCGCTGGCCGATGGAAATCGACTCGGCTTCGGTGACGGTGTTGTCTGCATTGACTTCAATGCGGCGAATGTCCTGGTCGACTAGCGCCCCGGCAAACAGGTCGCCCTGCCAGCTGGGGAAGGCCTCGCCGCTGTAGGCCATCAGGCCAGAGGGAGCGATGGATGGCGTCCAGACTAGTGCTGGGTCTACCTTGTCGGGATCAGAAGTGACGGGGGCAACGGGCTGGTCGGCTGTGTATTCTTGGCTGTGGCTGACCAGGGGCCAGCCGTAGTTTTCACCGGCCTGGAGGCGGTTGAGTTCGTCGCCACCTCGTGCGCCGTGTTCGGTGGCCCAAATCTCGCCAGTCAGGCTGTCGTAGGCCATCCCCTGAATGTTGCGATGGCCATAGGACCACACGGCTGGGTTACCCCCCAGGTCGGGGTTATTGGTAGGCACGGTGCCGTCATCGGCAATGCGAACCACAGAGCCCAAGGCATTCTCCACGTTCTGAGCCTGCAAGCGAATGTTGTCTCCATCTAAAGAGACGGGGGGATTGCCACCATCACCCACGGAGACCAGCAGTGTCCCGTCGGGTAGCCAGGTCAGACGGGAGCCAAAGTGTTGGGTTCTGGACTTGTCCCGGTCTACGGCAAAGATCACCTGCCAGTTTGATAGCTGTTCGCCATCGAAAACGGCGTAGGCGACTTCGGTACGGTTGGCGTTGTTGTTGCCGGTGGAGTAGGTGAAGTACACTCGCCTATTGGTAGCAAACTCGGGATGGGCCGCAATGTCGAGCAGGCCACCCTGCCCCCGTGCAAAAATTTGGGGTAGCCCAGGAACGGGGCGGTCCGACAATTGCCCGTTTTGTAGCTGGCGCAGTTGCCCTGACCGTTCGGTAATAAGGGCGGTGCCGTCTGGCAGCCAGGTAATGCCCCAAGGATGGTCTAGCCCTTGGGCTACGGTGATGATTTGATAGCCGGACTCGGCTGCGATCGCGCCCGAGCTTGGCTGAGGATCTGCGGCTTGCCCGCTAGAGCGCTGCGGGTCAGGCTCTACGGCTTCTAGGGCGGTGCAGCTCGTCACAATCATAAGTAGGCCGCTCGCCAAGACTGATGCGTATCGTTTGAGGACAGACATGTATCGCAGGGGCAAATCGACGGTCACGCCTAGAGTGTAGCGTTTGCCCTCGGAGACTGGCATTTTACGCGGAAGCTGCATCGGCCTTAGCGCCCCCCTGAGCACTGACACCTTTATGTCTGGCTGTCGTCGTGTTTTGTATCGGTATGTGTATTGTCTTTGCCAGTTTTCTGCTGATTGAGGAAATCAGGGGTTGAATCTGTAGAACTAAGGATATTGCCCCGCTGTAACACCTATGAGTCCATCACGTCGCGCTTCTGTTCTCGGCTTTGCTGTCTTTTGCCTGTGCTGTGCAGGTTGGGTTGCGCCTGCCGAGGCAACCCTCAAAGCTTCAACAGAGCGGATTACGACGGTTGCCAAGAGCGCTGTAGAAAGCGACAGTCCCACTACGCCGCCCTTGCTGGCCCAGTCGTCGGATAGTCGAGGGAGTACGTTAATAGAACAAGGGCAGGCCCACCTGGCTGCGGGGCGTACGGCATCTGCGATCGCAGCCTTCACATCAGCGCTCCAAATTGCCACTGACACCGATGATGCCAGCCTGGGCATCGCGGCGGTAGACCTGCTGTATCCGCTTTACTTGGCAACGGACTGGAACCAGGCCGCAGCGGTGCTCGAAAAGGGC
Organism: uncultured bacterium; assembly: GCA_963923025.1. Taxonomy (GTDB): domain Bacteria; phylum Cyanobacteriota; class Cyanobacteriia; order Phormidesmidales; family Phormidesmidaceae; genus CAWUKV01. The sequence goes on from CAWUKV010000259.1 coordinate 4,906, forward strand.
GTCACCTTTGCCCAGGCCAATCAAGACCTGGGTAGTGAGGTGGGCTACCTGGGCTATTTGCGGGATGTGTACTTCGAGGTCAACAACTACGACGCGCTGCTCCGCGTGGCCGAACGCTTTGGCGAGATTGCGGCTCAGGCCAATCGAGGTGAGCTGACGCTATTGTCACAGATGATATACGCCTCGGCCTACGCTGTCGGGGGTGATTTTGAAGGGGTGTATGCCGCCGAGGCTGAGGCGCTGACCCTGATGAACAGCCTATTCGCCAGCAACCCCAGCCAGCAGCTGGACGTGCTGGACGTCCTTATCTTGATCTACGATAAACTGCCAGATTACCAGCGGGGCATTGATCGCCTCGAACGGGCGATCGCCATTGCCCAGAGCATCGACAATCAGCCTCGGCTGGCGCTGTACTACTCTTTTTTGGGTAAGTACCACGAGGCCATTAACCAGTTTGAGGCGGCAGCAGCAGCCAGCGAAACGGCCCTGACCCTGGCCCAAGCGCAGAACCTGCCCGATGTAGAGATACTAGCGCTGAGTACCCTGGCCGACGTTTATGACCAGCGGGGCGACTATCTCCGGGCAATTACAACTGCTGAATCAGCCCTGACGCTGGCGCAGCAGGCGCAAAACCCCACGCTGGAGGCGCTGGCCCTAGCCACACTGGCTTCGGCCCACTCGTCCTTGGGTAACTACGACCAGTCGATTGGCTACGCCGAGCGCAGCATCGAGATTGCTCAGGCGGAGGGTAACATCAACATTGTTCTGGGGGTGCTAGGCAACCTCTACGGCAGCTACCTGGACCTGGGTGATTTTGAGCGGGCCTCCCAGCTAGCGGACGAAATGCTGGCGCAGATCAGTCAGAACAACCCTAATTCTGAAAATCTGGTTGAGGTGGTCAAGATCTTTGGTGGGCTGTTCGATGCGGTCAGTTTCTTTGTTGAAGGCGACTACGAGCAAACCGTTACGGCCTCTGAGGCGGCGTTGGTGCAGCTAGAGTCGGTGAGGCTCGCTGACGAGCTGAAGCTGTTGTTTTCTGGCGTATTGCATCTGTTCTCTGGGGTTGGGTACAGCGGTTTAGAGCAGCACGATACTGCCATTACTCAGGTGTCTACAGGACTAACCCAGATGCGCGACACTGAGTTCTCGGCGACCGATGAGACGGCGCTGTTCTTTACTGGCAATGTGTACTACCGGGCAGGCGAGCTGGAGACGGCGCTGACCTACTACAACGAGGCGCTGGCGCTGGAGCCGAGCTTCTATACCCGAGCCGCGATCGCGCGTCTATATCGCGATCAGGATCTGCCTAATGTCGCCATTGGCTACTACAAGCAGGCCATCAACCAAATTGAGCAGGTCCGGGGCAACGTTCGCAACGTCTCTTCTGGCTTAGAAGAATCCTTCTTTCAGGCGTTTGTCAGTATTGACGGGCTGCGCATTGTTGATATCTATCGGGAGTTGGCCGACCTGCTGCTGTCTCAGGGGCGCATTGGTGAGGCGCAGCAGGTGCTGGAGCTGCTCAAGCTAGAAGAGTTGCGAGAGTTTGAAGGGGCCGAGCGTTCGGGGACGAACAGCGACCTGGCGTTGAACCCCACCGAACAGCGGATCGTCGAGGAGTACGGTTCACTGATTGCCTTTGGTCAAGAGGTTTTGACCTGTCAAGAGACCCGCTGTGCGCAGCTGAGTGACCTACTCGACCAGCGAGACGTTCTGACCACAGAGTTTAACCGTACGCTTAAAACCTTT
>CAWUKV010000260.1:0-6591 GCA_963923025.1 uncultured bacterium
ACACCTGGGGCAGCACTGCGCGAATTCTGTCGGCGGCAACGGTGGGCTGAGGCCAGAACATGGGCTGCCAGCTGATCGTCATGACAACTCGGCAGTGAGTATTGTAGACCTGCTGGAGACAGCGTTCCATCGCGTGTCCCGTTTCTGGGTAGGCCAGGCCGGTTGCACCTAACACCAGGTATCGGCAGTGCTCAAATAGCGTTAGGTCCAGAGCTTCAGCCATTAGATGAGCATCTGCAAACCCATCCGGCTGGGGCTGTGAAAAGCCTACAAAGGTTTGCTGACCGGATGCATCTAGCCGAACGAAGACCTCGCGGGTGGGCAAGGGGTGGGATTGGATGCCCCGCGCTTCGACGCCCATATCCTGCATAAGTGTTGTGAGTGCTGTGCCCCAGCGGTCTTTGCCGACCGCGCCCATGAACGCTGCGGCAGTCCCCAGCTTAACTAGCCCACAGGCGAGGTTGGCTGAGGGACCACCTGGAAGCTGGGTCCAGCGAGTTTTGGCTGTCAAGGGAAGGTTCGACCGCTCGGAAAAGCAGTCCACCCAGATCTCCCCGACACACACGACCGGCAAACTCACAGATTGACCTGTATCTAGAGGGCAGTCCCCAGCTGACAGGGACGCCCCTAATATAGACGGCGCAGTACGTAATCGGTAATTTCGACGAGGGCATCCTTAGACTCAGAGGCGGGTAGGCCAACTAGGCAGGCATGGGCCTGCTGAGCGTGGTCTTTGGCGAGCTGACGGGTGCGCTCGATCCCGTTGCTGTTTTGCACTAGCGCAAAGGCCTCTTCAAAATCGCCAGCTTCTCGGAACTCCCGCTCTACCAGCGTTGTCAGGTAGGGGGCATTCTCCATAGCGTAAAGGACCGGAGCCGTCAGGTTGCCACTCTTTAGGTCTGACCCAGCAGGCTTACCCAATACTTCATCGGTGCCAGTAAAGTCGAGGACATCATCCACTATCTGGAAGGCTAGCCCCAAGTGACGACCATAGTTGTAGAACTGCTCAACCAGCTCTTCCGATACGCCACTCAGCACACCAACGGACTTACAGCTGTTGGCAATCAGCGACGCCGTTTTGTAATAGCTTTTCTGCAAGTAGTCTTGAATGGTTAAGGTGGCATTGAACTGGCTTAGCCCCTGCTGAATCTCACCTTCGGCAAGATCCATAATGACTCGCGAGAGCAGCTTGACGACGCGCAGGTTGTCCAGATTTGCCAAATGCCAGGAGGACTGGGCGAACAGGAAATCACCCGCCAAAACAGCGATCCGGTTATTGAAGTTGCTGTGGACGGTGGGTACGCCTCGCCGTAGGGACGATTCGTCTACAACGTCGTCATGTACCAGGCTGGCGGTGTGAATCATTTCAGTGATTTCGGCCAGCCGTAGGTGTTTGGCCGGAATGGTATCTGCAGCGGTGACCGCCCGAGTGAGCAGCAGCACAACTGCCGGACGTAGCCGTTTTCCCCCTGCACCAAAGAGATGCTCGGCGGCTGCAAACAAAATGGGATGTCGAGCACCCACGAGCTGCTTCAGGTTATCCGCCAGTAAGCAAAGGTCTGCTTCTACGGGGGAGAACAGTGAAGTGGTTGACGTCATAGGGGAAAAGCCGGAGACAAACCGGGACAGTTTTAGTTACGAAATCTTAAGCTATTTACATTTATTCTAAGCCAAGCCCACAGTTGTTGAAAGGTAAACCCGTGGATTGGGTGTTGGTCCCGAGTGGTACATGCTTGCTTAACCCAAGGCAAAACGGGTTGGGAAATATAGTTTTGGGCATAGTTTTGGACACTTCCCTTGAGCCTCTGGGCAGGGCTGTTTCCCCCTTTGCTGCGGGCGCTGCGGGCCTCGCAATCCGGCTTAACCTTTGCTCAGATTGCTACAGCGCGCGGGCTTGTCCTAGATCATCTAGCGGCTGACACAGCATTGGAGCCCAGTGAGGCAGTCGCATGGTTGGTCAACCCATTCGACTGATATATGGCAGTTTCACAGTGATTCAAAAAAGTCAACCGATTTTAGGGTGGTCGTGTAGGGACAAAAATCCTTTGTAGTTCAAATCAACTACATTAGAAATTCTGACCAATACTTTGGAAGCACGACCGGCCAGTCTTTTGGCTGTTATCAAGGCGACAAAATCCAGTAGGGATTGATTTGATATTTTTATTAACGTTTTTTAATTCCGCCGCCCTGAATAACAAATGCTTATGTTAAGATGACAGTGTAAGGATTAAAGAAAACCAAATACGCATTCATACTGATCGGGACGGTTGTTCCGATGGAGCTTTGCAGGTTTGCAGTGAGGCCTTTACTTTGCTGTTGACGGTGTGTCTGTAGGCAGGCTTTAGCAGATTATTCTGTTAGGTCCAAGCCTAGGTCGGCAACCTTTACCAGCCGCAGGTTTCTGCTCCGTTGATGGTCCTGATCGGTGGTTGATAGGTTTTTGGGCGAACGTGTTTTGCCTGACTGATTTTGCTGCTTTGTTGGCTTTCTGCTGATCCGTCTGGGTTGTCGGCTGTGCGATCGCAGCTGGAAGCCCACTGCTTTGCTCTGCCTTACCACCACCCTAGCCATGACTGAATTCTTCTCTGCTGCTGTGATCCTTTTGCTCGCTGTTGGTTATCTGCTGCTGGTTTACGGCGTGATGGCGTTTGCCAGTCGTCTGAGCAAGCGTCGCGAGGTGCAGAAGTAGCTAACAGGTGAAACCTGGCGAGCTCAATAGCGTGTTAGACCGATACCGTGGTGCTCGTTATTTCAGCGGGCACGCTTTGCTGCAAGGTCTGGAGTGAGACAGTTTGAACGGTCGGCAGGTAGGTCAGCCACTGTGCCGATAGGGCGGCAAACTGGTCGGGGCAACCGCTCACATAAAACTCAATCAGCCGAGGCTGGGGCATGGCGCTACGCAGACCTAATACATCCAGCTCCTTAGCCATAGCCTGTACCAACGCCTGAGCTGGATTAACCAGCCGGATATGGGACGGTAAAAATTGCTTCAGCACAGGGGCCAGGTGCGGATAGTGGGTGCAGCCGTAGACGAGTGTATCGATCTGCGCGTCTAGCAGACTGGCCAGATAGTGCTGTGCCACCCTGAGCGTGTCGGGGTGATGGATGAGATTTTGCTCGATCAGCGGTACAAATTCGCTACAGCCGACCTGCCAGACTTCAGCCTCGCTGTTGGCCTCTAAGATGGCCTGACGATACGCATTACTCTTGGCCGTCGCTGCGGTAGAAATCACCCCAATGCGACGACCTGATTTGGCAGCTGTGCGGGCACCGGGCAAAATAATCCCCAAAATGGGAATATCAAACTCTGCCTGCACCGTTTCTAACGCCAGAGCCGAGCTGGTATTGCAGGCCATTACTACCATCTTGACGCCCTGGGACACCATCCAGTGGATAATCTCTCGCACAAATTGCAAAATATCGGCCTGCGATCGCTCGCCGTAGGGCAGCCGTGCGGTGTCACCAAAGTACAGAACCGACTCTTGAGGAAGCTGACGAACAATTTCGTGTAAAACCGTTAGTCCACCAACACCGCTATCAAACACCCCGATCTTTTGTGCGGATGCCGGTATGGTATGCATTGGCTTCTTCATAAAGATTTAAGTAAATATGCTTAGAGCGCAAGCGTGTTTATAAGAGTTTACTGGTATTTAGAGAAAATACCAGCTTTCTACCGTACTTCTTAGGGTGGAGCTTGAATTCCGTACAGTTGGGTTCAAACGGTACGCTACAGCCAACCTGCCCGCTTACCCAAGAACTACATGCAGGCGTCAGCGATTACGAACGCTGATGCGCTTTTCCGGAGACCTGTGCAACCCACGAAGAGGTTGAGCTGAGTGCGAGGCACGAAGCGATGGGGGCTTCAGATCTGGGCAGTCTTGCTCTAAAGCATGGGGCGGCCGCCATACAAGCCATCGGTCACTGGGATACCGTCCGAGCGGGCTACCGAGTCAAGCGCTCGACTGTGACTAGAATGCCCAGATTCAGCGGCTGCTCCTTTGCTGGGTCCATGGATTGCTCCTCGCCAGCAAGACGGTATAGCGTTGGGCATTCTGCCCAAGCCACGCTGGGTAGCACTATTCCATGAGTGGACAACGCTGATGGAATAGCGATTGGCACCCAGGTTGAGCTGATTGCCAGCGTCAACCGCTGTAGTTGCAACGACCTGCTCGGACGAGTTGCATCAAGACTGGGTTGAGGCTTCTTCCATTGCAGGTGTGCCTGCCTCGTTGTCTGTGGCGGGTGTACCTGCATCGTCGTCGGATTGAAAAACGACGCGTAACAGCGGCGGTGCCACAAAGGTGGTCAAAATCACCATGACGATAATGGCCGCATCGAGCGATTCGGAGAGAACGCCGCTAGCCGCACCGACACCCGCAAAGACCAGGCCTACCTCGCCCCGTGGAATCATGCCAATCCCAATAGCCCATCGATTGATGCCGGGCTGTCCAAAGACGGCAAACCCAGTAATGATTTTGCCGATGATAGCAATGACCACCAGGAAGGAGGCAATCACCAGTCCTTCCCGGTTGGCAGGCTCTAGGGGGTTGAGTACGCTGATGTCGGTTCTTGCCCCCACGACAACAAAGAAGACGGGCACCAGCATGTCCGCAACCGGGCTGATTTGCTCTTCTAGTTCTTTACGTTTCGAGGTCTCTGCCAAGATTAGGCCAGCGGCAAAGGCTCCTAAGATGGCCTCAAGCTGAATAGCGGCTGCAATGTAGGCCAGTGCAAAGGCAAAGATCAGCGAGCTGATCAGCACTTGTCCTCGCGTTTTGAGCTGATCGACGATAGTGACAAAAATGGGGCTAATCAGTCGCCCGATTAGGATTGCACCAATTAAGAATGCCGCCGCACTAATGACTAGATATATGACGTTGGTAATTTCGATTTCGCCTGTTTTGGCCAGGCTGGCTACCACAGCCAGAACAATGATGCCCAGGACGTCGTCAAGGACGGCTGCCCCGATAATGATTTGACCTTCCTTAGAGCTGAGCTGCTGCAGCTCGGCCAGCACCTTGGCCGTAATGCCAATACTGGTAGCCGTCAGCGCGGCACCCGCAAAAACGGCAGGAACGGTTGAAATATTGAAAATCGCAATCAGACCGGCAGTGCCTGCGGCAAAGGGCACCACCACACCGATGATAGCCACGATGGCCGCCTGAGGCCCGACCCGAATCAGTTCCTTCAGGTCCGACTCTAGGCCAATTTCAAACAGCAGAATAACTACGCCGATTTCGGCCAGGACTGAGATGACTTCGCTCTGACTGTTAAAGATGGCTGCGATCGCATCCCCCTCCAGTCCGCCCGTCATTTGCATGAAGTCCATCAGGACTGACCCTGGCATCGCTCCCCCCTCTGGGAAGACAATCAGATGCAGGGCAGAGACGCCCACAATGACACCGCCAACCAGCTCACCTAGGACTGGCGGTAGGTTGATGCGAGCACACAGCTCTCCCCCCAGCTTGGCCGATAGGTACACCACAATCAGGCTTAGCAACACTGCTGCTAGGACCAGTGGTCCCAACTCGGCTTCATTTACTTCCGCCAGCAGCGGCAGTCCAACATCAAAGGGCAATCGTCCCCATACCTGAGCAATGCTGGCGTCAATCATAGGATTCAAAAATCTTACTTACCTCGTCCACTGTACATGAGTAAGATTGCATCCGTTTGTCTACCGTGAGGCAGAAGGTTGAATGATTTGCATTGCTCCTATTTCATTGATGCATATCAATAAAACAGCCCACCCTCAAGACGAAGGTGGGCTTGTAATTATCTAGCTGACCGGCCTAAGCCGATTCTCATCAGGTTCTACAAGGGCTCAGTCTTATCGTCGATCAGAGCATCATCGTCGAGGAATGCCGATGGCATTGCAGGCGGCTGCCCGTTCCCGACAGCAGGCTTCGATGCGGCCGCGCCGCCGACCTTACCATCACCAGCTAGCATGTCGAGTCCGCCTTCACGGTCGTAGGCCCGCGCTGTCCGGTCGTCCAGCACCATGTCCTGTAGGGCAATGTCGTCGTCTAAGAACGCACCTTCAAAGTTCGGGTCTAGCTCCGGCGCAGCCGGTTCCTCATAGGCGTTGAAGCCCGTACCTGCCGGAATCAGACGACCGATGATGACGTTCTCTTTCAGACCGCGCAGCCAGTCAGACTTGCCTTCAATCGCCGCCTCGGTCAGTACCCGAGTGGTCTCTTGGAAGCTAGCTGCGGAGATGAAGCTGTCGGTGTTGAGCGAGGCCTTGGTGATGCCCAGTAGGACCGGCGTATATTCCGCCGGAGCCCCGCCGGTAATCGACATGGCTTCGTTTACCTGGTCTAGCTGGCGAATCTCGACCAGCTCACCAGGCAGCATGGTGGTGTCACCACCATCTTCAACCCGTGCCTTAGAGGTCATCTGACGGACAATCACTTCGATGTGCTTATCTGAAATGTCGATACCCTGGGACTGGTACACCGACTGTACCTCGTTCACCAGGAAGGTTTGCACCTGCTCCAGGCTTGCCATGGCCGCCTCGTGGGAATCTTCCTTCTCGCGGTGGTACTTGAAGAAGATTTCTAGAATCTGGTGGGGGTTTGCCGGACCGTCTGT
>CAWUKV010000261.1:0-6529 GCA_963923025.1 uncultured bacterium
CGCCTTTGAAGAAGATAGGGGAATTATTGAACCCTTCAAAGATGTCACATCAAAGGATGCCGTCACAACGCTGAAAAATTGTGAGTCATCAAAGGAGGATATCGAAAAACAGCTCAAGCAGAAAAATCTAGACAAAGAAACAAAAGAATCATTAAAGGAAGACCTCTATAACCACGAACGAACATTAGAGTATTTAAAGGGATTTACCAAGTATGACCTGCCTTGGCCAGGGGAATGGAAAGAAGCAAACAAACGTGTCGCAGATGCCGATTCTGCCCACAAATACGCTTTTGAGAAAAAAACATATGTTCTCGTTTTTCTAAAGCAGGTTCAGGCACTCAAAGATAAATATCCAGAGAAGACTAAAAACCTATCTCTTGGTCAGCAGCTTGCCAAACGCGATGCCAAGGAAGAGGCCGGAGACTTGGCCAAAAAGTCTACTCAAATCGCGGCCAGCATCAAAGAGCGACTCGGTAAGCTAAAGGTAGAAAAGAAAATCTTGATTAGCCAAGACCGAATGGCCCCTGGCTTTGTTGCATCACTTACTGGTAAGGATAACTGCGGTCTGATCAAGTATTCTAAGAAAAAAGGCTGGCCGAAAACGAAAGAAAAACTGTTGGATTTTTGGGAAGGTATACGCTCAGGGGGGTACAAAAAAGTTGTTGGAGAAAACGACAAGCGCGGTTTTGCGAAGCCCCTAAGAAAGACGAATATCAAGGAAGAAGCAAAGGCAGCCTACAAAACGATTCAAAACGAATTTAACACGCTTCAGTCCTTAGATATGAGGAGCGGGGCACAGCTTTTTCTAGACTGTCAGGTACTAGTATTCCAAACGGCTGATAAAGCTCTCCTCGCCAATCTAAAGCGAGTCATCAGCTTTCTTAAGCTGTATGCAACTGTTCTCCAGGCCGTCCCCTTCCTCACCGTGATTATGGAAGCCATTAAAGGGGTTCTGAGCATTATTTCGATTGCGATTAGTGCACTGCAGTCCGTCATTAATCTAATCGTCACGGGCATTCGGACAGCGCAGGCATTGGCCGGTAGCCCAGTCGTCTACAACCTTTTAAAGGCATCCGCGCTCAATGCCACCATTGATAGCTTTGCGTCTGGCACCAAGCTGATAGGCACAATTCTAGAGACGGCCAACTCGAGTGGCAATAATCCAATGGATAATGACAAAGTTCCTAAAATGAAATTCCTAGGGGTCAAAACCGATGAACAAGAGATACAGGGACCCAGTAAAAATGAGCTGATCAACTATGGCGGCGTTAAACCTGGTGTTACAGCTGGAAAAGTACTGGGGAAGGAACTCTTTGACGAAATCCAGGGCGTTAAAAATTACAACTCTGTAAAGAAAGAAGAGCTTGGTAAAGGGCCTAAAAACGGTAAAACCCAGAAAGGTGACGAAGACAAGTTTGTGCCCCATGATGAAGCCGTCATTTCCGTCACGAGCGATGCCCTGAAGGAGGTGATTGGTAAGTTCGGCCTCTTCAAGAAAGACTCTAACCAAATGGAGCAGGGTCTGGATAAAGGAACGAACGAAATGGATAAGGCCCAGAAGGCCGCCCAGAAGGAAAACGTTTCTCCGGAGAATCAAGAAATGCTGAAAGACACTGAGGAAGCTAACTCTACGATGAAGACTAGCAAGTCGGCATTTGAGCTGTTAAAAGGGCTAGTGTCGTAAACCATGTCCAAGTTGACACCTGTAGCTTTCCCCGCCGAAAAACCAACCGTTCTGGAGGTGGCCAAGGGTTATTAACATGCAACTTACCTTTCAGCTAGCGCCTCGGAAAACGCTGCAGGTACACAGCTGCGAATTTAGACCCATCTACCAGGATGGGAAGCCCACTGCGCTCTATCTGATCGGCCAGCTTAGCTGGCAGCGGTACCAGCAGGCTCAGCGACAGCATCTGTTTAATCTCAAGCCAGAGACTCAGGGAGCCTCACGTCGAGGTGCTTTTAGCGCTGGGGAAGCGGTGACGATAGTACTGCGGTTGAATTCCAAATGTTTAGCGGGGTTACCGCCTTTTTTATTGGCCCATCTGGGACAAGCGACCCTGCAGACCTACTGGCAACAGCTGGTTGAGCAGGCACCTCGGGCAGCACTGATTCAGACCGAAAGCTGGTACCTGCTGGCTGTAGCGCAAATGCAGGAAACAGAGCTAGTGGGGTACCGCACCCTGTGGGATTTTCTGGATGCCGATGCCTTGTCTAAGAAAGGTCGGATCTCTCCTCGGCTATTCTCCGGAGTCAGTGACTTTATCAATCAGTCAGAAATGGCACAGCCAATTTTGTCAGATTATGACTGTGTAACGACTGAAGACCTGTTAAGCCAATCAGCAGACTGCTTTCAGTCCATCATTGCTGCCTTAGATAAAAAGAACGCCAGCCCAAGTACCGTCTTAAACGAGATGGTCAATCAAGTTACTAACCTAGCGGTAAAAACTATGGCTAATCACACTGATGACGACTACCGTATCTCTCTCCTGAGATCGGTCATGGCCTTTCTAGTTCAAGAAAAGATCGACTTCGAGCAAAACGTTACTAAGAGTGTCTTGCGCTTTCATCATGTGGGGGAGCACGGCGAATGGGACTGCTATGCAAAAACGCAGGAAGATAGCCGGGTATTTATCTTTTACTCGATTCCAACCTTTCAAGTTCCCCAAGAAAAATTGACAGAGGTCGCTCTATACGTCTGCCAAGCCAACTACGGGCTGGTCATGGGCAATCTAGAGATGGATTTTACAGACGGCGAGATTCGTTACAAAACCAGTATCGATGTTGAGGGCGACACGCTAAGTTTTGATTTGATTCGCAACATTATCGGAGCCAACCTCAGTCTGATGGATCGCTACTTACCCGGCATTCTGGCGATTGTCGAAAACGGTAAGTCAGCAACGACAGCTATCTCTGATTTAGAGGAATAACACTTGGTACAAACTAGTCACATTTTGTCAGGATATATCGCAGATTAACAGAGTCAACCGTTAGCCAGGGTCACTTTCTGTCAATACTGTATACATGTCTATCAGCCATGGGCCATTGCAACGTTGATAGACGGACAAAAACTGCAAAGAGGCACAGGATGGGTCGTTGCGATCGCACGTTCAAACGCAAACTTGACAACAAAGCCTCATCGCGACGCAGTCAGTCAACATTGCCACCCACTCGTGCTTTTGATGCAGGTAATCCAGAGACTAACCTCGCGCGCAAGGCAGATCCACGTCATACCTTTAATTTCAACCAGATTGCCATTACTGAAGGCGACCAGTTAAAGCCTGTTTCACCGGCCTTACCCGTACAGGCAAAGCTGACGGTTGGCCAGCCTAATGATAAGTACGAGCAGGAAGCCGACACCGTTGCCCAGCAAGTGGTACAGCAGCTTAATGCGCCTCAATCCCAGCATCCTGAGGAGCAGGTACAGCGATACCTCTGGTCTGGAACCCTGTCAAGATTACCTATACAGTGCCAAAACACCGCTCCTGTTGGCCCCGTCAGCGAGGAATTTGAGCACGGTCTGAACCAGGCTCAGGGTGGAGGAAACAAGCTTTCACCAGTGGTTCAAGCGAAAATGGAGTCAGCCATGGGCGCAGACTTCAGCCAAGTCAAAGTTCACACGGATGCCCACGCCGATCAGCTCAGTCGTTCTATTCAGGCAAATGCCTTTACGACCGGCAATGATGTTTTCTTCAAGCAGGGTGCGTACGATCCCAGCAGCTCCAGCGGCCAGGAGCTATTGGCCCACGAGCTGACCCATGTGATCCAACAAAACGGCAACGGCTCAGACGTCAATCGTTCCCTCATTCAACCTAGACGAGAGAGAAGTAATGCCATTACAGAAGCGCCCGATTTAGATAGTTTCATGCCTGTGGCTAAGTTACATATGCATGCTGATTTGGATGCGCCTGGCATGGCCATACTCAAGCAGGTGTCAACCGGGGAAGTCGGCCACGCCTGGGTATCGCTAGAGTGGAACGACCCAGATATGGTCCCTGAAGATTTGCCAGCTGCACACCGAAAGCAACTCGTCAACGGAAGAGATCCCTTTGGTTTCTGGCCTAAGAAGTTTGACTGGAACGACTACAGTGATCTGTCAGAGGATGACTTGCGAGCAACCTTGGTTGACGAGGCAAATATCGACTATCAAGAATGGGTAGCTGCCGTTAAAACCCCAGAGTTCAGGGCACAGTACGAAACCTGCTATGGTCATGCACCCGACGAGAATGACCTAGCTGATTTCTTAAAAGAGCAAAAAGACAGAATATCAAGCGATCTCGCTGAAAACTTCCAAACTGCTTCACAGTGGGGAGGTTTCCATAGCAGGGCCGCAGATTCAGTCGGATATAGTCAAAACCCATTCGATTCTTACGTCCCAGGGCAGGTGTTGCATCCGGACTACATCCATGATGCTAAGGCCACTCAGACTTATGAGCTAACGAGAAATGAGGTGAACAGCGTTCTAGAGTATGCAGAGTCCAAAAAAACTGCTGATTATTCAGTATTTTTCTACAACTGTACGACGTTTGCTAAAGAAGCCGTCAAAGCGGCTGGTCAGAACCCACCTAAGTCAGGCGTCGGTTCCGTTTGCTATCCGGATAAATTGTACAAGAGCATCAAGAGCAACTTTGACAAAGGACGCGGCACAACGGAATTAGAAGTCAATGACCAAATGGTTCGTCGGGTAGGAGTCGAACTAGAGTCTAAGAAGAAAAAATAAATATCCACAGGAAATCTCATGAACTGGTTTAAGAATCTAATCGGAAGTAACGACGATTCATCTCGAGTATCTCCTCAGTCGTCCCCCAAACCATCCTATGCCGAGGAAGTTGTCGGATGGGTTATTACCCTCGAAGGAACCGTTGAAAGCCTCTCTAAGACCGATATTGACAAGAGTGGCCGGAATCCTAAATACATGAGTTCTTTTACCGTGAAGAACGAAAAGGCAAACTATGAAAACTGCGACTTTGAGCTAGGCGAGAAAGTGCAGTTCAGAGCAAAGGATACGCAGATTGCTCAAAACCTAGACCGAGAGCTCAAGGTTGGAGATAAAGTGCAAATTCGCACTACCGGCACCGACAAAAATCCAAGAGTCTTATCTGTTAGCAAGATTAGTTTGCGTGACTGACGTTTTTCTATGAGAAATTGCCAGAGCAGCCTTAAACATTACTCCATTATCGAGGTCGGGACTGTCTAGGTGGACGTGTAGCTCCATTGCCAGGTCGCCCTCCCGATTCGCGCCCCATGCCACCGCCACCCATGTTCGTTTCCGCCGGGCGTGCAAAGGAAGCATCTGCTGTGCCCATGACGCAGCGGGGCACAAACGGAAACACTTCGGTGACGTAATAGTGGTAGATGCCTTCGGGGTGCTCTGGCGTGACGCCGAAGCGGCCATTACATTCGTCAAGGTCGCCCAGTCCAGCGACGTACTCGAAGTCTTCGACAAAGGTGCCGTCGTAGGTGCCGCCGGGGCCGCTAGGGCGCTGGCCAGCTTTGAGCTGGTAGCTGCTTTGGGGCTTGACGGTACCACTGCTAGCATTGCCAGGGTCGGTGTAGCCGTACTGGCCGTAGATGGGGAAGCCGTCTGCGGCATAGCCAATCAGCGTCATCGCCTGACCGTTTAACAGGCTGACGGGCAGGCCGTGGTAATGATATGAGCCGGTGGGCTGTACATGGGCGTTGTTCTGGTCTGTGCCCAAGTCAATGCGGCCTGAGAGTGCGTCGTAATTCCAGCCAGATCTGCGATCTCGGTTCCAAAACTCCGCCGTTCCAGGCTCGAAGGGTACCCCGTTTAGTGCCACACCAAAGGCGGGACGAATATCCGTTGCAACCCCAGTATATTCGGGGGTTAGGGTGACTCGAAAAGAATGGTTTTGGGGTGAGATGGTGTTTGGGTTGCCCTCGTTGGGGAAAGTACCTGTGGTGTGGTTAGGGATGCCATTGGAGGAAATATAGCGGTAACCGTCGCGGGTTTCGATGAGTACCTGATTTTGTTGGGTCTGGGCAAGCGTGGTGGCGCGATCTCGACTAGGCTGCCCAGACGATTGAGCTTGCGGTAGCTGCATAGATGCCAGCAGCGCTTGAGAAAATTCGGTAATTGTCCCTGCACCCTCTTCTTTAGTTAGGGGCCAGGCTGATAGTGCATGCTCATTGCCAGGTACGTGAGCAAAATGAGCCGTGCTGAGCTGGTGGGCTGAGACCGGAACTGTGACTGCAAGAGAAATTGCTACCGTATATGGACCCCACAGGACTGTGTTTTGGAGAACATTGAGAGAAGCGTTTTTCATACTGGGCTGGGTAATCGAAAACTAATCGTATGCAGAAGTCTGTATGTGTGACTCTATCTTTCCCTCTGTAACAGGACAGTTCCGTATTGAATCTGAGGGGAGCTGGTTCTTGTCACGAAAGATCAGGGTTGACCGTTGAGGTAGTTCAAGGTGTCAAATTAATCAGTCACTATTTTGGATGGTTACGATGTGCAAAATCACGGATACTTCGGCACCTGAATAACCTCTAACTTCGGCGGTCAATT
>CAWUKV010000262.1:0-6419 GCA_963923025.1 uncultured bacterium
GATGTAAGCTCGCTTCCGTCTACCCTAAAATTAAGCTTTGACGATGCACTAGTTACCTATAGGCCAAAGTGCTGACTGTGGCGCTCCTATTTGGTATCGAGACCTATCAACTTGCAAAAAGGTTGGACCGGTTGCGAGGTATAGCGGTTGATAGGTTCGTTAAGGTCAGGCTGCCCAGCTCTTTCTTGGGGCCATTTCGGTCTATGCCAAACAGGATCACGGGACTCAATGCCCTAACGTAAATGGCATTGGCTATATGAAGTGCCTTGTGCTGCAGTGCTTTGTGCCCAGTGACTAACCTCCATCGCGGGCTCTTACGCTGGTTTATGTCTTTCTACTTGTTAATCTTTTTCCATTAGACCTTTTCTATATTGTCCAGCAGCAACCAGTTGCCTGAACGGTTAACTGTGCCACGACATCGCACCGGCGTACCGCTGGTTAACTGTAGGAGCTGACGGTTTACCCAGGGCTGTAGGGTTACTAAGCTCAGCGAGGCCGGGCGCGAGGCTGTACGCTTATCGCAGTCTAGAGCGTAGTTTTGAGGGGCGTGGACAATCATATGGCCCTCTAGCGTAGTGGTGCTGGGTGTAGGTTTTTGGGGCATTGGTGCGACTTGAACAGGCGGGTTAAGATAGCCGCCTGGGTTGTCTAGGCTGTTGAGCTGCCAGCTCAGCCAGTCTGGGTGGCTGGGTATCAAATCGTAGTGGGGGACGACGGCTGCTGGTGCCTGGGTATCTTGCAGTAGGGCAAGCTGGAGCTGTCGAACGGGTAGTTGTCGCGGGCTAGAGCCTGTTTGGACGCATAGGGCAGCTGCCATGCCCGCAGCCTGACCAATGTTCATGACGACGGGCTGGAGTCGGGTTGCGCCGTTGGCAATATGTGACACCGAAATGTTTTTGTCGCAGGCAAGCAGGCCGTCAATTTGCTCGGGCACCAATGCCCCATAAGGGATTGTGAAAGGCGTGCCCGTCCAGCGTCCGCCCCAACGGATGGACTTGGGTGCCAGTGGCATTTGGAAATCGGGGTAGTGATGATCGTTTGCGTAGTTACCAATCGCGATCGCGCTGACCTGACCCTGGGCATTTACCGGTAGTGGCGCGATCGCGGCCACGGGCAAGATATCGTTTTCCGTCACGGTTTCCAGCCCCACCAAACGACGGCTCTCCCGGTAGTAGGGGTGTAAGGCAAAAGCGCCGCCCCCAACCCAGCCAGGTGCGGTGGGAAAAGTGCCCTCCGCCAGCCCATAGCGGTGGCCCAACTGCTGCTGGATGTGCTGAGCAAACTGCTGACTGTGGGCTTTGGCTTCAATTTGATACTCACGCCTGTTGGTCTCGGATAGAACTAAGCGCTGTAGGTCGACGCCGTAGTCATTGCCCTGCTGAGGCCAGTTGAGCATAAATCGATGACCGGGCAAGCGACCGTAGTTGAGAAACGTGTCGGCACCATAGTCGGCCCATGTACCAGAGAAGTTGGCTGAACTGGCGGCCGCAATCTGAGGTGCTGTGTCAGTCTGAAAATCTTGTAGGACAACGACATAGGTCGGCGACTGCACCGGGTAGCGCTGCACAATGGGCGCTAGCGGGTCGTCCGGGTCACAGAGCGAGGCCGGGGCGCTGGGCTCTTGCCACTGACTCTGCGACTCCCAGCCCCAGCGGTAAGGCACCTCCCCCAGGGCCAACACATCCCCTAGTTCAGTGCCATCGAGGGTGATTTGAGCCTCGATGGTGAAGTCACTAAAAGCTACGCCCGTGACCCGGTCACCTTGCCGTAGCACCGCCTGGGGACAGTGCCCCCAGCGCCACTCTAGGTTGGGCAACGCGGCGACCCAGTCCGCAAAAATGGCTGCGCCGCCCGCCGGTTCGTAGGTGAAGAAGCTGACCCAGGCATGGTCTAGTCCCTCCGGTTGACGCTGCTCTAGCTGCCTCAAAAAGGCACCCCAAAGCCCAGTCTGGAAAGCGGCTAGCTCGTTCCCGTCCGGTGCGGTAACCCCGGCCGCCGTGAGCATGCCGCCCAGCCAAGGGAACTCGCTGACCAGAATAGTGTTAACGCCGCAGCGGGCTGCTTGGATGGCCGCAGCGGTGCCGCCAGTGCCCCCACCGACAACCAGGACGTCTGCTTTGAGGATTTCTGTCACAGTTGCCTAGATGTAGGGCGTCACGTCTTCGCCGCAGTCATCGGCCAGGTACGACAGTGCCCGAAACCGCAGGCCCACCAGCTGCTCATAAAGCGGATTAAGCTTGCACATGGGCGGAATGTGAACCAGCTTTTTACCAAATAGGGTGACATCCCGCTCGAAGGGACACTGCGGGGGAATCAACCGGCAAACAAATCTTGCTAGCCGGGGGTCTTCAACGGCCATTTGATCCAGCCAGTCGCGGGCGGGTCTGAGGGGGTCGACGCCGTCTTTTTTGTCGGGGGGCGTCAGTGGGCTGACAGCACCCGATGCTGTATCGGCTGGGCTGGACTCCTCGGCTAGTGTTTCACCAGGGGCTACCTCTTCTCGAATCTGACGGAGGTTGTAGAGGGTAGACTGTAGCGCCTGCAAAATTTCGGTGTCGAGGTTGAGCGCCTGGCAGAAGGCAATGAGGATACGGTCCTCGGCGGCAGAGTAAACCCCGTCAGCGATCGCCACCACCACGGCCATTCTCAAAAAGTTTTCTGCTGCGATGGGGTTAGGCTGCAAGATTTCCGCCAAATCCGCCGGTTCAATCGGCTCAAAGGTTTCAAAATCTAGACCTGGCGCAAACTCGCTGTCCGCCATGCTGTGGATCAGCGCCTTTTCTTGCTCGTCAAATTGGCCATCGGCCCAAGCTACTGACAGCAGCCCTCGCAACCAGGCTTTAATTTGAGCTTCGGTATATTGGGACTGAGTTGCAGATGCCATTGCCGATCATCACCTTGCATGAGCTGCCCCTATTGTGCCGCAGAGTTGCCCCCTTGGCGACGTTGCGTCAGGTGTTGCGCCAGGTGTTGCATCAGGGGGTTACAAAATAACCGCTAGCGGTATGTTGGCCCCCTCTTCAGTCCGCTGTCGAAGGGTAGGTTTCGTTAGGACTACTGGCCTATTTGTTGGCAGTATCAACTACTCCGATGCCTCAGTCTCCGCTGGTTGGCAAGTCGTGGGCTGTTCGTTCTGTTGCTCAAACTTCGCGCAAAACGCGTCATCATAAGTTGCCGTTAACCAGTCGGATGCCGCTTGAATCTGAGCCAGACTGAGATTTTGCACGCCACTCAAATTAGCGTCCGTTAGCCTTGCACCTGCTAGGTTAGTGTTCTCCAGCTGTGCCCCTGTCAGATTGGCTCGGGTCAGGTTGGTATTCGCCAAGTTGGTTGCGGTCAGGTTAGCTTTGCTCAAATTAGCTCCCTCTAGAGAAGCCTCACTGAGATCTGCTGTACTGAGGTTAGCCCCGCCCAAGTTAGCCTCGGCTAAATTCTCCCCCGGTGCGATTTTTAGCAGCTGGTAATTGCCAGGGGTAAAACCAGTAGGGAATCTTGTGGCGTTGGTGTACACCGCATCTTCAAAGACTGCTAACGCCAGATTCTCCGTATTGGAGAGGTTAGCACCCCGTAAGTTTGCTTGGCTAAAGTTAGCATTTTGAAGATCAACGTTCGTCAGGGACGCGTTGAGCAAATTAGCTCTCTGGAAATTGGCCGCACTCAAAGATAGTGCCGTATCGGGTTTGCCTTCAAAACTTGCTTCCTGGAGGTTAGCCTCTTGAAATACAGCACCTGTCAAATCTGTACCTCTAAAGGTGGCTTGTTGAAGCATTGCTGCTTTGAAGTTGATGCCCCTTAGATCCAATGTTGTTCGCTCGCCCTGGTCGCTGTTCTGCTGCTCGTCCTGGTTGCTGTCTTGCTCTCCGCAACGGCTTTGTCTAGGTACGCCAAAAACAGACGTGCCTACAAAAGACAGCACTTTAGATTGTGTCCCCTGGCTGGGAAACGCCAACTCGATTTCGGGTAAATACTTGCCGCTTAGATTGAGGCCCGATAGCGGTTCACATTTCTCTGCGAGTGTCGTGAGGGCAATGGCCAGTCCCGCACTGGTGTCTTTCTCTTGAACGTTGTGGACCATCTCCCACGCGCTAAATTTACTCTCTCGCTGACCAGCAGCGTTGTCCACATAAATCTGTCGTACCTGTAGGTAGGTAAAGAAGACTGCGAAAACAACGGTGAAATTCTTTAACCACCGTGCCTGTTTTTTCGCTTGTTTGACTAAGCCCTCTGACTTTTCAATCGAATCGGAAGCCCCCCTTTGTAGGACGCTGGCAATAGTCGTTAGGGTTTTACGGTTTTCAACTTCCAGGCTTTTTTCAGCTCCGTTGAGTACAGGCTCCGAGCATTTCTCGGTGTCTTTAGGGTTCGCAGCCTGGTCGTTTTGAGGCATCGTCTTGTCCTAACAGACCTGATGTTTTCAACTGTTCTAACATATGCCTTTTGAGGGGAGGGGGCGCAGTTGTCAACGGGTTAGCCTGCCGGTCGCCGTCGGTTAGGGGTTTGAAACCACATGATTAGGCCGGTCATTACCAGCGTTAGCAGGCCGAGTCCATTGAGAATGGGGTAGACCATTTCTAGGTTGACCTGTCCAAACTTGCCCCGATGCAGATCGAGCAGCCAGAGAAAATCGTTAGCGCGATCGCTAGCTACCGCAATCTGAAACAGCATCCCCGTAGTCAGGGTGAGCAGTAACGGTAGCGCCATGATTGGCACCATCGCCTTGTGAAGCTGGCGCAGACGGGCTTTGTTCAGGGCCATGTTAAAGGGTGGGCTAATCAGGACTGTAAGCGTTTCTTGAAAGACCGCAGTAAGAAGGGACCGGCAATGATGGTGCCCAACATTAGCTCGCCCAGCCCCATAGCTTCGGGTCTTATAAGCCTGGCTTGGGTTGTCGACACGTCAGGCGGGGGCGATGCAACAGTCTCGATGGGGTGAGTGTCCTGCGCGGGTGTACTACCCACCTCAGGTGTGTCGGATGAGGGAGCAACTGGGGATTCAGCAGCAGGGGGCGCAGCGCTGTCGGTATCTTTGGCATGGTCGTGGTTTTCGTGAGCCTGAGCAGGGGGCGTCAACCGGTCACCCAGCAGATAGATCAGTATGCTGCTGGCTAGGGTCAGGCGGGACGATTGAGCAATCATAGGGCTGTGGGCGCGCGTTTGTGGTTTGGTGGGCCAACGGGCAACGGAGGCCAATGGCCAAAACTCTGGCGCTATTGTAGTGGACGTGTACGCTGTGGGTGGGGTCGGCGGCGTTGTCGCTAGGGGCGTTGTCTCTGGGACAGCATTGTCGCTAGTGTAAGGCTGCAGCGTTTGCTGTGGTGGCAGAGCTACGTCTTAACATTTGTAATCTGCCCACTGTTCCCTAAGAATGTCTGGCTAAGAATGTTCGGAAAAGGTTGCGATTTCGCCGAACTCTGTGAAGGAGAACACATTGTAAGGCTCCACATAGTCGCCGGACTCCATCCCAGGAGAACCAATCGGCATGCCTGGAACGGCAATACCGACAATGTTGGGTTGCTCGATCAGCAGCCGGGCTACGTCCTGGGCTGGGATATGGCCTTCGACAATGTACTGTTGGTCGGCGGCGGTAACGATGGTGGTGTGGCAGGAGGCCAAGCTTGTGGGTATGCCGTACTGCTGTTTCACAGCGGTCATGTCTTCGGTGATTTCGTCTTTGACCTCAAACCCAGCGGCCTGCATGTGCTCGATCCACAGGCCACAGCAGCCGCAGGTTGGGCTCCGAAAGACCGTCACTGTATCGGTCAGGGTGACCGCCTGGGAAATCTGATCCGCCTCACTCATCTGTCTTGGCCCAGCAGCAATGCTACAGCCAGTTGTCACTAGGCCCGAAACTAGCAGGGTGGCTATCCAGGATTGGCGCTGTATTTTCATCGTGTGTGTTCCGCTAGAAGGATATGGGCAGCCCGCTGGACGCCGCAGGTCGGTGAACGGCGTCAGCCGCGTGGTCAATGCTGTTCATAACCATGATCACACAAGAAACCCTGTGACAAAGACTGCTGGTCGGCAAATGGTGTATCGGTGGGGTGCAGGAACGAGTGGCCAGAGATACGCAGGGCCGAAGAATGGCACAATAGCTGCCCTTGTAATGCCGGATAAAATAGTGCCAGGTAAATATGAAACGAGGGTGAAATACGTTTTGTGTCTTGCTCCTTGACTCTACAGCTAGCTATAGGCTTTAAGGTGGACTTGACGTTTGTGGGGGATAGATTCAATGACGACCCACCGCTTAAAAATTGGCGAAGTTTCGAACCAGTCAGAGATCTCTGTCGGCGCGCTACGCTACTACGAACAGCTGGGGCTGATTGCGTCAGCGCGAGGCCGCAATGGCTACCGCTACTACGCGCCAGAGACGGTGCAGCAGGTACTGTTTGTTAAAAAGGCACAAACGCTGGGATTCTCTTT
>CAWUKV010000263.1:0-6212 GCA_963923025.1 uncultured bacterium
TGCAAAAAAGTTACTGCCACTTCGTCTCGAACTACGGAATCTGTACCGTAAACTGCCCCGGTACCGTCACAGAAACCACCCCGCCCCAAGTACAGAAACACTTCGAACTATTGTTCAATGCCGGAAAGCTACCGATCATAACCGTGGGAGAACCCGGCGTCCAAGGGGCTGGAATAACTGGTAGACAAGGCATCGGCGTTAACACACCCGATGCAGCAGCCGTCGCGCTAGCAACCGTCGGGTTGGCTAGCGAGGAGCACACGCCAAAGGGTGGAATGTTCGCAATGGGTGCGTAGTCCATAATCGTCGCTGCTAAAGGTCCACCCGCCATGACGGGTAGACCTTTGGGAATCACGCTCAATACGCTGGGTGCAGCACCAAACGTACATTGGAGCGAGGCCCCTGCAACAACTTGAATACCCATATTTTTTACCTTGAATTAGTTAAGCTTCACGATGCTACCGGCAACCTTTGTCATGCCACTGGATTGAACATTGACAGTTCCTGTGCCCTTTACGTCTACCGTCGCCCCCTGAAGCTTGGCGCTGCCGGAGCCCTTTATAGAAACCTGCGTCCCTGAAATGGTAATACCAGAGGTGCTCAGTACAATCTTGTTGCTACCCACCTTGAGCGTAATATTCGAAGATCCAGTTAAGGCAATTTCGCTCCCATCAACGGCAATCTTCTTGCTTTTTCCGTTTGAACCCGATTTGGCATTCAAATCACCCGCCGAGACGATATCTACTTTCTTGCCACTATCGTCCATCACAATTTGATGACCGTTTTTGGTTTTTAGCTCTACTTTCTTATTTTTCTGATCGAGTTTGAGCTGGTGACCGTCTTTATTTTTCAATTCGATGAACTGTTCAGTATCGTTAAATGTCAGCTTCTGTCCGCCAGCCGTTGTCACGTAAAGACCTTGCTTGCTATCGCTCTTGTCTTCCTCAACAAATTGAATCGTGTGCCCGCCACGGGTCTTGATGGTTTTAAGGCGGACTTTGCCGTCGGCAATTGAGTTTTCTGGCTTTTCGGGTGGGGTATCGGTACCGTTCCATACCCCACCAATGATGTAAGGTCGATGAATATCTCCATGCTCGAAGCCAACGAGAACCTCGTCATTGACCTCGGGAATCCAATCCATCCCTCGCGTTTTGCCAGCGCCAATGGTCACAATCCGAGCCCAGTTGCTCATGTGGTCTTCCGTCAGTGATGGCAGCTTTACTCGAACGCGGCCCCATCCTTTTGGATCTTTATTATCTGCGACAATGCCTGCCATCAAAGTCTGACCGGGCTGAAGCGTATTACGCGTTGCCAGAGTTTGCAGCAAATCGCCGCCACGTAGCCCTCGAACGCTAAATTCCGTCGTATAAATCCGTTCGTGAAACAGATGGCGGGTCTCAGTTACGTAGTAGCTGCCGCTATATTTGCCCATGCCGCTGAGCTTAACGATCCGTCCCGGACGAATCTTGGGATTTCCTTCCCCCCTAGCATCGGCCTGGGCAAATTCTCCCCCTAGCTCATCGAACAGTGCCTGGGCCATTGCCTTGGCTTCTGTCGACTGGGATATTGGCTGATCGACCAGTACCAGGGAAGGCGATGAGGGTTTAAAGCTGCTGGCAGTAGATTTACCAGCACCGTGGTCGGTCTCAGTCAGAACCTTTTTATTGCTAGTAATCTTTTCAGAGATGACCTTCTTTTTGCTGTAGTCCCAGCCGCGCACCTCTACGCTACTCACCTGTTCGGCACTACTCACGCGCACTCGGAAACTATGAATATCTTTGAGCCATTCAAGACTCAGCGTTGTCGCACTGCTGGGCTTGCGGAAGTACAGCTTACTGTCCTGGAGGAACAGTTCAAAGCCTTGACGAGCAGCCCGTTCACGTAAAAACTCCATATTGGTCTGGTTTTGTTGAAACACATAACCGCTGGAGCCGCCAATATCACCATAGCCGTAAGGCCCACCGCTGGTGTCAACGGTGCCCACAGAGATGCCTGCCTCAGAGGCAATGGTCTTAACAATATCTGAGTCTTTTTTATTTTGGAAGGAACGACTGAAACGGCCTCGATGCAGACGATGCGACTCATCGTATCCCCGCACAATAATCGGGGCCTGAGAGCGACTGGTAAAGTGCGTTTCTATTGCCGTGATTTCGCCCTTGATGACAGTACCTTTGTTAGCATCATCAAAGTCTTCGTCATCGGTTGTACTAGCAGAGAAGCCAATCTCAATTGATTTACCAATGGAAAACAGCTTTTCGTGCTTCCAGACCTCGTGATCGGCTGTCCCACCGTAGTAGTCATTCTGAATCACCAGGGTAAACATGCCGGGAAGGTGTAGACTCTCTTCCACTACGATCTGAAGCAGATCTTCTATTACCGCATCTGAGCTGTAGTCTTTGCCGTCGATCTTGAGCGTAGGCTTCGCTACAAATTTCTCTGCCATACAGCTGGTGAGCGTAACTATCTCACAAATAAAATTTGATTTTAAGCGGGCACAGGGTCACTGCGCATACGGGAAATTACAGACAATTGGCAATTTTTACGTCAGTCACTAGTCGCCTATCGTCTGGAAGGGGTTCCCGTGTTACCAGAGCTGGTCGTTTCGCCAATCTGTTGTAACGTGATGTCTACGCTGGCGCGTACAGGAGTGCCGTCGGGTAAAAACATCGTGAGACGATAGGTCAGCGACTGCACAAAACAGCGAAGATAGTCCTGCTGTCCCCAGGCAAAAATATACGAGGGTGGCGTTTCTTTGCCGTCGACAAACTCAACCGCTTCCCGAAACTTTTGGATGTGTTTATCCAGAATATTTTCACCCGACTCATAGGTATCAAATATTAAGCCATTGAGATTCAAGCTCATCGCTTCAGGCGCGCCAAAGGTGATTTTGGGCAGACCATCATCGGTACGCGCCCCAGCCGGGTCATTCAGTTTGAGGTTGCGGGTAAAGCTGAGTTCAGTGGGGTTGAACATAAACTCAATATTACTGCCACCGTTTTGGGCAATCAGTTTTGCTTTGACAAGGGTACTCATCGCAGGTGTTGTCTATGGGTATCGGTTTTTAAGTTAAAAGCGTAAGGGAAATCACCCTGGCCCCAGCAACAGCAGATTACCCAGAAGGGTTCTCTTACCGAGGATAGCGAGGACCGTGCCGCTCCTGCTCTAGCGACAGGCGCTGACGGAGGAGGCTGTAGACCTCCTGAGCGAGCAGTTCTAAATGCTTGCTGTAGTTTTGGGCGTCTGCATCACGACTCTTGTGTTGGGGTAAATCGCTGGCGGCATCGCTACTGGCCTGAATCACAGACGAACGACTAGACGAAGACGTCTGCCGACGAATAGTCACAGCAGGAGCGTTGTCCACGACGATGGGTTTTGGTTTTGGGGAGGGCGACGCTGGGGATGGCTGTGGTGTCTCAGATTTGGATGACGTATCTTTTGGCGTAGCGGTACGGTTACGTTCTGACTGAGTTGAGTTTCCGGTAGAGCCTGAGGCAGGCGGGGAGGGGGCTGGAGCAGCGGATGTACTGCTATCCGCCTGGAGGCGCATCACCAGGCTTTCTAAGTTGGACCACTGTTGGGGAATAGCCGCCCCAGCGTTGCCATCGGGCGAGCGGCGTACCGACGCATTATCACTTGCCTGGTTCTGGGAATGTGCTGTTTGATCCGATGAAGACTGCGACGGCGCTAAAGGAGAGCGCGGGACGGTTTGCGGGCTAGGGTTATCTGACAAGTTATTGCCGTCAACGGCCTTACCACTAGCGTTCTTACTATCAACCTGGGATGTGCCACCAGATTGGGATGTACCTCCGAGCTGGCTCACCAACGATTCTAGACTCGACCACTGGCTGGGCACGGGTGCCGATGAAGCTCTTTGAATTTCGTTGGGCTGACTGGACGCTGTCTGCTGACTTGAGCTGGACAGTGGAGGGAGAGATCGCAACGTTGTCAAAGGTCGAATAATCTGTGGCTTGTTCTGACCATTAACAACGGCAGGTAGCCCCCCGGACTGCTGCCCCAGGCCCTGACGTTGCACCTCAGGTGTGGGTGATGATGGGCCTGAACCTGGACGTGCAGAGAGCTGACGCTGAACATTGGCTGCTGAGGAAGGTGTTGACCTAGCGACATCAAGTGATTGAGGACGATTGGTCCCTGGCTGAATTGTTGGTGGATTAGCACCATCAGCATCGACCGAGCGCTCTATCTGAGGATTAAAAGCGGCACGCTGATCGATATGCCGGGAAAGGGTCGTATCGGCAGTTGTCGCAACTATCTCCCCGGCAGGGATAGGCTGAGAGACTGTCCGATCTGACCCCGTCTGAGTCGCTGTAGTTTGCCGAATCGGTGACTCGACCGGCCGATCAGCTGTTCGCTGAAGTGGCGGTTCTGCTTTAGGCTCGGCTGAAACATCAGATAGCTCAGTAGAGGACGCCACTGCACGCTGCAGTGGGATGGCAGTATGGGTACCTGAATGGGTTGCTGAAGAGGCCGCATCGCCTACCCCAACCGCATTTCCTGACGCAACTTTATCGGAGGCGGTTGAATTATTGGAGACGGTTAAATCAGGAGCAACGGACGGCGTAGGCGCGTCTGTCGGTTTCCTAGCAACCCGCTCCTGTGACTGAAGTGCAGGCTGTGTCTGAAACGGCTGACCTGCATTGCTCGCTGTGTTGACAATGTTGCCAGCGTCGGCTGTGTCAGTACCTGGCTGCCGCTGGACGGCTATATCTGAAGTAGTGGGACGATTCGGTTCAGTATTTGTTAGGGCAGCGTTTACGATGGGCTGTGTCACGTCAGCGCTGCGTTCTGGCCTACTGGGTTGTACAGCAGGCCCAGAGTCCGAAGACTCAGACGGCGCGGGAGATCTGCTAACAGTCTCCTGAGATGCGGCAATACTGGACTTAACATCCGCTCCGGCAGTGCTGTTCTTTTGCGGTCCTGCCAGCCGTTGAATCGCAGGCTGAGCTGTAGAAGAACCGTCGGCAAGCGCGGGTATTGGGTTGGGCGCTACCGTGTTAGCAGAAACGTCTGACTGTCGCTGCATCGATGGCTGCGGGGTTGCTGCAGCCCGGTTTGACTGAGCCGGTGCTGTTTCAGATGCAGAACCTACGGGCGCGTTCTTTTCAGCTGCAGTCTCTATTGAGGTCGTTGCTTCTAGTGACTCACCTTGAGCAGCCGTACCCCCCGCCCTGGATCGTTGCACCACTGACAGCGGCTGATCGCTTGCGGCAGGCATCGGATCTGTAGCGGTCGAATTTTGGGACGGCTCAGCAGGTCCAGATAGCAACGCAGCAGATGATGCTTGAGCTGAATTCGTCGGTGCTGCGGTGCGTTGGAGGGTCTCGGTTGAGCGACCCGGTGTTGACGCATCCCCAGTCTGCTCTGAAACCCATTCTGAGGCATTTTCCGATGACAGCTGTTGAGGCCCATCAGCAGACATCTCGCGTTGAAGCATGGCGTCTGCCACAGTGACTGAAGCAGGCGTCGAGACTGTTGCGGCGTCAACACTATGCGGGTCAACACTGCGCTGTAGGCTATCTGCGATCGCAGACTCCGACCCTCCGGCATCTGATAGCTGCACACCCCTGTTCACTGAGTCCGTGGGGACGTGGGACTGGCCCAACACTGACGATTCAGAGTCGGATAGGGTAGAGCGCTGTAGAGGTGAAGGCGCGCCTTCACCCAATGACGCTGCGCGCTGGGCAGTAGAGGGCTCGACCGCACCTGTTGCAGTCGAAATCACTGGTGCTGCTTCGACAGTGCCGTGCTTAGTGGGTGACAGGTCTGTAGAAATGTCAGAAAAGGAGCCGAGATCGCTCGTGGAGTCGGCAACCGTTGCCGGGGATGGGTCTAGAGATGTGACAGGCGATCGCTGGACGCCCTCAGGAGAAACAGAAGATACAACACTTGCGGCTACATCAGTATCGGTCGAACGCTGAATAGCTTGAGCGGATACCGTAGGCGGCGGTGTTGCTTCTAGTGCCAGGGGTTCAACTGGCAGCACACTACCATTCACGGCCTCAGCATTACTCGAACCAACGGGAGAGGCACCCGCTATTGGTTCAGCAGCTACGACAGAAGGGTCAGACTGGGGTTGAATGGTTACGTCCGACGCAGCTGTAGAAGGAATGGTGGCAGTTTCCGCAGCTGTCCCCAAATCCACCTGTTCACCAGCAATCTGTGATGATGACGCGACATCAGTAGCCGAGATATCT
>CAWUKV010000264.1:0-6206 GCA_963923025.1 uncultured bacterium
CCGCGTTGCTGAGTAACTCGACAGGTCTCCCCTATTTATTTCACTTACACGTGCAGAAAGGGCAGTCTGTCCTGGCCTTTAAACAATTGCCAAATAACCAGCTATTTTTGATAAGGAATGCCATAGTTCAGGGGTAGGGACAGTTCAGCAAACCGTATGACGAGTGGTAACCCCCAACCCAGCCCCGAAGAACAGTTTATTACCAAGATTGTCAACGCAGTGATCCGAGTTGCGCCTGTGGGCGGCAGCGGTTGGGTGATGGTGCATTTTTTGCTTCAGCAAAACTGGGTACTGGCCGGGCTGATGTTTCCGGTCATGGTGGCAACGGCGGCCTGGGCAAAGTTTACTAGCGGGTTCATCAACATTTCTGGAGCTGGGGCCGAGGCCTATGGTGCGCGTAAGGCCCAGGGTCTGACCACCTGGCTAGACCAACAGAATCAAAAGCTAGAATGGCGCTTTGCCAATACCGAAAAGAAGTATTTGCAGTGTCAGGCCAAAACCGTTGAGGAATACACTACTGAAGGGCTAAGCGCCCCACAGTCGGGCAAGTTTACGCTGCTAAAGGATGTATACGTACCGCTGAAGCTGAGCGACAGATTTAGACCCGGTGCGGCCCAGCTTGTTTCTGAAGACCTTGAAGGCCCTACTGGAAATTTAGGCAAGCCAGAAGATGAGGAGCCCAGCTATATTTGGGAGCTGCTGGCAGCATCAAAGCAGGAGCCGACCTATCGGCGTTTAGCGATCGTTGCCCCTGGCGGCTACGGCAAAACCACCCTCATGCGTCATGTGGCCTACTGCTGTGGCATGGCCCCGCGCAAAACCAGTAAAGAAAAGCAGGTTCCTCGTCTGGTGCCGTTTGTATTGTATTTGCGCAACTGCCGTGAGCTGATGGCCTCAGACGAACCACCGGACTTGCCCACTCTGATTGCCGAGCATCAAATTCCCTCGCTGTCGCGGGGTCGGCAGCTGGGCATTACGCCCGACTGGGTCGAAGAGGTGCTAGGCAACGGTCGGTCGCTGGTGGTGTTTGACGGCTTTGACGAGGTGGCTGAAGACCAAAAGCAGGCCGTCAGCGCTTGGATTGACCGGGCATTGCTAGACTACTCCGACACGGTTAGGTTCATCATGACCTCGCGTCCACCCGGCTTTGAGCGGTTCAAGGGCCAGCAGCCCTGGACACGGGTAGACGTACAAGAATTTGACGACGAGCAGCGTAGTGATTTTTTGCGCAGCTGGTACTACTGCCAGGTGCGAGAACGGCGGGGACAAAGCACGCCGGAGGTTAGGGCCAAGGCCACGGAGGAAGCGGATAAGCTCATCGCCCAGATCGAGCAGCGTCATGAGCTGCGCACAATGGCGGGAAATCCGCTAATGCTGTGCATCATTGCCACTTTCCACCGCTACAGCGCTAGCCCAAAACTGCCCCGACGACGAACAGATCTATACCAGCGATTTTTCCAGCTGTTATTAGAAGATCGACCCGCCGTCAAAGATCAGGAAATGTCTCTTTCATGTGAAGAGAGCCAATCGGTATTGCAGCACATTGCTTTAGAGATGGTGAAGCAGGGCTGCAATGCTATTTCTATTGACGAATTCTCATCTCTTGCAGCGCAGTACCTGAAAGTTGAGATCGAAGAACCTGTCGAGGTAGCAGACTTTTTGCATCAGATGGAGGAGATCAGCCAACTCCTAGTCAAACGCGAATCGGCTGAGACCTATGAATTTTCCCACCGGAGCTTTCAGGAATACCTAGCAGCTAAGGAGGTTAAAAAGCTGGGCTGTGAGGCGCTGCTGCTAGACCTACCTGAAGAATGGCGTTCGGTGGTGCTGATGTATGCGGCGCTAACAGACCCAACGACGCTGATGGAGTCGCTAATGCAGCAAGGCGGCAAGACATCGCTAAACCTGGCCTACGACTGCTGGTGTGAAAATCGGAAGAAAGTCTCTGAAGATGTGATTGCAGCCCTTCAGGAACAAAGCTATCAGCTGCTAGAGCGGTATATGGCAGCAGGGGAATGGCGGAAGGCAGATCAGTACACGCTACAGGTGATGTATCAGGCGATACGGGTGGATAGCGGGGCAATTGGCGCACTGTTTAGTAGCCTGTTAACGTTTCCCTGCGGTCCGCTGCTACGACTTGACGGTCTATGGTTACGCTATAGCCACGGTAAGTTTGGCTTTAGCGTTCAGAAAAACATCTATCT
The DNA here is from genome assembly GCA_963923025.1 of uncultured bacterium. Lineage (GTDB taxonomy): Bacteria > Cyanobacteriota > Cyanobacteriia > Phormidesmidales > Phormidesmidaceae > CAWUKV01. The sequence continues at coordinate 2,205 of CAWUKV010000264.1, forward strand.
AAAATGCGGCGGCATTGCTGATGGCAAGTATCATAAGGAAGCCTACCAGCGCTACTGTCACAAAGTTGAGTGGATGAAAGACGGCAGCTATCAGCCCTACAAGAATTTTATTTTTTCCTGGGAGGAAGCTCCTGAGGGGCATCTCCCTGGATATGGTGATGTGGGGGGCAGCGCTCTTTCTTCTCTCGCATCGAGACTTGTGAACTGTAACACCTAAGCGTTTCAGCCCGATCTAAACTTTCTTAAACACCGCTCTACATCACCGATCCTCGTTGTTCTAGAGATCTGATACCTGGCACCGTGCTATGTCAGGGTTGTACGCATTTGCCGACAAAAACTGCTCCGTAACCGCCTGTATTTCTTCTACCGGAGCGTCCCAATCTTGCCAAAGCGACTTTTGCCCCGGCGTTCGTTTCTTGGGTCGGCCTTTGAGCTTTAGTCGGGCCAGCAGTTTGCTACCCCAATGGGTTTTGCGCTCGGGCTTTGGTTTTGGCTTGTAGCGCTGACAAAACCGGCGGTACGCGGCGGCGCACAGCTCCAGAGTTGTACCCAGCGCAAGAAACGCGGGGTGCCATTGGGTCAAGCCGTCCTGCGTCAGCCGAGCATAGCTGCCATAGTTGCTAAAGTCGTAAAAGAACCCCTGCTGCATTGCTGCTGCCTTGGGATTGCCGTGGATGTAACGAATGGTGTTCAACGCACGCCGCGAGTCTGACATTGCGAACCCGCTACTGTGGTAACGCTTCTCCCAAAAGTGACCAGTACGCCCCAACATGCGGTTAAAGCACATGGCCGTGTACCAGTTGAGGTCGTGCATTAGTCTAGGCAAGTCTTCCGGCTGCGCTGGCGCGATCAAGTAATGGACATGGTTGCTCATAATGCACAGGGCATAGAGCTTGAACCCATACTTGTCTCGATAGCGCTGTAGGGCATACAGCAGCACCGATCTACATTCAAACCGAGTCAGACGAAATTCACGATTGTTGCAGCGAACGGTGATGTGGTAGCAACAATTCTGAGCAAGCTGTCGCTGAGGTCTAGGCATGGCTCAATCTAAAGCTCTATGGGGTGTAGAACCGTAGACTGAGCTTTGTGGTTAAGAGGTTAAGAGGGTAGGCACGGCCCACCAACACTCATCGCACGGAGGCACTGCCTACCTTCACATCGACACCCCCAATCCAATCGATAACGCCCCTCAGCTATCCACTTTTGAAAGCTGGAATGCGGCCACAGATGAGGACAGCTCACTAATCCATGCTTGACTGGATTGTAATGAACATAATCGCGACAACGCGCTAACTCCGCCTCTGTAAGAATCGTACGCTCCCAAAAGCGCCGTTGCCAGACATCACTTTCACGATGTTTACGACGAGATTTGGTAAGGTTGGCTGACTGAGCCCCCTTGCCTCGCAGTGATCGAGTGAATAGTACTTTGATCCGTCCAACGCGCCTGGAGTAATCGCTGTCACCGTCGGGTAGTGTCCAAATGAAATGCACATGGTCAGGCAAAATGGCAGCAGCGACAATTTCGAAGGGGGTCTCGCGCTTCGTCTGGCTCACGGCTTGGCGGAGACGGTAAACGTTGTGGGGATGCTGAAATAGAGGGGCACGGCGATAGGTGACCCAGGTAAGAAAGACGGTACTGCCTGGGATATAGGCGCGACGGTAGTTGGGCATATGGGTGCAGGGTGTGACCTGTTTAGAGTGCCCGGTGTCAGCATCAGTTTTGGTGGGCGGTGCCCACCTTACAAAGGGTTACTAGCGACTCGGAAGGGGTTCCGAGTAACTTAGGAGAAGTTACTAGCGCCTCGAAAGGAGTTCCTAAGCGCTAGAGAAGAGTCCCCAGCGACTCAGGAAGAGTCTCCAGCGGCTTAGGAAGAGTCCTTAGCGACTCAGAAGGGGTTACTAAGGACTCAGGAAGAGTCCCCAGCGACTCGGAAGGGGTTGCTAAGCGCTAGAGAAGAGTCCCTAGCGACTCGGGAAGGGTTGCTAGCGGACTTTTTAGGAAAACTTTTGTTGATATGGACACCCGCTCTCCGTAAAAGTATTTGAACGTCAACAACTCAAGTTGTTATGGACAAAGATCTTTCTGCAAAGTTCGTTACTTTCACTCAAGGCAACAACCGTACTGCTGTTTACACTGAAATTGTCCTGTAAAGGGACAGTAAACCAAAACAAGGAGGATAGGTAACATGACCTACCAAAAGCGAAGTTCTCGCTATCTTCTTTCGAAGATTCGAGAACGTATGACGGGGTTCAAGTCCATTGACCCCAAAATCGACCTGGGCAACGGCATCTCGGCCAAGGCGTTCACCGACAAGGTAAACGACCTGCAACAGATGCTCGATACCTACAACACCCTACTGGCTGATGCAGACGCGTTGAAAAACCGTCTCACCACCACCGAAAAGGCTCTCTCAGAATATTCTGAGCGGGTTCTATTGGCAGTTGCAGTTAAGTATGGGAAGGACAGTGATGAATATGAGCGGACAGGCGGAGTACGGCGTAGCGAACGCAAGCGTCCCACTGCTGAGTCTCAGCTCACGATTCAGCCCACCGGATAGGCCATCCGACTGGGTCACTGACCGAAAAACAACGTTGTTAGCAAATGCGCCAAAGCGACTGATCACCGCTTTGGCGCTTTGTTATTTTGTGGCCTTGGGCACTTTGCTACGCGCTAACCGTCCTACTCCTAGGACTACCACAAGGTGAATGATTTGGGTTGCTCCCTTAATGAAGACATCCTTACTCTACGGAGAGTTAGCAAGCGTCGCTTGCCTTTTTTGGCGAGATTGGCACCGTCTGGCGGTGACTTGCGAGGCTAGGGGATAACGCTTACTATTGAGTCAAATTTCGATGTGCAAAGAAAACCTTGGCTGTGACTTATGGTCATGGTCTTGATGTCAGCAATGTGACTATGCTTTAACCCCATGGCTCTTGCTCACCCCCAGACAGAAGATTCATTGCCTGAGGACTCGAATCCAAGCGAGTCAAATCTAGTTCTGGCCACGGAAATCATTCAGATTGAGCATCTTCAATTTCCACCAGGTGAAGCGCACGTTCCTGCTGTGGCAGCGCATACGCTGTATGTGAGTATGAAGCCACGCCCCATGAATTACCAGCATACTCAGGATGGGAAAACCCATACTGGGCTATATCGTCATGGTGATATGTTGCTCACCCCAGCTCACACACCGCTCTTTACGAGATGGGATGGGGATGAAAATTGTCTACAGATTCAGCTACCAGAATCATTCCTAAAGCGGGTTGCAGAGGAAACCTTGGGAAGGGACGGCGATCGCCTGACGTTAGTGCCAACATTTCAAAGTCGGCAGCAGCAGCTTGAATCGATCGCTACGCTGCTATTGGCAGAGATGCAGAACCGTCAACCGAATAGCGGGCTATATCTAGACTCTCTGGCAAATGTGCTGGCGGTGCAGATGTTACGCAACTATGGGGCAACGTCAGCCCAGCTGCCGACCTATGACGGGGGGTTACCGACATATCATCTGAAGCGTGTCTTAGACTACATTGATGCCGGTTTGGCCGGAGACATTAAGCTAGCTGACCTGGCTGGATTATTGAATATGAGCCCGTTTCATTTTGGCCGCATGTTCAAGCAGTCCATGGGAATTTCGCCGCATCAATACGTGATTCAGCAAAGATTAGAACGGGCCAAACGACTGCTGAAACAGACTGATCAATCCATTATTGATATTGCTCTGGAGTGTGGATTCAACAGTCACAGCCATCTCAGCAAGCAATTTCGAAAAGTGATCGGGGTGACGCCCAAGGCATTCCGAAGCTGAAAACGTAGGCCAACTCAGGCCTCAAAAGCCGCCACTTCCCCTGACGTAAGTTAACAGCGGCTATCGTTCCACAAGGGTCGGTGAGTTTTTCTTTTTCGACACTATTGCATTCGTCGAGCTGCTAGAGACAGTTCCTGCCATTGAAGTTCTTGACGCTGGAGCCCCTCGACGCAGTCGAATGCTTTAACCAACCCTT
>CAWUKV010000265.1:0-6100 GCA_963923025.1 uncultured bacterium
AGTGGCGTTAGGCTGAGGCCAATGGTGATACGGTCAATGGCGTCGTCAATTTCTAACGGTGTGATTGCATCTTTGCGACGGCGTGCCGTCAGGATGGCCGCTTCGTTTAGCAGGTTTTCGAGCTGAGCACCAGAGAAGCCGGGCGTACGCTGTGCGATCGCGTCCAAATCTACCTCGTCTGACAGCTTCTTGTCGCGGGCGTGGACCTGAAGAATGCCGAGCCGTCCTTTATAGGCAGGCAGGTCCACAATGATACGGCGGTCGAAACGACCGGGACGGAGCAGGGCCGGGTCCAGCACGTCGGGCCGGTTGGTCGCAGCAATGACGATGATGCCGCTGTTGCCTTCAAAGCCGTCCAGCTCTGTCAGCATTTGGTTGAGGGTCTGCTCGCGCTCGTCGTTACCGCCACCGATACCGGCACCGCGCTTGCGGCCCACGGCGTCAATCTCATCAATGAAAACGATACAGGGGGCGTTTTCCTTCGCTTTTTTGAACAGGTCTCGTACGCGAGACGCGCCGACGCCCACAAACATTTCGACAAATTCTGAACCTGAAATGCTGAAGAAGGGGACACCGGCCTCACCAGCAATGGCCTTAGCCAGCAGCGTCTTACCCGTTCCTGGCGGTCCAACCAGCAGTACACCCTTGGGAATCTGCGCACCAATGGCGGTGAACCGCTCAGGATTCTTCAGGAAGGTGACGACCTCTTGCAGTTCTTCCTTGGCTTCCTCAATCCCGGCCACGTCGTCAAATACGATGCCGGTTTTGGCTTCCATCTGGAAGCGGGCCTTGGATCGGCCAAAGTTCATGGCGTTACCTGCGGACCCTGCCGAACGCCGCAGGATCATCATCAGGCCAAAGATCAAGATCAGGGCCAGTAGAGAGGTGGTAGCCAGACTAGTCAGGGCGCTGTTGTCGGTAACCCGAGCGACGTCGTAGTCGACCTGTGCCTCGTTTAGCCGGTTGACCAGTTCGGGGTTGCGATCGTTAACGAACAGCTTGACCTCTGTGGCGGGCTCGTCCTCACCGTCACCCCTCAGCTTGACGCGGGCAATGCCCCGCACGTTGTCTAGCTCCAGCTGATCGACCTCGCCAGCGTCAATTTTTTCTAGCAGTTCACCGTAGGTCAGCCCAGAATCTTCTTCGGTGTTTTGGGCGATCGCGGGTAGTGCTACTAGACTTTGAAGCAGCAGCCAGCCCATGGCGGCGGTCGCACCTAACTTGGAGGCGATTCGGGAGCGAGTCGAGGCAGATTTTCTCATGTCGCAGCTTAGTCGGCGGATGTTTTTGGATAGGTTAAGACGTGAACGTAACCCCACTGCTGGTCATCGGGCTCCCATCCTCAGCGCTTCAAGGTCAAACAATACCCTGACGACTGTGGCAGGTACCTTACATACGGCAGCATGGACCTTCATCTTAACGTTCTGGTCTTTAAACTGCCCTTTCTTATCCTGGTTTTCGCCGCCCGTTACCCATCTTCTTTCGCCGGTCTGCTCAAGTGCCAGAGCTAGTCTGCCATTCCTGAAGCGGCATTTGAGGTCAGCGGTGTGAGGCGCATTTAAATCTCAAATTTGAGCTAATATGAAGTCGTGACGATTATGAATAAGCTGGCGAGCGAATCATAGTCAAACATTGCAACAGGATGCTATTTCATGACTAGAGTTGTTGGACTCAACGGTAGTTTACGGTCTGGTTCTCACAGCTACCAGGCGCTGAAGCAGGCGTTGGAACGGGCAGAAGCGCTAGGGGCAGGCGTTGAGCTGTTGGATTTGCGATCGCTAACCCTGCCCTTTTGTGATGGTGGCGATGACTATGGCGACTACCCCGACGTCACCCGCCTGCGTGAGACGGTAAAAGCAGCCGATGCGCTGGTGCTAGCAACGCCGGAATACCACGGTAGCCTCAGCGGTGTGCTTAAAAATACGCTGGACCTGATGAGTTTTGAGCATCTAGACGGTAAGGTCACTGGCCTAATTAGCGTACTGGGCGGACAGTCGAACAGTAACTCGCTCAATGACATGCGTACAATCATGCGGTGGGTGCATGCCTGGGTCATTCCCGAGCAGATTGCCATCGGTCAGGCGTGGCAGGCGTTTGATGCTGAGGGCAAACTCAAGGATGATAAGTTGGCTGAACGCTTTGACCGCTTTGCGGAAAGTCTGGTTGAGAATGCACGGAAACTGAAGAATTAGGTTGGCGATTGCTCTTGGGCGGTCAGGTCGCCTGTCTCGTCGCAGTCAGTTATTACCAATTGGCCGATGCACTAGATCAAGGCTGAGACAGCGCCTGCCACCTGCTTGTATCATCTCGAAGATTTGCAGTTATTGACAGTTAAACAAAGCTGCTGCGTAAGGTGGTGGATTAGCCTACCCAGCGTAGGATATGCCTGCCACCGATCAAGTTAGCGACTGAGCTACCGACCAAGTTAGCGACCGGTAACGATGTGATGCAGTAGGCCATGCAGTGAGCCGCGATGATGAAACAACGCCGTTTTGGCCGAACTCAGCGCGACATCTCCGTTGGGTCCCTGGGGACCATGCGACTACCGACGGCTGAAGTCGCAACTGCAGTTGTTCAGGCGGCGGTAAGGCTGGGTATTACCCATATTGAGACGGCTCCGGCCTACGGTCAGGTTGAGCGCTATTTGGGCAAGGCGTTTCAGCCGCTATTTCAGCACTCACAGCTGTCACGTGCGAGCCTTTTCGTTACCACCAAAATTACGCCCACTGCTGATGCTGACGCTGTAGAACGGCAGCTTGAAGCATCTTTGCGAGATCTGGGGTTGGACTACGTGGATGGGCTAGCGGTGCACGGGTTGAACACGATAGCCCATCTACAGCAGGTGCAGTCGGGCATGCTGACGGGGATGCAGCGGCTTGTGGTTGACGGGCGGGTGAGGCATTTGGGGGTTTCGACCCACGGGCCGCTGGCGGTGGTGGAGGGCGCGATCGCAACCCAAGCCTTTGACTTCATTAACCTGCACTACTACTACTTTGATCAGCACCTAGCGCCCGCCGTCGAGCTGGCCCACCAGCAGGACATGGGCATCTTCATCATCTCTCCTGCCGATAAGGGCGGGCTGCTACACCAGCCCTCGGATCAGCTCAGGGACCTATGTGCCCCTTTTGATCCGCTAGCCCTTACCTATCGCTGGCTGCTGAGCGACCCTCGCATTACAACGCTAAGCCTGGGCCCGGCCAACGTGGCGGAACTCGACAGCCTACCCACCCTCTCGACCGAACCGCTCAGTTCGGCAGAGATGCATGCTTTTACAAGACTTGAGGCCGCTGCAACTGAGACGCTAGGCACGGACCGGTGCCGCCAGTGCTACCAGTGTCTGCCCTGCCCAGAAGCGATTAACATTCCCCAGGTGCTGCGGCTGCGCAACCTGGCCGTAGCCTACAACATGACCGCCTACGGCCAGTACCGCTATCGCATGCTCGAAAAAGCGGGGCACTGGTTTCCTGGTCGACAGGGGCATCGTTGTACGGATTGTGGAGACTGCTTGCCGCGCTGTCCTGAAGACTTGCCCATTCCCAACCTGCTACGGGATGCCCATGAACGACTCAAAGGCCCAAGTCGCCGTCGCCTCTGGCAGTAGGCACATGACTTTGGTCACTTTGCTAAAGCCTCCTAGTAAGGCTGTTTCTTTTGGGGCACAGCGCTCCGTGACTCGTCATCCAGCTCAGCCTTTTCGCGGATTGCCATAAAGCTAATAAGTTTCAACGCTAAATATTACGGCAGCTAACGGCGTGTAGTGATTGATTTCAGCGGCCTTAAGTTCCCCCAAGGCTTTCACCTGCCAGGGGTTAAGCGCGCTAACGTTGAGCCACATCGCAGTCTACCGTCGTAGAAATACTAACTAGACTGTGGACTACCCACACTCATTCGAGGCACAGTTTATGGTTGCAATTCCTCGCGAACAGACGCCCCAAGGACAAACGACAGCTGCCAGTGACCGGGTTGCCGTTTTGCTGATGGGCTATGGCGAAGTGGAAAGCTATGAGGATTTTGCGAACTACAACGAGCAGGCGCTGAATCTGTTAACTGCAAAGTTTGCCCCTGTTCCGACTTGGGTGTATCCGCCGTTGGCCAAGCTTTTGGCCATGTTTGATTTGCACGAGTGGAGTCACCAGCACAATCACTTCATCTCACCGCACAATGAGATTTTTGAACGGCAGCGCGAAGGCATTGAGCGGGCGCTGCAGGATCGTTGGGGCGAACGGGTTCAGGTCTTTAAAGCTTTTAACTTTTGTGCGCCGCACCTGCCGCACCAAGTGATTGAGCAAATCAAAGATCAGGGGTTTACGAAGCTGCTGATTTACCCCCTGCTGGTTGTTGATTCGATTTTTACGAGCGGTATTGCCGTTGAGCAGGTCAACAATGCCCTGTCAGAGCTGACCGATAATAGCGAACACTGGCTGCAAGGGACGCGCTATATTCCGTCTTTCTATAACGAGCCCGACTACATTGAGCTGCTGGCTCGCTTGGTCGAGGAGCGCGTTCGGGATGATTTGGCAGTGGCCCACCTGCCGTCGCAGACGGGCGTTTTGCTGATGAACCACGGCTGTCCCCATAAGGCTAAGGGCTTTACCTCCGGCATTACCGAAAGTCAGCTCCTGTACGATGCCGTGCGCGATCGCCTGATTCACAAGTTTCCGCTGGTGTCCATTGGTTGGCTCAACCACGACACGCCGATGATCGAGTGGACCCAGCCCAACGTGACCCAGGCTGCGAAAAACTTGATGGACCTGGGAGCCACGGCTATTGTCTTTATGCCGATTGGCTTTGCCACCGAGAACCATGAAACGCTGCTGGATGTCGACCACATCATTCAGCATCTGCGCAAGAAGCGCCCAGATGTGACCTATGTGCGCATGGACTGTGTGAACGACCACCCTGACTTTACACAGATGGCAGCTCGCTGGGCTGACCCGCTGATCGCTGACCTGCTAGAGGAAGATGGGCAAACGGTGAATCGAGACCTGAAGGTTGTGGTGAATAACGTGGACTACAACCGTCATCACGGCCATGAGCGAGATGGACACCATCACGGCCATTCCCATGGGCACCATCAACACGGGCATCACCATCACGGCCATCATCAAGAACACCACACCCACTAGGTTGAGGACAGGGCAGAGGAAACCTTTCTTTTTACGGTGGGGTGCCCTATTCTTGCCCTAACCTTTTACAGCAAACGTCCATGCTTGAGCTTTCGCCCGAGTTAATGACTTCGGCACTGACGCCTTGGGCCGTTGCGATCGCAATCAACACGGCCCTACTCGGTGTTGCTTTTGCTGCCCCTAAAAAGCTGCTGACCCCGCTCGGCTATGCCAACGCTTGGGTATTGGGCATCTTGCTCTGGGGCAGCTTTGGCTGGCGAGGTTTTGCCGTGACAATGCTCTATTTCTTGGTGGGTTCCGCCGTGACTAAGGTTGGGCTGGCCGAAAAAGAAGCCGCCGGAATTGCAGAAGCCCGTTCTGGTGTGCGTGGCCCTGGCAACGTCTGGGGCTCAGCCCTGGTCGCAGCGGTCTGTGCGCTGGCCTATGCCGGGGTACAGTACCTGTCGCCCACGTCTATTTGGCGGGAACTTTTGATTTTGGGAGCGGTGGCGAGTTTGGCGACTAAGCTGTCAGACACAACCGCGACTGAAATCGGCAAGGCATATGGCCGTCGAACGTTTTTGATTACGACGCTGCAGCCTGTTCCCCGCGGTACCGAGGGGGCGGTCAGCCTGGAGGGAACGTTAGCGGGAATTGCCGGTTCAGTCATACTGGCCGCGTTTGCTTGGGTAATTGGATTTATTTCGCTGCTTGGGGTGGGGCTGTGTGTCGTGGCGGCATTTGTGGCAACGACGGCTGAGAGTTTGATTGGTGCCACCCTTGAAGATCGGGTACCGGGCTTAACCCATGATGTCGTTAATGTGATTAACACGCTAATTGGTGCCGGTGTCGCGATTGTTCTGGGAGGATTTATGCCGCTGTAGTTCTAATGAACGGACAAGCAGAGACGATAAGGGATCATCTAGTCTTTTTCGCTTTTGCAGCAGATGACAGCTTATTTTGCCAATTTCCCCCTTTCAGGTGCGAATTTCTAA
>CAWUKV010000266.1:0-6065 GCA_963923025.1 uncultured bacterium
TTCTCCTGTACTCTTTTTCCTATTCTATCGCTCCTGTTTGGCCGCCGGAGTAATATGTCAAGGCAATTTCGGTTTCTTGATAGGTTCATTTGCTTAATTAAATGGAAAGATAGAATACGATTGATCCATACCGATCAACCGAGCAAGGTTTTCCCTCCCGTCGCACTGTTCGGGTTCAAGATAGTCGACTGCGATCGATCGATTAGCGCGATAGCACACTGCTATGGGGCATCTGCAACAGCGGGTAGACATAGGATGAAAGAGGTTTGATTGCTGGGCGTATCATCTAAAATCAGCGTTCCTTGGTGGGCACGAATAATCTCTTGTGAAAGGCTAAGTCCTAGACCTAGTCCATCTACTTGACGAGTTCGGGCAGGGTCGCCTCGGTAGAAGCGATCAAAGATGAGATCGCGCTCTGCTTTCGACAACGGTTTGGACGCATTTGCAACGGAAATCTGAACTTTTTGCTGCCGCTGCCTAGCTTTAATATGAACCCATCCATTGGGGAGATTATATTTGACTGCATTACTGGCAAGGTTTTGAAGCACTTGAGTAATTAAGTCTCGATCTCCTTGAACAACAAGATTGGGAGAAATGTCAGCACGGATCGAAAGATCATCTGCAAGCAGGTCCACGTCCTCCACTAGGACGGCGAGCAGCTGCGAAAGATCGATGGAATCTCGGTTCAGCCTCATCTGTCCAGCATCCGCTTGCGAGAGCAGCAGCAGCTTGCGAACAATTCCACTGAGGCGACGGACTTCCTCTAGGAGGCTGCCCAGGGTTTGCTGAAGAGAGGACCCCGTTTCAGCCTGTTGTAAACCCTGTTCGAGTTCGCCTTGTAGAACGGCAAGGGGCGTTTTGAGCTCGTGGGCAGCGTCGGCACTGAAGCGAGACGCCTGCAAAAAGCTGCGCTCTAGCCGCGCTAGCATGCGATTAAATACCTCAATTAGAGCGGTAAATTCAATGTCTACATCGGTCAAAGAAACGCGCTGGTTGAGGTCAGTGGCGGTGGTCTGCTGCATCGCCACCGTTAGCTGATGAACCGAACGGAGGGCACTACCCGACAGCAACCAGGCCCCGACAGCCACCAGTAGCAAGACGGCGGGAATGGCAACAAGAAAGGTGTTGCGGATAACGGCCATGTCTTGACGGAGTCCTTGTAGGTTGATTGCGATCGCAACCTGATGGGCGGGAAAGCTGGCGGCACCTACTCGCCAACCGGCATCTGCTGTGTGCCGCGTCACTGGGCGAAGCTGCGGGGACGGGGACGGCGGTCGGCTAGCCCTGTCACTGGGCAGGGGGGATGAGGGTAAGTGTGCTGGACGAGGCCGATATGGACTAGGGCGATTGAACGCAGCGTCCCAGTTCTCTGACTGGTAAAAGAGGTCGCCTTGAGCATCGAGAATTTGCAGCGCGATCTCACTACCTGCTTCGGTATCTGTGGTTCGTGTGAAGTCTGGGACCCAATCCCGTGGGTTGCCAGTAGCGGGCAACGGTCTAGCGAAGCGCCCAATCTGGGTTTCTAACCGAGCGTCTAGCTGACTCAGCTTAGCGCTGTATATCAGCCGCCAAGCTATGCCACTAAACCCGACGAGGGCCGAACCGGCCAGCGCCATTGACAATAGGGACAGACGTAACCGAAAGGACCGCTTCACGGTAAGGCCTCAGACGCACGGAACCGATAGCCAACACCCCGCACGTTCTCAATGTGGCTCAGGTCACCCACGCAGTCAATTTTCTTGCGCAACCGCTGAATGCACACGTCTACCACATTGGTGCCTGGGTTGAAGTCGTAGCCCCAAACGTGTTCCAGAATCTGAGTGCGGGTAAAAACGCGACCGGGCGATCGCATTAGGTACTCCAGCAGGTTAAACTCTCGCGTAGTCAGCTCTATGGTTTGTTTCTGGCAGCTCACCTCGCGCGTAATTCGGTCCAACCTAAGATCGGCTACTATCAGCAAGTTCTGCCGTTCGCCCACGCTGCGCCGCACCACCGCGTGGATACGAGCCACCAGCTCTTCGACAAAAAAGGGTTTGGTGATGTAGTCATCTGCCCCCAGGTTGAGTCCCGCTAGCCGGTCGTCTAGCTCACTGCGGGCCGTGACCAAAATGACGGGCGTGCTCCGTCCAAACTGCCGTAGCTGTTTAAGAATCGCCAGCCCATCTTTTCCTGGCACCATAATATCGAGAATTAGCACGTTGTAATCCTGGTCTAACGCTAGCGTTAGTGCCTCGTTGCCGTTGTCACAATAGTCCACAACAAATCCCTGCTCGGTTAGGCCAGTTCGAACAAAGTTCGCAATTTTGGGTTCGTCTTCTACAAACAAAACGCGCATCGCTCAATGGGTGGACTCCTGCAGTAGCGGCTGTCTTCAATTACAAAGCTTAGGCACAAAAAACTCCACCGTATCCGAATTACAAAACTGTAATTCAAAGTAGGGCAGTACTGTAATTTTCGACCGGCTTAATGGCAATAGTTCGGGCCTAATCCTCTAAACCACTTAACTTTTACTCACTTAGAGACGGCCCACCATGACATTCAAGAGAGTTGGAAAAATGAAACTCAATCGAACAGTCAGAGGTCTTCTGTCTACAACATTAGCAAGTATCGCTTGTGCAGGCTTGATTGCAACTGTAGCCACTAGCGCCCAAGCTCGTGACCGAGAACCGCGGCCTGCTCAGCGAGTTGAGCGGCCACCAGCACCACCGGAACCTGCACCCACGCCCCAGACCACCTGTTAGACAACCCGATACCCGTCAAGTCGACAGGCTAGTACCTGCCGACGTTCCCCGGGATGGCGCTTCCCTGGATGTTGAGATTCGACTTTAGCCCCTTAACAAAGTTGGTTAGAAACCGTTGATAAAACACGAGCTTATGTGCGCTATTTAGCTTTCTCCTCAACTGGAGCTATATCCATGAAAAAGGTAGGACTCATTGTTCTTACATCTGGTGTTGTGATCGCGGTACTGGCATTCGGATTACATAGTCTGAGGGCCCAGCAGAGCCAAGAAAGCGTGACTCAAGATGTTGCCCAAGACAGGCCTTCTGGCGGCCCACCTTCTAGCGGTCCGCCAGAAAGGGCGCGACCAGACGAAGATTTGGGGGAGCCGATTCCATCAACTGAGGCTGATACGTCAAGTGTCCTTTGCGATGTTAGTGCCCGTGCTGTGAATGAACAACTGGAGCTAGAAAGTGAGGTGCAGTGGTCTTGCGAGGATGGGCAGCGGCGGCTAGTGGCGAATGGTGTGCCAAACCATCAAACAGGTGAACAGTTTGTGGGGGAGCGTAACCCCATTACGACCCACGAAGTCAATGCTACGATGCCGCTGAATCCTGTTGCGCGGTCGGGCGCTGGCCAGCGGGTTGTCGTATCGGCCTATGCGCTGAACGGGGTGATTTTTAATCCTGGAACGGGTGGGCGGTGTGCCTCTGATATCACCGATGTGTCTGAGTGCAGTTTGAGGCCGGGTAGCACTGGGGATTGGACAATGGAAGCGCTGGGCCAATCAACCTTTGACTTTGGTGAAGATGCCAATCACGCCCACGTGCAGCGGGGTGGTGTCTATCACTATCACGGTATTCCCGAAGGCATGCTGTCGGAACAGAATTTAGCTGGAGAATCGATGCAGCTCATTGGCTGGGCGGTAGATGGGTTTCCTCTGTATGCGCGGTATGGCTACAGTGACGCTGACGCTGGTACGAGTGAGCTACGGATTATGGAACCTAGCTATCAACTGAAAGCCACGCCAGATCCGGACCGTCCCAGTGTTGACTTGGTGCCAATGGGTACATTTTCTCAGGACTATGAGTATGTTGAGGGCTCTGGTGACCTGGATGAATGCAATGGCCGGTTTGCGGCGACACCAGAATTTCCGGAGGGTATTTATCATTACTACACGACCGATATCTATCCTTTTGTGCAGCGCTGCGTGAAGGGAACGCCTGATCCGTCGGCAAGGTCGGGCCCACCAGCGGATGATGCGCCTCCGCTCAATTGATGTCCGTGATGAAGTGAAATCTGTTGTGGCAGCCGCTGTTTACGTTAGGGCAAGGCTGTCCTAACGTCGGAATCAACGCAAAAAACCTAAAAACTGGAACAGTTTGGAGAAGATGTCTCAGTGAAAGGGGAACGCATTAAATTGAGACTGATTTGTTTTACTTTGAGACGCAGACTGATTCACTGCAGTCTCAATTTAGTACTCTTCATTTTGGTGGAGTTGCTGACTCAAGTTGGTTGACTAGAAAGCTCTGTCAAGATAATAAGCTCACCTTAATTAACTCGCTCTCCTTAGCACGGGCCTGACTGGAGTACGCGCAATCGTCTTAAAATGAGACTGGCCGAAATTAATTTGAGTCTCAATTTGAGAAATTTAATCTCAAAAAGCTACTCAACGTTCGAATCTTTTTTTGGAGCGTACGAAGGTCGCAATAAGATATGGCCATAAATAAACCGAGGCACGTGTCATGCCGTAGAGCCTTTCAGACATGAACGCGCGAAGCGACGCCAGCGGCGTAACTTGTCGGTACGCGAAGCCTTAGGTTTTAGCCCATATCCGAAGGGTTATTGCCCAAAGGGCTTTAGCATCTCGACGAAAGCTTTACACATCGAGAGATTCTACTCTTCGAGAAGCCGCAAGCGTCTACGACTTCGTTGCTCCGAAGGAGCCGCTAAAGCGCGTTCATGCCCAGCGGGCTTTACGGAATGACATGCCGTCAAATAGTTAAGGCGATCTAATTATCAATCAGAGCAGAACAACACGAACTAGAAGTTAGCTTAGAAGTGGCTCAAGGGCCATCATCGCAACCCAGCTCAATTACGCCGTGAATGCCTGTAGCTGAGTCTGCTTACTGCAATCAGCATGAGTTCGCCACAGATATACATGTGACTTCAAAGATAAGTTGTCCAGGGCTTAAAGGATAAGTTGTCCAGCTTTCGGCTTGAAACGTTATTCTTTCGTCCTGCGATCCACGACAGGCAGGCCTTGCTTAAATCAAAACTTGTCCAAAAATCTAGCTTTCAGGCATAACCTGTCCAAAGGTTAGGTTCGCTTGCGTCATCGCCATGTTCAGCAGGCTGGATGCTGTTTCCCGTGTTCCTATTGCGTAGAGCTGCTGAAGATGAGAAGTGACAGCAGTTACGAACGCCGAAGACTCAGGCAAGTTGCCAAAGATGGTTTCGATGTTGAGGAGTGGTGTGGGGTCATCTTTGCCCATCAATGCTTTTTCGGTAAGCAGTGATGCCATGGGGTCGTCGATAGGCATGGGTTGGTCTTGTTCATTGGTGCCGTTGAGGTAGCGGAACCAGAGTGCGATCGCAAAACTCAAATAGGTCACTGACCCACCCTGCTCTAGCTTGTCCCGCAGGCTGCCAAGAATAAACTTAGGTACCTTGTCGGAACCGTTGAGGCACAGGCGAGCGAGCTGATCGTGCACTTTGGGGTTAGCAAATCGCTCGATTAGCGTTTGTTTGTAGTCCTCGAGCTGAATGCCGGGGAGGGGAGGCAACGTGGGCGTGACCTCGTCCATTAGCCGCTCAACTGCCTGGCAGATGAGCGGGTCGGCCATCGCTTCGGAAGTATAGGTGTAGCCGAGCAGTGACCCCAGGTAACCGATGAGCGAATGGCTGGCGTTGAGCAGCCGCAGTTTCATCATTTCGTAGGGTTTGACGTCGTCTGTCATCTGGACGCCAACGGTCTCCCAGTCGGGTCTGCCCGCGCAGAAATGGTCTTCGATCACCCACTGTAAAAACGGTTCTGCGACGACGGGCCAGCGGTCGTCGATGGCGAAGCGATCGCGCACCATCTCAATATCAGCAGGCGTGGTGGAGGGGGTAATGCGGTCCACCATGCTGTTGGGAAAGGCTACATTCTCTTCGATCCAGCGGGCTGAGTCAGGGTTCTGCTGCTGAGCGAAGGCCGTCAGCATTTTTTTGACCAGGTCGCCGTTGCCTTGAAGGTTGTCGCAGGAGAGGACGGTGAAGGGCGGCAGGCCCTGCTGTCGTCTCTGTTCTAGCGCGGCGGTGAGGAAGCCGTAGACGCCGTGGGGGGTGTCGGGATGCTCTAGGT
>CAWUKV010000267.1:0-6060 GCA_963923025.1 uncultured bacterium
GTAGTACGGTGCTAGCTCATCCGCTCCTTGTCCATAGACGGCGGGTGACAAACTACCACTAAGGATGACAATGATGAGGGTGAGTACAGCCAGTAAACGGTGGCTCGCTTTCCATCTCAGCATAATTTTGGAGGTTTTAACCAGGGATACAGCGCTAGCCTTAACGTTCCCGGATAGCAGTCACAGATCCGTTAGGATGGGCCTGCACGCCGTTTCGCTATGTGCTGAGCAGGATGACCTCTCCCGGTGACCTAACCTAAATGGCAAATGGCGCAGATTATATTTCTGAAGCAGACCCACTACACTGGATATGTCACCTTCACGGCAGCTATCCATGGTTCAGGTCCAACTGGATTTACCCGAAAGTATTTTCTCCTCGACGCGGAGTACGCCGGAACAATTCGTACAGGAATTGCGAATTGCGGCAGCCGTAAAGTGGTACGAAGTGGGTGAAGTTTTGGAAACTAGCGCCGCTGAGATTGCAGGGATTGACCATTCGGCATTCTTAGATGCTCTAAGCCGGTTTGGTGTTTCTCCGCGCGTTCCGACGCCGTCGGTGGAGCCTCAGCAACCTGGCTTACTTAACATCATGCTGGAATCAGCCCAGGCTATTCCCAATGCAGAACTCGCTCAATTACCAGAAGACGGTGCTGCCGAACACGATCACTACATCCACGGAACACCCAAGCTGAATAAATGAGTGCTGTATTTGCAGACGCTTTCTACTGGATTGCCTCTATCAATCCGAAAGATACTTGACATCAAGCCGTCATCGCGTGGACTAGCGAGAATAATGACGTACCGATTGTGACAATCGATGAAGTTTTATCCGAGTTTTTAGCCTTCTATTCAAAGCGAGGCCAATACCTGCGACAAGCAGCAACAAAGGTTGTTCGATACGCTCTCAGTGGTGATCAAATTCTCGTCATTCCTCAAAGTCGAAACTCCTTCCTCTCTGGACTAGCGCTGTTCGAAGCAAGAATAGACAAAGGATACAGCTTGGCTGACTGCATCTCGATGGTGACAATGGAAGCACAATCGCTCACCGCAGTGCTGACACACGATCAGCATTTTAGTCAAGAAGGCTTCAATGTCTTATTCTGAGCGCTTTGGAGGAGCTACCCCCCAATCTGCGACATAGTGCGGCTATAGGCTCCGGTGGTTCCGGCTTCGCGCATTTTGAAGTTAATGTCGGGCTTAGCGGCGAGAAGGTAGGCAACGCGATCTCGAATCTCCCCAATCTCCACCCCGCTTCTCAATAAGGTCCGTAGGTCAATCTGTCCCGTCTCGTTGAGTAAGCAGGGTCGCAGCCAGCCATCGGCGGATAGGCGCATACGATTACAGCGATCGCAGAAGCACTCTGACATCTGACTAATAAATCCCAAGGTCCCCTTTGCACCAGGAATCTGGAAGATGTCGGCGGGACCATTGCCTCTTACGGTAGCCTCTTCTATGCCCCAGCGATCGCGGATCTGTTGTCGAATGGTTTCAGAATCGACCCAGCCGCTGCGGTCAAATAGGTCTCCGTTGCCGATGGGCATAAACTCGATAAACCGAACATGCCAGTCTCTATCTAGCGTCAGTGCTGCCAGGTCTAATACTTCCTGATCGTTGACGCCGGGAATAACAACAACATTTAGCTTTAGCGGCGAGAAGCCTGCCCGATGTGCGGCGAGAATGCCATCCCAGACCTGCTGCCAGCGCTGTCGACCGCTAGTCTGTTTATTTTGGGCGCCGGTAATCTTCTCAAAGGTCTCGGGTTGGAGAGAATCGAGACTGATGTTGATGCGGTTTAGCCCTGCTGCCTTTAGGTCTGCCGCCATGCTAGCTAACCGGTAGGCATTGGTCGTCAACGCCAGATCCTGAGTCTCGGGCAGGTTAGCAATCTCTTCGACCAATGGGACAATGCCGGGACGCAGCAGTGGTTCCCCGCCTGTCAGCCGAAATTTGTAGAAGCCCAGGGGAATAAATACGCCCTTGAGTAGCTGGATCAGCTCTGTGTTACTTAGCCAATGTTCTTTCAGTGCGTACTGCAAATCAGCCCCCTCTGGCATGCAATAGACGCATTGAAAATTACAGCGGTCAATCAAACTGATGCGCAAATAGTCAATGGCGGGCATAGAAGGAGCAGCGGCAGTCAAAGGTTGTTGGGTTTATTATGACCCAGCACTCTATCAACTGACTGTGGTGTTCCTTCAGCTACAACTAAGGGGCCTATCCACGCTGCTTCAAGATGCCTGAGATGACGTTGTCCCCTAAGTCTGGCCCTAGGTCTGGCTATACGCTGCCGGTTTTTGCCTGTGCTAGCGCGATCGCAGCCCTCCAGCACCTCCAAAACCCCACCAAAAAATATGAGACCGTCACCCTAGACTTGCTGGAGCCCCCCCAACAGGTTGATATTCCCGTTGGGCAGGTAGCAACGCTCCATGATGGCTCTGCCCTGGCCATTACCCGCAGCGACCCTGGCGACAACCTGGACCTCACCCGAGGAACGCCAATTTGGGCGATTGTGCAGTGGTGGCAGGGCGAGCGGGTCGCCATTGAAGGCGGGGAAGGCATTGGGCGAATTCAGGGCGAGGACCCGGCGATTTACGCCTACGCGCGGCGACTGCTGCACACTAACCTGGACCGACTACTGCCAGCGGGTAACTGTATTCGCGTCATCCTGATTTTGCCGGAGGGACGGGACCTGGCGCTACGGACCTCGAATGCGGCCTTTGGGGTGGTGGACGGCCTGTCGCTGCTGGGGACCACGGGCATTGCCCAGCCGCTGAGTGCACCGGGGCAGCTCGACACCTTTCGGGCTGAGCTACAGGAAAAGGCTAAGACGCTGGATACGCTGGTCTTTTGCCTGGGGGAAAATGGGCTGGATCTCGCTTTGAAGCAGGGCATTCGTCCCGAGTGCCGAATCAAGACGGCGAACTGGTTGGGTCCCCTGCTGGTGGAGGCTGCGCTACAGGGCATCACCGGCATTTTGCTGTTTGGCTATCACGGCAAGCTGATTAAGCTGGCGGGCGGTATTTTTCACACCCACCATCACCTGGCCGATGCTCGGCAAGAAATTCTGGCAGCGGTTTGCGCAGAGGTGGGGCTGCCAACAGCGCAAATTCAGCAGGTGCTGGCCTGTGAGACCACCGAGGCGGGGCTGGGGCTGCTGCGGGAGTGGGGTGAAGCAGAGTCGGTGTATGGTGCGATCGCAGCTCGTATCGACCGCCGTGCCCAAAAATATATTCAGGTGCAGTGCGATTGCACCGTGCAGGTTGGCTCCATCCTGTTTGACCGCTCTCGTCAGATCATTGTTAAGAGTGCCAACAGTGAGGCGCTACTGACTCGCGTTTGCTAATGTGTAAGAATACCTTGAATTAAAAAATCCGCTAAAAAATAATCTCAGGCCCGTTTAGCCCTAGGCATAGCCGCCATAACCTAGTCCCCATAACCAATCTGTTTTAGCAATCCCCTCCCTTCCCTCGCGCTCAGGATTCACCGTGACTGCTAAAACCCACCCCGCATCTACTGCCGACACCCCAGACGTCGACACGACCGAAAAAGTCCCTGACCTCAATCGACAAATGTTGGTCATTCTCGACTTTGGCTCTCAGTACTCCGAGCTGATTGCCCGCCGCATCCGCGAGACCCAGGTCTATTCAGAGGTGCTGTCCTACCGCACCTCTATTGAGCAGCTCAAGCAGCTCAACCCGAGAGGCATCATTCTTTCCGGTGGTCCCAGCTCGGTTTACGACGACTACGCGCCCCAGTGCGACCCCGCCATCTTTCAGCTGGGCATTCCCGTGTTGGGCGTGTGCTACGGCATGCAGCTCATGGTGCAGCAGTTGGGCGGTCAGGTCGAGCGGGCCGAACGGGGCGAGTACGGCAAAGCTTCGCTGCACATCGACGACCCCACCGACCTGCTGACCAATGTCGAAGAAGCCTCCACCATGTGGATGAGTCACGGCGATTCGGTCACCGAGATGCCGCCAGGGTTCGAACTGCTGGCCCATACGGACAATACACCCTGCGCCTCCATCGCTGACCATACGCGCAAGCTCTACGGCGTGCAGTTCCACCCCGAAGTGGTGCATTCTCAGAACGGCATCGCCCTCATTCGTAACTTCGTCTATCACATCTGTGAATGTGAGCCGACCTGGACCACTGAAGCCTTTGTCGAAGAAGCCATCCGCGAGGTCAAAGCGCGAGTGGGCGACAAGCGGGTGCTGCTGGCCCTCTCCGGCGGCGTTGACTCTTCGACGCTAGCCTTCCTGCTCCACCGCGCCATTGGCGACCAGCTCACCTGCATGTTCATTGACCAGGGCTTTATGCGCAAACGTGAACCCGAGCGGCTGGTGGAGATGTTTGACCACAAATTCCACATCAACGTGGAGTACATCAACGCCCGAGAGCGCTTCCTGTCTAAGCTAGAAGGCGTCACCGATCCCGAAGAAAAGCGCAAGCGCATCGGCCACGAGTTCATCCGCGTCTTTGAAGAAGAGTCCCGCCGCCTCGGCCCCTTCGACTACCTGGCCCAGGGTACGCTCTACCCTGACGTGATCGAGTCCGCCGATACCAACGTGGATCCCCAGACTGGGGAACGCGTTGCGGTCAAAATCAAGAGTCACCACAACGTTGGTGGCCTGCCGAAAGACCTCCAGTTCAAGCTGATTGAGCCGCTGCGCAAGCTGTTTAAGGATGAAGTACGCAATGTGGGCCGTTCCATTGGCCTGCCCGAAGAGATCGTCCGTCGGCACCCCTTCCCTGGACCGGGTCTAGCCATTCGGATTATTGGCGAAGTCACCAGCGAACGGCTGAACATCTTGCGCGATGCCGACTACATCGTGCGTGAAGAGATCCGCAATCGCGGCATGTACCACGACTTCTGGCAGACCTTTGCGGTCCTGCTGCCGATCCGCAGCGTCGGCGTCATGGGCGATCAGCGGACCTACGCGCACCCGATTGTGCTCCGCTTAGTGAGCAGCGAAGACGGCATGACAGCAGACTGGTCTCGTGCGCCCTACGAACTGCTAGAGGCGATCTCTAACCGCATTGTGAACGAGGTATCTGGGGTCAACCGCGTGGTGTACGACATCACGTCCAAGCCGCCCGGCACCATCGAATGGGAGTAGGTTTGAAACATGATCGACCCCAATCAGCTCACGCTCAATCTGGTAGAAGGCTCAGTCCGGTTTGCGTTTTCGGCAGCGGATGCAGAGAATCTCAAAACTGCGCTGGGTGAACTGATCACCCTGCTGAAATCGGCGGCTGCGGCCAAGGCCGAGGGGGGTAAGCCAACCCCCCTAAAGTCCATGGAGTACCAGTACGCTGGTGACGTTTTTCTAGAGATCTTTTGCAACCCCAACATTTGGGCTAGTCCCTTTGCGGCCAAGCTGCTGATCACCGTCAGGGACGATAGGATCCGTCTGACGACGGAAGCTGAGCTGACGCGCATCCTTGAGGATGTGAACTTGTATCTCGAAGCGGTGGCCTAACTAGCGGCCCATCCGCTGGGTAAGGCACTATACGGGTAGAAGACCATCTGGCTACCGTAAGTGGTGACTATTGCAGACGCTCAGCGTTTGTAAGTGCTGAATAGACGGGATCGCTCAGTTTGCGACGTCTACGTCTCATTGGGATGTTTTAACCTAGATGTACTGGATGCAGTCGTCACTCCGTTAGCTCCCACTTCTCTGAAAATTATCTGCAAGTTTAGTATCTGGATTTAGCACCTATGGAATTTGACCAAATGACCGAGCTGCTACAGAAAAGTTTTCGTGTAACGCTGGGTGCAGCCGCTTCAGCCGTAGAGGCCATACAGGACCCTCAGGGCTCCTCCGAAAAGTTTTCGGCCATTGGCACAGACTTTGAGCGGCTGACGGATGAGCTAGAAGTGCGGGGGGCGCTAACGGAAAAGGAGGCGCGCGAGTTTGTCGACAACCTCAACCTGCAGGTGCCCAATCCTTTTGCGCCGACGCCTGCTAGCAATGCCACGGTCAACACCACAGCCACACCGGTGGTCGATGCTAGCCTGCAAGCCGAGATCGCTGTGCTGACCGAACAGCTGGTGGCAAT
>CAWUKV010000268.1:0-6053 GCA_963923025.1 uncultured bacterium
GCAGGGGGGCGGGCTGGGGCAATGTTGGGGATAGGGGCTGCCGCTGTGGTGGTGGGTGCAGGGGCCGGTGCGGCAGGGGCTGGTGTTGCAGGGGCCGCAGCTGAGGCCGTCGGCGCAGGGGTTGTTGTTTGCAGCTGAGGAGCCGGTAAAGGCGCTCTTGCTGATGAGTTGGGTTGGAAGACGGGGACAAACACCCGCTCAATGATATTGGGTTGCCGGGTTGCTTCGGTGGTTGCGGTGGTGCCGTTGTTGCCAACCGTTGGTAATGCCGCCGTTGCGGTCTCCTGCTGGGCGCGGGTTTGACCGTTGAGAATGTTGAGCGATCGCAGCAGGTACTCACCGAAAGCCGCTTCATCTGAGGGTGTCTGAGCGGTTTCAACCCCCTCCGTTGCTGTGGCAGCAGCTGGCGCAGGTTGGGGTGACTGCTGTTTGGCCAGCCAGAAGCCGAAAGCAACTAACACAGACATGCAGGCGGCACCTAGAACCAAACGAGGCAGCCACTGAACGAACGCCTGTCGCCGAGATGAGGTTTGGGTGTCTTCCTCCTCGAGGTCGGATGCAGCGTCGTCGTCCGGGGCTTCGACCGGGACGAGCATGGCAGGCAACGTAACCGCTTGTGCGTCAAAGGGTTGAGCATTGGCCATAAATGGGGTGGCCGAGGCGGTAGTTGAGGTCGGATCAACCGGCGGTAGCGGTGGGGTACTGCGGCCATCCAGGATTCTGTCCACATCTTCGAACAGCTCATCCATCAGCTGTTCGGCGTAAGAATCGGCCATTTGAGCGGACCCATCTACCGCAGACAGTTGGGACGGGGCCATGAGCTGGTCTGAGGAACTAGTTTGAGTCATACTCGGCGCTCACGAAAAGGAACATTCAGCAGGGCTACGGGGCAAAAAGCCTCTTTAGTAAAAGAAGCTGCCCAGAAAATGAGCAAAGTATACAGTACTGTGGTCAAACGGTCGTAAATCTTGCGGGCTCACGTCATAAGCTGCCCGTCTATGGGCGCAAATATAGCAGGTCTTAGATGCCACCGCTGGTCTGGGATCACAGCCACTGGCACAGGATCAGGGTATTGACGTGACGGGAAGTTACCTAATTAGCCAAGACCGCTTTTCAGGCAGGCCAGCCCCTTTTTGTAAAACGCCTGGGCATAGTCAGTCCAGGTGCCCTGCCCCCAGTAGCGAAAACAGCTGGTTTGCAGCAGCAAGTTGTAAAGTAGCGCCTCGTTATAAGCCGGTTGCTGTGTCAGGGAGGCGTGGGTAGGCTGTGAAGCCAGCACTTCATGGAATCGGGCACTGAGTTTTTCCATCGGCTGAAGCACATTGTTGTAGCCCGCAACCCAGCTGCGATCGTTAGTCCAAGATGCACCGTCCATAGAGAAATCGTCGCGCGCGTTCAGCTGTGAGATCGCACCCTCAACCCGTTCCGGTTCTGCTGAATCCCCAACCGCCTCCCACAGCTGTTGCTGCCCCTTGGCCTGACAGGTGGGAAAATCGCTGTCTTGTACACCCGCCGCTGCCAGCAGTTCTAAATATTCGGTCCCATTAACGCCGACGGTGCCCCGATTGCCCTGCTGACGCTGCTCGTGCCAGGCTCGCTTAAAGGCTCCGGGGAATTCGTTCATCATCACGCCGCCGTTCTCCCCGTCAGAAATTTGGCTGACCAGCGGTGGCACAGAAACGCCGCCCAGCTGATCCCGAGATCGGGTCTGAGCTTCGTAGTAAGGCTGCATTTGCCCAATCAGCTTGGTATCTGAGCCCTGAGTTTTGATCAGGACAGTGATGCTGGCTTCTTCACCGTGAGAATTTCGAGCCATCAGCCGGTGGGGCCAATGTGGACGCCGGATGCCCTCTCCATCCAAGGTCTCGACCGTATGCTCTTGTACCATCATCCACTGGTAACCGCAGTCTTTTAGCGCTTTGACCAAGGTGTAAAGCGTGTCAGGGTTATTGGGCAGCTGCATCTCTGGCGGGGAGAAGCCTTTGACTCGGGCCAGTGCGTCCAGCCCAAATAAGCTGGCAAAGTGATGCTGCCAGGCGCGGATTTGTAATGGAATATCGGGTAAGGGTGTTGAGGCCGCGACCGAGTGGCTCCAGAACGTGCCCAACCATTCAACATAGGGCTGATACTGGGGATTGCAGGTGAGGGTCCGCAGCTTGTCAAAAATGTCGTCCCGTCGCATCTGCTGAAAGCCCCACAGCAGTGTGCCAGAGTAGTCAAACATGACGCGTGGGTTACAGCCCTGCGCTACCAGTTCAGGAATAAAATCGCCCATACGTGCATAGCAGTAGGCAAAGGGGCCAGCGTTATGGTTATCCCCGTCGTAGGGATGCTCGAACATGTATTGCAGGTTGCTGATCGGTTCGCCGTTGGGGCCAGCCGGGATGGTGGGCTGGTGCATGTGCAGTGCGATCGCAAATCCCGCTGTAATCTCGTCCAGCTTCAGATTGCTGTTAGGCAAAAAGACTGGCTCGTTAGAGCGAGTGACGGCTTCAATTTCGGCTTCCCAGCCGGACAGGACCGGCCTCCCTTCAATTAGCCAGGGCAAAGATGGCTTTTGGGACTGTTGTGAGTTTGGGAAGACAGCAACCATTGTTTAGCGTGTAGGCGTTTGCAGTGTAAGGCGATACAGCTTAAAAACTGATATATCAGCTTTTCATCTGGCTAATATTTTCTCACCTTATGGATCCCTACGATCCCACTTCATCTGCAAACTTTTGGAGTCAATCTCTAGGCCGATTAACCTGCTGCGTGCAGGTGGACATCTAGCTCATCGGAGAGCCAGTTAAAGATTTGCTGCCGTTCGCTGTCAGTTAGATACAGACGTCCTTCGTAGCGCAGACGATCATTCACGTCCTCTACGTCCGAGGGTGTCATCAACCCAACCATCGCGCCGATATTAAATAGGGCGTCATCTTTGCCTTCCTTGTCTAAGTTGCCGTGGCGGTAGCGGGAAATTTGCCGACGGACGTACTTAATGGCGTGCGAATCAGTCGTGTCGATGCGGCTGACTCGGGCTTCTGCAATTGGTTCACCCTCTACCAGCTGGGCATAGTCGGTATCCAGCAGGTCAAGGCGGACAATCTTGGGCGGTTGGGACACGGACTCACGAGTTACAGATCGTACTTAAATTAACCAATTCAACCCGCGTTTGCTGTTAAGCGAACCTGTTAAATTGCAGCAAACTAGCATGACCGCTCTTCCTCCAGGCATTTGAGTTGGGAATGTTGGGTTTACAGCCTGTAGCTTTCTACATGCTTCGTAATCCGGCTTGACCCCGTCCGCCATGACTTCCGGCAGCCTCCTCAGCAGTGATGAGCGCTGGCTTGTCATTTGCTTAGCTGCGTGGGTTGCGTTGTTCCCATGGGGCATGCTGGTCGGCATTACCGCTATCCGCTGATGTTTCGGTTTATCGAATAGACAGGTATAGAGACAACATGTGGGCGAGGTTGCGGTGGCTAGCTGAATATTTTGTCTGCGGGGTTGCGATCGCGCTCAGCTATGGCCTGATCCATCTCAGCCTGGTGCCCGGTCGCCTTGGAGATGCTGTGTGGGGCAGCGTTCTCTTTCTATTCGTCCTACTCAACCTGGCCATTGCCTGGGCGGCTTGGACGTTGGCTGGGCTGGCAGTGCTAATCGGGGTTGGATTAGGGATTCGTCAGGTCTATATCCGCGTTGCACAGACTTCACCTCAACCGCTACATGGCTCTGCAAAAGGATTACGCCCCGTTGCTCGACACCGCACCTGGCTACGGCCCAGTGCCTGCATTTGTTTAGCCCTTAGCTGTACCGCCGTCATCCTGCGCGTTCCCCGTCGTCTAGCGCTAGCCCATAGCCGTGCTTACTTCCACGCTGCTGCCCTTGCTTTAGAAGACGGCCAGACCACCCCTCAGAAACTAGGGCTGTACGCAGTAGAGCAAGCCGCCAGAGATCGGCGGGGTGGGGTTTACTTTGTCCTCGACTCTGATCCCTCCGTTGGCCTGTGGTCCGAGGGCTACACCGTCAGTCGTGGCTATGCTTACCAGCCCAACGCTGAAGGCTCGCCTTTTGGTGACGAGTCCTACTACACCTGGCACCTATTTGACGACTGGTACGAGTTTCAATCGATAGAACCCATTTCCCGTTAGCTGATGCAGAAATCCTGGGCCGTTATTCTCAAAGTCTTGGCTTACTTTTGCTGTGGAGCGATATAGGCAGGCTGCGCGGGGCTGATTCAAGCAAGCTTAGTACCTGGCCGTCTGGAGGAAGGAACGGATGTTTTTCTGTTTCTTATCTTTGTCTATGTGGTGTTACTGCAACCCTTCGTCGCCTTTGGTGTTGTGGCTGTATTGTGTATTGGCCTCGGGGGCATGGTTTGGCAAGTGGTACGCGCACCAGCTAACCGCAAATCTGCCGTTGGGGCAGTACAAGAGTCTCGGCCAGTCAACATCGCTACAACTACCCGCAAAAGAAGGACTGTGTCCTATCTCATTCTAGGGCTGACGCTCCTCTGCGTGGCTATTGTCCCCGTTCTGGTTGCCGAAAAAGTACCGCGTCATATCGCCTTCCGGCAGACGATTCCCAGATTTGAACAAGCGTTGATGCAGGCCGACCACTCTTCCGTTTCAAAGATTGGGCGTTATCCCGTCAAAACGGTCGCTCAGGACTCAGAGGGCGGCATCTACTTCAAAACGGGTGATCGGGTCACGGGTGGATGGATGGACCCCGAGGAACGCATCACCTATGGCTTTGCTTATCAGCCTGACCCCGAGCAGTCGCCATTTGGTGAGTGGGACTACCGGCTTTGGCCCATTGCAGGGGCTGGTACGAATTCAAGGCGACGGATGCGTTTTGATGCGCATGCTCAGGTCGAGCCAGTGCGATCGCGTAATCGGCCCACTGCTCGATATATAGTCCACCCCAGTCGCCGCCACCGCCGCAATCGTCTCTAACGACACGTTACCCGACGCCTCAATTTTGATGCCCTTGCCGGACGCCCGAATCAGCTGAACTGCTTCACGCAGTCGGCCCGGTTCCATGTTGTCCAACATAATAATGTCGGCTCCGGCTGCGACTGCAGTTTTCACCTGCGCTATGGATTCTGTCTCAACCTCAATCGTGAGGGGATAGGGGATGCGCTGGCGAACCTGCTGCAATGCCGGTTCGATGCCGCCCGCCGCGGCGATGTGGTTGTCTTTAATCATCACCCCATCGTCCAGGCCCATGCGGTGATTTTGTGCGCCTCCTATATGTGTGGCGTACTTTTCGAGAATGCGCAGGCCGGGGGTGGTCTTGCGCGTGTCCACAAACCGGGTAGGATAGGATGCAATCTTGTCTACATATTGCCGCGTTGCCGTAGCAATGCCGCTGAGCCGCATTGCCAGATTCAGGGCAACCCGCTCTCCCGTCAGTAGAGACCCCAACGGTCCCGATAGCTCAGCAATCGTTTGTCCCGGTTCGACGGCGTCACCGTCTTGAGCCTGGGGTGTAAAACTGACCTGCGTATCCAAGACTGAGAAAACCTGCTGTGCCAGTGGTAAGCCGCAAAGAATGCCGGGAGCTTTTGCGACCCAGTATCCGGAACCAACGGATTGCGATGTCGCTCCCAACCCCTGAACGGCCCAGTCCCCTCGACCAATATCCTCACGCAGCCACTGCTTAATCCAGGGCTCAGTCACAACCTCAGGTGGCAGCATCTGTCTTCTCCCAATTCAGGTAGCTCATAACTGGCAATACCAGCTCAAACTTCAGCTTGCCCTGAATTAAACATGTAGGCCTGCACCTGCCTACGAAGCCTGTTCCTTCGTTGGATAGAAGCCCGCTTCTGTGGCAAGGCGTAAAAATTTTTTCACCTATTTTCCTTAAGAATTGGCACTAAAAAGCCCGAATCCTTTGTAGAGAGAGGGATACGGGTCGAAAAAGAAGTTATGTGCAATCAGTTGACACAACTGAATACCTGTCGCTATATTTATAAAGCGCTAGAGGGAGGGGGCGGAAACGCAACCTCTTCTTTAGTCTCAGAACCTAGACAACAACATAGATTGAGAAGACGAAGCGTTTTTAATTTTCGAGCA
>CAWUKV010000269.1:0-6042 GCA_963923025.1 uncultured bacterium
ACCCCCGACATTCGGTTTTGGAGACCGACGTTCTACCAACTGAACTAAGGACGCACAAGACTGTAGGGCCTGTCTAGGCTAAGGTCAACGGACCTAGCGCTACAGGGCGCGGTCGAAGCGCTGCTTCAGACGGGTTGCCTTACCAACGCGATCGCGCAGGTAATACAGCTTGGCCCGGCGGGCCTTGCCTCGTCTCAGCACTTTAATATTAGCAACGCGTGGAGCATGCAGCAGGAACACCCGCTCGACGCCAACCCCTTGGAAAATGCGACGAACGGTAATCGTCTCATTGATGCCACCATTACGCTTGGCAATGACGGTCCCCTCGTAGGGCTGAACGCGCTCTTTGCCGCCTTCTTGAATTCGTACACCGACCCGAACTGTATCACCCACATAGATAGTGGGCAGGTCGTCTTTAATTTGTTCCGCTTCGATAGAGCGGATAATCGCTTCAGCGTTCATAAGCTTGAAAAAAGCACACGGTCTACAATACTACGCTATGTTGCGACCGAAAGGCTAGGTTCGATTTAATCTTTTTGCGAGTTGCCGACAAACTGTCATACGGTGTCATGCGGGCTTGCTAGTTTCGTCTCGTCATTATGACATTATGACCACTAGTCAGGCGCTGAACGAGAACAGTCTACATCAGGCTGTACGAGTCTATGTCGTTACTATACGACTGAGCAGCAGGCCAATGGCTGTGAACTCTAAATTGGTTCATACTTAAGGGTGGTCAGTTCTTGCCCTACTTTCACTGCTATGAATCTCATCACCACATTTTTGAACCGTACCCTATTCCGCCCGGTGATGGTGGGGCCGCGCCGTAGTCAAACCATCGAAATTAAAAACGATGCCGAACTCGACACCATGCGAGCGGCGTCAAAGATTGTAGCAACGGTCCTGAAAGAGATTTCAGAACGGGCTGAGCCAGGCATGACCACCGCTGAGCTCGACGACTATGCTGAGGCTCGCATTCGTGAAATGGGGGCGAAACCCAGCTTTAAGGGTTACCACGGCTTCCCCGCTAGCATCTGTGCTTGCGTGAATGATGAGGTCGTCCACGGCATTCCCAGAAACCGCACGGTAATTAAGGCGGGTGACCTGCTGAAGGTCGACACTGGGGCCTACTACGAAGGTTTCCATGGAGATTCCTGCATCACCATTCCCATCGGCACGGTTGGCAAGCGAGGTCGATCGCTAATGGCGGCGGCAGAAAAGGCGCTGTACGCTGGGATCGATCAGGTAAAAGCAGGCAATACGCTGCTAGACATTGCCGGGGCCATCGAAGACTCGATCAACCAGAGCGGCTTTACCGTTGTCGAAGACTTTACCGGACATGGCGTGGGTCGTAACCTCCACGAGCCGCCCTCGGTGTTTAACTTCCGCACCACGCAGCTGCCCAACATTACACTGCAGCCAGGGATGACGCTGGCGATCGAGCCAATCGTGAACGAGGGCAGCAAGGAGACGGAAACGCTGCGCGATCGCTGGACCGTCGTAACCAAAGACAAGCTGCTATCGGCTCAGTTCGAGCACACCGTATTAGTCACTGAAGACGGGTACGAAATTCTGACCGACCGCACCAAGGTCTGAGGCTCAGGGGTCCCTAGCCAAACAGCGCGAACACCTACTTCAACGAAGCTGAGCTACTCGCCGTCGTTGGTTTGCGCCACAGATTCGTTAGGTGAACAAATACCACCCAGCATCTGTCGGTCTTCGCTGTACTCGACCTCTATGGGGACAGTGAACGCCTTTCCGGATCGGTCTTCTGGCAGGCCAGCAAATCGTTCAGCGCGGGCCTGCGCTTCGGTGTCTAAAAACCGATAGCCAGAACTTCTCAGCAAAACAGGCTCGTCGACAAGTTCGCCCTGCTGATCAAAATAGAGACCCACCGTAGCCGGGTTAGGAGCCTGACTCAAACAGCCAACAAAATCGCGATCATAGGCCCATTCGTTCCGTTCAAAGCCGATGGTTTCTTCCAATGGGTAAGGGATCTTCAGCGAGGTGGTTAATGCCTGCTCTGTAAGGTTGGCATTGCCGGTCTCTTGCTGCAGCTGCTCTAGCCAAGCATTGGTCTTGTCTACCTCATCGCTGGGCGTCGTTTGAATGTTGTTGAAGGTAAACGCGGTATTGAAAGACGCGATTAACGCCGTTAATGCCTCTGCATTACCCTGCCGCGCACCAGTCTGTAGGGCCGCAATTAAGCTAGTTTCAGCGCTGTCGGTTGTGCGGGGTGGGGGCGGTGTCGCCGGTTCGCGCTCCTCCGGTAAGGGGCCTAAACCACCAGCGTCTGCAGAATTCTCGCTGGTTGGTGTAGCCGATGATGAGTTAGATGTATCACCACGATTGTTCGCGCTCTCAGAACCGGACGCCGAGCCGGAACTCCGGCGAGTTGTTGTCTGACGGCGCTGCTGAGTCGTCGCACGGTCAGCAGTAGCCGGTTGAGCAGGCGCAGCGGCAGGCTTGGCTGCAGTCACCGTTGGCTGCGGCTGAGCCGCCCGGTGCCCTGCCGGGGCCGGGCTGCCTGCCTTGGCAGCAGCGGCATCCTCCTGGGGTGGAATGCGAGTCACGGTAATGGTGTCCCCCTCGGGATCGGGGGCAGGCACCAGCTCATCGGAGGCACCGGAAATCGGGATCGCCAGCAGTGCCGCATGGGCACCAAGGACAAGGAGGAAGAGAGGACGGAGAGCGCCGAGTTTCATAGGAGACGAAAGGGACTGGAAACAAAGGGAGATGACGGCTTGCCGGTAGCGTCAGTGGTTCGAAGCTTGCTCCGTTGCTGGGTCGCAATGGATTTAGATAAGCGGCTTAGATAGACGACTTAGATGGGCGGCGTTTTCCAAAGCACCAAAATCGAGCTGTCTTCGTCCACGGGGAGGATTAAACTCAGGTAGCTCACAATATTGCCACCATCATCTACGACTGCGTACAACGGATTGTTGCCATAGTTGGGGGGGTGAGCATTCTGTAAGAAGTAGCCACTGGCAGCAGCTAGCTTCTGGGCCTCATCAAACCCCGCATTTGCGCCGTAGGTGACCGTATCGAAATAGTACATTGTCAGTACTGAGTCGAGGGGGTTGGATAGGGCAGTAAATCTTCCGTTCGAGTTGGGAGAGAAGAAGAACGGTTGGTCAGCATCTTTAAAGGAAGATGCGGGTACCGCATCAACCAATCCACTGGAAGCGCCTGTTCCAACTAGGCCTGACTGTGCTGTCCCTTGGTCGAAGGGCGTCTGGTCATTGAGCGTATTTTCGGGGAGATCGGGCTCATCGAAAGATTCTGGCGGAATATCTTCTATGGGTGGCAGTTCTTCTTCTGGCAGATCGGGTGGAACTTCTGTGATGATTTGCTGCTGTACTGGAGGGGGCGAATCCGGGGGCGGTGCAGCCGGCTGTTCGGGGGGCGGTGCGACAGGCTCTGGAGAGGCGGCCACCAAGTCAGTCAGGCTTTGCACCTCAATGGGTTCCTCCTCCTCTTCAGGCGCATTGAGTTCTTCCGGTTCGGGCTCGGTCAGCTCTAGCGCTGGGAGAACCAATAAACCGCCGTGAAGCAAGATCGCAGCTAAGACGGTTGGTCGGGTAAGAACTTCTTTTGAGAAGAACTGAACGATCTGGACGGATAGAACCGGCAGACGAACCAGAAAACGAACGGGTAGAAACACAACCTCACCTACCTGCTCAAGTAGAGACAGGCGATCGTGGGAACGACGATCAGCTGAAGGAGCCATGCGCTTCTGAAAGAGAGAGGGAGTCTTCGCCATTGACGTTAAGGCACCGAGTACAGCGATTCTGCTCAGTACAGAACGAAATGGCCCAAAAAAGAGCTGGGCAGCCTTGTCCTAACGGATCTGACGGCTGCTATACGTTGAGACACCGAATATGGTGATCTGGCCTGTCACAGCACGAAATGGCCACGCAAGCGACAGAGCGGTGCAATAAAGCGCCCTGGGGCCTTAACCCAGCCCCAGGGCGCTCAAGGTAATGCACACTGAGTGTGGGGTTAGTGACTACTGGATAGCCGCCAGACCTTCTTCGTAAGTCGAGTCGGGTAGGGCAACGTAACCGACTTCACCAGCGATGCTGCCAGCGTTGTTCAGGTAGTACTCAACGAAAGCTTGAACTTCAGGGCGATCTAGCTCAGCCTTGTTGACGTAGATGAAGATGGGGCGGGCCAGAGGCTCGTACTCTTCAATCGTTGCCGGAGAGGGCATTACAAACCCTTCGTCGCCTTCACCATCGTCAATGGCAACTGCGCTCAGCGCGTCCTGGTTCTCCAGGTAGTAGGCCATACCGAAGTAGCCTAAAGCGTTCACGTCGCGGGCAACACCCAAAACCAGTACGTTGTCGTCTTCGCTGGCAGTATAGTCAGCACGGCTAGCGCCTTCTTCGCCGTTGATTTCGTCGGTGAAGTAATCGAACGTGCCGGAATCAGTACCGGGACCGTAGAGGTTGATCTCATCGCTGGGCCAGGAGGGATCGATATCGCTCCACTGGTCGACGTCAGAGTCAGGAGACCACAGCATAGCCAGCTGCTCGGTGGTCATTTCGGTAGCCCAAGTGTTCTCGGGATTGATGACAACAGTGATGGCGTCGTAAGCAACGTCCAGCTTGACGTACTCAATGCCGTTCTCAGCACACATCTCGACCTCACTGTCCTTGATAGGACGAGACGCGTTAGAGATGGCAGTCTCACCAGCGCAGAACTTCTTGAAGCCGCCGCCAGTACCGGAAACGCCAACGGTGACGTTCACACCCGTTTGGGCACCCATAAATTCTTCAGCGATTGCTTCAGAGATAGGGAAAACAGTACTGGAACCGTCGATAGCAATTAGGCTGCTGCTCTGAGAGATAGCAGTGTTAGCCATCAGACCCAGGGTTGCAGCAGTAGCAGCAGCAGCGCCCAGAACCTTTACTTTGCTCATAAACATTATCTACACACTCCGTGGCGGAAAAATTAGTGACAAATTTCTTGCACAAGCCACGAAGCAATCTAAGCGTCTTAGATTAAGAGAGCATGGAGAGACAGTTATCCTGCCGTTATGTTTTGGTTAAGGACAGGTAAAACCAGGGCGCATCCTTTGAAGTGGCAGGATGGCCCTGACGGCAAGCCGTTTTGAATGGAGATTATTGGATTTGGTCAACCGAATTTCAGCGCAATTTGCGGCGTTATTCAGTATTTTGTATAACCTTCTGAAACAAACAATTAACAGCTTCTACAGGAGAAGTCGCTCAATTCCTGTTCCACAGCCTATAGACCTATTTCAAACTACCCAGGTTCCCGACTTTACTAACTCATCAAACGATGATGATGCGAGTTCTGTCCGGAGAAGCTCAATTGGGCAACGTATCTGAAAGATCTACACGCTTTTGTTATCCAAAGAGTATAGACACAAGCAGGCAACTGTGCATAGCGCTTGAGACAGATTAGGTATATTTTTTAACTCGACGTTTCCGCAACAGGACCGTTCAATGTGACAGGGACGCAATTAGCTATTTGTCAGAGCCCCCTCGAATGTGCAGGCTCTAATGTGCCCCTAGCTTTGCCCCTGGTTTGTCGTGAATTGCTAACTGCTTAAGTAGGTCTAGGCTGGCCTCGTTGACGCCTACCAACTGAACATCGGTACCTTTGTCGCGGAATTTCAGCACAACTTTGTCGATGGCCATGACGGCGGACTGGTCCCAAATGTGTGAGTTAGTGAGATCGATGCGGACGCGATCGCAATGTTCGGCAAAGTCAAACGCGGCTAAAAAGTCATTCACCGACACCAAAAACAGCTCGCCCCGGACTCGGTAGCTGCGCTCCTGCCCGTCTTCACTCAGTTCCGACGAGATTTTGACCAGCTGGGCGATCTTGCGAGAGAAGAACAGCGAACTGAGAGCAATACCCACAATCACGCCGATAGCTAGGTTGTGGGTATTGATTGTTACTAGCACCGTCGCCAGCATTAAGTAGGGCGACCAAATTATTTGGGCAATAGAATGCCGTAGGTCATTCCGTAAAGCCCGCTGGGCATGAACGCGCTTTAGCGGCTCCTTTGGAGCA
>CAWUKV010000270.1:0-5941 GCA_963923025.1 uncultured bacterium
AGCGGGGAGGATATGACGCTCAGCATCTCTTGATTAATTATGCCTAACTACTTATTGCTGCCACCCCCAGCCGATCGCTACGTGGTGGCCTTTCGTAAATGGGTGAACCAGTTTGGGGCCGATCCATTTCTAGGGCAGGCATTCCCGCCAGAGCAGTCTGTAGAGGCACTCATGGATCGCTGCCACTCACATACGCAGCACTGCGGCAGCTGTCGTCTCGCCCTAGCGCGGCTTCAGCGCATTCGTAAAGCCTTGCTGGTTGTTTGTGCTGTTGTTTGGTCCTGCATTCCTCTGGTTGTCTTCATCGGCGGGTTGTTTCTGTTGGCTAGCGTACTGTTGTCGGGCATTCCCTTACTTGCAGGCGCAGCTTGGCTGTGGCTGACCAATTTGGAAAAGAAGTTTTACCAAAATGACCCAATCCCGTGCCGCAACCTTGTCTAGAATTGCTGTCCACAGACTCGAACAACAGCCACCATGATTGACTGTCCCCGTCATCAGTGCGCAGACCATATCGATGTGCTGACAGCCCTCAAGGCCCATGATTGTCCAGGGCTTCTGCCACCGCTCGTCCACCCGATCCGGTGTGAGTGCGAGACCTGTGATGAAAGCTACTACCTACTGCTGCAGGGTAACACCGCCACACTGACCGAGATTTTGGGCTATCCTGGTCCGCCGTTCGATCCACTAAGCGGGTATAAAGAAACCGTGGATATGAGCTGGACCCCAACAGCGGTTTAGATGGTGTAACGGCTTGGCTTTGCCCCTAACCGTAGAAGCAGCTTTGTT
Organism: uncultured bacterium; assembly: GCA_963923025.1. Taxonomy (GTDB): domain Bacteria; phylum Cyanobacteriota; class Cyanobacteriia; order Phormidesmidales; family Phormidesmidaceae; genus CAWUKV01. The sequence goes on from CAWUKV010000270.1 coordinate 787, forward strand.
GCAATAGACTGACGGCTCTACATGGGCAATGTGATGGGCAATGTGTGTTTTTGCAAACTCAACCGACTGCCGCCCATGTCCCTATTTCATCATGGGCATGTTGTCGAGCCCTGTCGATGGCTCGTTGATATAAGCTTCAGTAAAGGTGATCAGCATGACAAAAGGGCGATTAGAAGCGTTTGGTGATGCCATTATTGCCATTATCATTACCATCATGGTGTTAGAGTTTCAGGCACCTGAAAGCGAAGAACTTGCGGCATTGTGGCCGATTATTCCCCAGTTCTTGGCCTATGTGTTGAGCTTTCTGTTTTTAACTATTTACTGGAACAATCATCACAACCTGTTTCATGCCGTAGACCGGGTTAACGGTGCTGTGTTATGGGCGAATCTGCATCTGATGTTTTGGCTATCGTTGGTGCCCTTTGCAACCGCATGGCTGAGCGGAACGGGCCTTACTTCGGCACCCGTAACGCTCTATGGTCTGATCCTGTTCTTCGCAGGTTTGGCTTATCTCCTTTTACTGCGTGCCTTAGTTACACTGCACGGCAAAGACTCTCATCTTGCGCTAGCGATTGGGCGCGACAGCAAAGGCAAACTATCCCTGGGGCTCTATAGCCTTGGTGTGTTAATGGGGGTATGGATGCCCATAGTTGCCATTGCCACCTATGGGCTTGTTGCCATCCTTTGGCTAGTACCCGACAGACGGTTTGAAAGAGCCATACGCTTAGCACAGCAGTCTTCTCGCAATACTCAATAATAATATTCAACAACAATGATGGACTCTATGCAGACTGTGTCGATAGCCTCGCAAATTGCAGGCGTTGTCTCGGTAATTTTTGCGGCAGTTTCTATTCGGTCGAATACCCACATGATGCATCGCCAATGGAGTGTGGACACCTTTATGAACTACTCACAGCGCCACAAAGAGGCGACTGCTCGCTTTCCCCACAATGCGTTCTACCATCGCTTTGAGGCGGCGTGTCTGCCAGAGCGTAGCCCAGAACTGACTCGAGCTGTTCTAGACTATTTATTTGTTATTTGCGATGTTCACTATCTGTCTACGCAGCGTTATTTAGACCCATCCATATGGAATGTGTGGTCTAACGATCTAGAGCGAACATTGGGGTGCCTGCTAATTGTACGGGAGTGGGAAGACCTCAAGCCACAGTTTGAGCCCTTCGAGGCATTTGTAGCCTTTATTGAAAAACATCAGGTGTCGGATTAGACCACCACCATATTTAAAATAAACAAAATTCAAAATAAACAAAAGGACCCTCAGAAAAGCGATAAACCCTGGTGTGATGAGGTAAACCATCAACGCAGCCTCTGCGGTAACGCTTGTTTGGGTTTGACGGCTTTTGTGCATAAGCCTTGTTCACAGCATTGTCCACGTTTCGTACAGTCATGCGCGTTCACTCCGTAACGGCCTGTTCTGGCAAACGTTACAAAATTGCGGTCATTTTTAGAGGTGAATAGTACACTTGTCTACTGGTCGTTCTAAATTTACCCACCTATGCACCTGCTCTCGATTACGCTGACAAATTTTAAGGCGCACCAGGATCGACATTTTGACTTTGAGTTGGGGACTAACGCCATCTGCGGCGAGAACGGGGCAGGTAAAACCAGTTTGCTAGAGGGCATTGCCTGGACGCTGTTCAATCACCAGGGTAACTACACCAAAGAAGATCTGATTCGGAACGGTAGCAAGAGTGCCCAAGTGCGGGTGGCGCTGGTGTCAGCAAAAGACAGCCGGACCTATGAGGTAGAGCGCTGCACCACCAAGGGCTATACCCTCTACGATCCGCAGCTTGACCAGCGCTTGCCCTATACCCGCATCAAAGACGAGGTGATGCCCTGGCTACGGCAGCATTTGGGTGTGCCTGCTGGAACCGATCTGGGGCAGCTCTTTGCCAACACCGTTGGCGTCCCCCAGGGAACCTTCACGGCCGACTTTTTATTGACGCCCAACGACCGCAAGCCAGTGTTTGACAATGTGCTGAAGGTGCAGGAGTACCAGCAGGTTTACAAACAAACGATTGGCCTAAAGCGTCTGGCCGAGGCCGAGGTGAACCGTCTAAAAGACCAGATCACCCAATTCGACGAACGGCTGGAAACCTGGGAAACCCTGCAGCAACGCTACGAAACCGGACAGCAGGAACTGGCCGAGAATCAGCTTTTGCTGAGTCAGCTCCAAGCTCAGCTTGGCAGGGTGCAGGCTCAGCGGGCAAAGCTGGTAGAGCAGGCGAAGGCTATCCAAACCGTACAGCAAGAGCAGCAGGCTACCCAGGCTCAACTGGGGGCCAAACAGCAGACTTTAGGTGTGGTGCAGCAGTCCCTTGCTCGAGCCCAGCAGGCTGTTGAACTGTGCAAAGTCCACCAGCCCGCTCATGTAGCCTTCCTGGCAGCTGAACAGGCACTGAAGGCATTAGACCAACGTATTAAGGCTCGCCAGACCCTACAGCGGCAGCAACAGACCCAGCAGCAGGCGCTAGACCGGCACAAGGCCAACATTGCCCGCTTGCAGCTGCAGCAAGAGCAGCACCTACAGACCGAGCAAGGCCTGGCTGCGCTAAAGCCCCAGGTGACCCAACAACAGGATCTACAGCAGAAACAGCAATCACTCCAGGCGGAACAGCAGCGGCTTAGCCAGCTTCAGACCCAGCAGAGCACCGTTGAAGACAGGCTCAAGACCCTGGCTCAGCAGACCCAGCGTTTGCAAGACCGCAAGGCAAAACTGATAGCGCTACAGGCCGAAGTTGCCCATATTCCCAAGCTAGAAGAGCGGCAGCAACGTCTCCAGCAGCAGCTGAGCCGAGTGGACGCGGCCCAGCAGTTTGAGCAGGAGCTGCGTCAGCTTTTGACCCAGGGGCAGGCCCAACAACAGACCTACACAACTGAGGCTGAGGCAGCGTTAGTTGCATTAGCCGGCCTGCGGGATAGTGTGCCGCTGTTGTCAGATACCGTTGTTGGGCAGATTGAAGGCGCGATCGCAACCGGCCAATCCCTCACGCAAAGTACGCTAGATGCGCTAGATAACATTTTGCAAGACCTATCTCAGCAGGTGAACGAGGCAAAACTGCTGGGCGACTTGGCCGACACTCAAAAGCAGCTCCAGATCACCTATCGTAACCAGGCCGAGGCCGCTAGCTTGCCCAGCTTGGAGACCGAGCTTGCGGAACTGGTGCAGGAACAGACGACCCACCAGAAATCCCTAACAGAGCTAAAGCAGTCCCTGAGTGAACAGCCCCAAGTAACGGCACAGCTGGAAGATCTGGCGCAACAGATTCATGCCCTAGGCGACCCTATGGGCCGCAGCCGCCTGTTACAGGAGCAGCTAACAGCAACGGCCCATATTCAGACGGAATTTCAGCAGGCCCAGGCCCAGCAGGGGGCGCTGACCCAGACGCTAGCGCATCTGACGCAGCAGCTCACGCAGTTTGCGGATCTGGATGAGGCGTTGACCCAGCAGCAGACCCAGAAAGACGAGCATCAGCCCGGTTACCTGCTGTACCTACAGAATGAGCAGGCCGCCCAGTCCATCACAGCCATACAGGCAGAGGTACAGGCGGTAGACAGTGCGATCGCAACCCTGCAAACCCAGCTTCAATCCCTCACCGCTCAGGTCACCGAACTGAGTAAAGCGTTCGACCCCCAAGCCCAGGCCGAGCTAGAGACCACCTATCAGCAGCTCAAGTCCCAGGCTGACCGGCTAGAGGGCAGCCTGCCGCAGCAGCAAAAGCGCCAGCAGGAGCTAGCAGAACAGATTGCCGCACTACAGGACCTGGCCGACCGCCGGGCCCAGGCCCAGGATGAGCTGAAACAAAAAGAGCGGGTCAAGCGCTTTGTCAACTTTGCCCGTAAGGTCTACCGCGATGCGGGGCCACGCATTACCGAGCGCTACGTTCACGATGTGTCGCGCGAGGCCGACCGCCTATTTCGAGAACTGCTCAACCGGGCCAATGTGGCGCTGGAGTGGACCCGTGACTATGAGATTTTGGTCAAAGAAGGTCCTCACACGCGCCGATTTGTCAATCTCTCGGGTGGGGAACAGATGTGTGCTGCATTGTCAGTGCGGCTGGCCTTGCTCAAAACTCTGGCAGATATCGATGTTGCCTTCTTCGATGAGCCCACAACCAATATGGACAGGCCCCGACGCGAGAGCCTGGCAGAAGCGATCGCTCGGCTAAAGTCTTTTCGCCAACTCTTTGTGATCAGCCACGACGACACCTTCGAAAAGGTGACCGAAAACGTGATTACCGTGACTAGAGAATCGTAGAACGGTTTAGAACCGTGCCTGTAGGCCAAATTCGACTGCGCTGGATGAGACAGCCCGTTGACCGTCCCCCATCTGCACCTGCCCTGGGATAGCAAAGTATCGATAGCCCAAGTTAAGCGTGACCTGTGGAGCGATATCGCACCGTAGGCCAGTGCGAAGCTGATAAGCGAACCGTGTCTCTGTGGTGCGCTCCACCGCTGGATTGTCGGGCCGCATGGCGATATTGGTATACCCAACGCCAGCACCGATGTAGGGCCGTATAGGGCCGCCCAGGGGCAAATCGTAGTAGGCGTTAGCCATGTAGCGGGTGGTCTTGGCCTGTCCGCTGGGCTCTCCGGTAGCTGAGCCGTAGTCCAGGTCCAACTGGGCGATTTCAGTGTCAGTTCTCAGCCCCTCAAACTGTAGACCAGCCCGGTCCAGGAGCCCGTCTAAGTCGGCGGCGTTCTCACTATTGCGAGGGCTGTTCGAAGCAGCCAGCTGAGCCGCGCTCATTTCGAGGTCGTACCGGGGGCGGGGTGAGGTCTGCTGGGCACGGCTGAGGCGAATCGGTGTTCCATTGCTCAGGTCCACGGCGCTTCCCGACGGAGGTGCTGACAGCTCTGGCGCAGCCGCTAGCACTGGCAACGTCTCACGAGTGGGCCCAACCCCAACAGGACGACTTGTGGGCAGGCTCGTTTCCAGGGGCTCGGTTCCCCCATTGGCGTCTAAGGCGGGCGCTGGCGGCAGAACGGCTGTCGGCGTCTCTGATTCTGGTGCTGAGGCGGTTAACTGGGTAGTTGTTGGCGAGTTGACTGACAGCTCGGTCGATATCGATGACGCTTGACTAGATGATGGCTCCGGTACGGCTGGTGTAGGCGCAGCGGTTTCCCCTGCAATAGA
>CAWUKV010000271.1:0-5853 GCA_963923025.1 uncultured bacterium
TGAGTTGCCGGAAATTTTAGGCACGGTCATCCAATGGCGCGCCTAACACCTCAAATACTCCATCGAGTCTTTGCTGGCCGGTCGGGGGAATGGCAACCAGGGTGAGGCTCGCGAACTGGCCGATCAGCTCTATGCTAGCCCGCTCATTCGCGACCTCAACTACGAGGCTAAAGGCCTTCTTGCCCGTATCCCACGGCAAGTTTTACACGTCATTGGCAGACTGTATCGCCTCCTGACTCGGTCAAGAAACGTCTTTGGTGCAGAAACCAGCGGTCCGTCCTATATTCCTTCTGAGACCTTTGCAGCTAGCCTGTTAGAGAGCCTCCAGCTAGAACAGGTACAGCAGATTTTAGCCCAGTCACGGCTGCGGCAGTTTATCCGCGATCGCATCAGCGTCCCTGTCAGTGAGACCGTGGCCGACCTCAAGGCCAGCTTAGGCAGTGAAGAAACTCTCAGTGCCGAACTGCGGCAGCTCGACAATAGCCTCGGCCAGATCTACGCTGACTATCAGGCCCGGCGGATTGACCTGTCTCGTACCTTAGACCGAGCGATGGCTCAGCTCGATAGCTTTACCGAGCTGTCGTCTGAGGTTTTGCCCGCCAGCGACCCCTACACCGAGACCTATCTGCGGCGGCTGCAATACCTGCGGCGAGAGCTGGCCAGCCAGATGGACACGGTGGAAATTTGGGCACAGAAAATCCAGCCCACGCTGCAAGATCTGCTAATGCTACTGGATCAGAGCAGCACGATTTATCAAGAAATTAGCCGGATTGCCACCCAGGAAGGCGGAGCAGCCCGAGCCATCCTGGAGCGGCTACAAACTCAAACCCTACCGCCCTCCCTACGAGAGAGTTTGCTAACCCTGGCAGAACGCGCCCAGACCAAAGCCGCCAGCGTAGACAACACCCTGGAGCAGTTTCAAACAGAAATTGAATCTTGGTTTGATCGGGCAATGGACCGGGCCAGCGGGGTTTACCGACGTAATGCCAAGGCCGTTGGGCTGCTGGTTGGATTCGCAATCGCGGTGCTAATCAACGCCGATACGTTCTACATGGTCAGCCGCTTGGGGGTCGACCAGGCCGTTCGCAGCAGCGTCATTCAAACCGTTGACAACCTCAACCTAGAAACGGTCGAAACCCTAGAAGCTGACCTGTCACTAGCCCCCTCAGCTGAGGACGCCGCCGTCGCGTCAGATGCAACTGCCGCGAATACCGACACTGCGCCCACCCCGTCAAGCACGCTCACCCAAGACCTGGAGTCCCTCGGCACAGCCGTTCAGCAAACCCTGGCCAACTACCCCATCCCTGTGGGTCGTACCGACAAGATTCTTCAGGCCCAGACAGCGGCCGAATCAGGCTGGCCCGTCCCCATTCCTCGTCGCTGGCTAGGCTGGTTAGTCACTGGCATCGCCATTTCAATGGGGTCCAGCTTTTGGTTTGATGCGCTGCGGCGCGTGGTGTCTGTCCGTACGTCCGGGAGCAAACCCAACGAAACCACCTAGACGCCTTAATCGGGCGGGCACTTATCCCAGCACCTCCGTGGCCTCTACCGCCGGTAGCCAAACAATAAACAGCGTGCCTGCTCGGGGGAATCCCTGCGCCTGTACCTCAGGGGGTACCCAGGTTTGTGCTGCCGTTGACAGGGGAGAAATCAGCTCGATTTCCCCCTGCATTTGGGTGACCAGATCTCGGGCAATGGCCAGTCCTAATCCGGTTCCCGGTAGCTGCCCGTCTGCCTGAATGCCTCGGTAATACCGCTCGAACAATCGGGCCTGATCGACCAGTGGAATGCCGTCGCCCGTATCCCCAACCGCAATGCCAACCCGAGCCGTGTCTCCTATGCGTACGGCCGCCTGTAGCCATGCCCAGTTCCCAGCCCCCGCGTACTTTAGGGCATTATCTAGCAGGTTACGAATCACTTCTTGCAACGCTTGAGCGTCGACCGCGACAGTCTGCGGCATCGCTGGCAACACCCCAACAAACTGAATCTGACGGTCTACGGCTAGCGTTTGCCCCAGCGCGACCAGCGGTTCTAACAAGGGTCGCAGCGGTTGGGTGACCAACGTCAACTCATGGCCCAACCCTGCCGTCAGCCGATCTTCAGCTGCGGGCAGAAGCTGAGTGGGCGATCGCTCACCCGTGAGTGCAGGGGGCCGCTCGTCTGTGGTCAGGCCTGCGGTCTCAGCAGCAGCCCCCGACTGCCAGCTGGCATCCCCCATTTCAACCGTGTGGTCAAAATCTTGAACCAGATCACTCAACCGCTCACTCTCTCGCACAATGCTGGTGGCAATCGTGCGATTGGGATCCTCTGTGGGTAGCCGCTTGAGGAGCAGCTTGCCAAACGTGCCCAGTGCCGTCAGCGGATTGCGGAACTGATGCAGAAGATTATGGAAAACTTCAGACTGCTGCCCTTGCAGCTGTCGTTTTACCTGGAGCTGCTGCTGCAACCAATGGTTTTGCCGCTCTAGCACATATCCAGCGGCAACGCCGTCCGCAACCTGCTGGAGATGCTGCCGTTCATCCCGCCGCCAGCACCGCTCATGGTGCAAAATCACCATGGCCCCAACGACCGTTTCTTGATGAATCAGCGGCAACACCAGCTGTTGCTCGGGAGGATGCTGTTCGGGGGAATGTGGCTCTGGAGGACGCGACTGCAGTGAGGATAGGTTCGCCGCTGATATCTCCTCAGCCGTTGGGTCACTTGAAGCGTCGCTACTTTTGTCTACAGGCGCGCGGGTGTCTACAGGCGCGCGGGTGTCTACAGGCGCGCGGGACAGCGGCACGGGCAACCGCCGAGTCGCCCCCTCCAGTTCAACCTGGGCATCCGCCCGAGGGTAGCGAAAAATAGGGACAAAATCGGGTGGCGTTGCCGTTGCCGCTTCAGCCACATAAACAACTGCCGAAATCGCTCCCAAGGTCTGGTGCAGTAGTTGAAACTGAGCCTGACAAAGGTTGACGAAGGCAGGACTGGCAACTGGCATAGGTCAATCGTTCAGTTCTCGGCGGGCGATTCAGCCGCGACCGGAGCTCGGCGCGGGCGGAGGAGCAGGGAAATCTGAGGCACGACCACCGCAGGTTAACAGGATGCAAGGACGCATCAGCAAGCACAAAGAAAGTCGAGATTTCCTCAAAATTTAACTTTTTGTCAAGAAATACGAGCGGCGGGAGTAAAGTTCCGGAGCTTTATCCGTTGCCGTCACATCATCTTAACGCCGATCATCTGGCTTTTAAGGGGGTTAAGAGAAGTTGAAAATATAAGTTACTCCGGCTATACTTTGCAAGGTCTGCTGATTTTGTAACGACCACTACAACTAGTCAGCAGCTTTCACAGTTGGACTGTATCGATCAATACTCAAGGGAGGTCAGGAAACTTGGCACGGAGACGCAAGCGGAAAAGCCGTCGTCGGCTAGAAGGGCGACGCATTTTAGAAGCAGTTCCTCAGTTCAGTATTGAAAGCGGTGAGGAAAAGCCGGTAACAGCTGCCCGCAATTTTATCCATTCAGAAGGGATTGTCCCCCCCGCCCTGCTGTTGGTTAAGCGAAACGAGCATACGACAGACCGTTATTTCTGGGCAGAGAAGGGCCTATTTGGCGCTCAGTACGTCGAAGAAAACCACTTTCTCTTTCCGAGTTTGCGCGTTCTAATTGGCGAGGATATCGAAGAGCCTGTTCTAACTTAAGTTTGTCTACTGTTAGGTTATCAGACTGTCAGTCCTTAACTATTCATCAATTTATATTGGCCTAGCCCATGTAAGTTTGAGCCAAGCGTTATTCTCGCAATTCGCCTGCCCAAAGATGAAAATCAACGATGAATAGCAACGCAATAGCGGGAAGGTGGATGGTCCACCTTCCCGCTATTGCTTGAATCAGCACTAATAGGCAGGAGCCAGAATTTCCGTATCTGCCTTCTGCCTTCCCCTAATCCTGCTGCACTAGCGGCAAATTAGCCGCCAGCTGAATAATTTCGTCCCGGTGCGCCTTGAAGGTTAACGATGCCTGTTCAGAATCTGACAAGCTAGACACTCGAAAGGCAACAGACTCCTCTCGACCGGCCCGCTGCCAGTAAAATAGCGCGGCCAGCGGCGCGATCGCGAGCAGCCCCAAAAACCACTGAGCCTGTTGCGGGAATAAAATCGCCAGCACCAGACTGAGGCAAAGCCCACCCACTGCCGCCAATCCGCCCAGGAAAATGGCTAAAAACAGGCTGGGTCGAACATGTCCTTTGAGCCGTAACCAGCCTTCGCCCGTGGTGGTGCCATCTGCCCCGGCATCAGTATCAGAGGCATCAGTATCAGAGGCGTCTACGGTTGAGTCATCGCCGCCTTCGACGGGCCGATATGCCCGCTGTAGCAGGTACTGCAGCACAGCTTGGCGCAATGCGTCAGGCGACTGTGCCGAACTGAACTCGGCCACCTGAGTCCGATCTTTGGTCGCTGCTCGAATAAAGAAAAACAGCCCAACGGCAAGCAACAGCGTCAGTAAAAAGGTTGAAGAGAGAACTGGCGTTGCCATAGCGCCCGCGAAAGCCCCACAAAAACTAAGGTGTACCTTGCCTGGTCCAATACAGACCTTTCTCAAGATACACCCTAGTGGTTTGTAGTCAGCCACTTAACAAATTGCTGGGACCCGACGTCATAGGCTGTGTACGAACCTCAGCCACACCGCGCTCAAGCGGTACGACAGGCCGATTGCTGCCCCCAGAATTTGTGTAGCTTTGGTCGCTCTGCTTGAGCCGCGCCAAACCGCACCATCCCTATGGGCATTAGGCCCAATATTCAGATACGGCTATCCGGCACGGCGTGGGTCGCAACGGGTCAAGAGCTCATAGCCCGCCGAGCCGACGGTTGAACCGCACGCTGACCGAGCAGATAGCGCTGCCAAAGCTCTGACAGCTCGTGGGCCTTGCTCTGCCAATCCGGCCGTAGGCGATACATCCGACGCGGTCGGCCCCGCCCCTCGACCTTCTTCCAGTAGCCAATGATGGCACCCTGGTTCTCTAGAAACTTCAGCGCGCTATAGAGCACCGTATCCGACAGTCGGTAGTCAGGGTATTCCTGCTCAATCGCGTGAATTAGCTCAGTCCCGTAGGAATCTCGTCGCTCTAGCACCGACAGCACGTAACAGACGGCCAGCTCTTTATTGAGGTATAGCGGCGGCGGATCCTCAAAGAACTGATAGATATCTTCAAATTTCATAGCCTTCTCCAAGGCAACGTCGGGTTGGAGTAAACACACTTGTTATCCCGAGGCCATCCAGTTAAGGGGAGTAGAGAACCCCAGCATCACCCAGGCGACAACGCCCGGTTGCACACTTGACTACGCTGAGTAGCCCAGTGATGACGCTTGGAGAGGCGACCCTCAGACCTCCGCCACAGCGGAAGTCGTAACCGTTTTGAAAAAGACGAGTATAGCGCTTGACCCGAACTAGCCTAAGTATGAGCATTCGAGCATCAGCGCTGGCCCCAATACGCCATTGGCGTCACATCTCTACCATCGAAGCTATAAAGCTGGGCATTTGATGTGCAGGGCTAAATAAATAGATCTTATGGTTGCTTATTCTAAACGCTGGAAAATCACTTTGGGTCACATGCGTGCATATAGTAACTATCCGAAAAGAATTTTTAGAATCTTTTTAAGAAACGGCGCAATCCGCCGGGTGTCTGCCTCAACGCTTATAGGTCAGCGCGAAACAAAGGCATCCCACTTTGGGTTGCAACCAAATCAAAGTACAGCGGTCCCGTGGTGTAGATCGGACGCTGGGCCACCGCCTCGATTTGTAACGGTTCGCCGTAATTTTGAACCTGGCGCAGAAATTCAATGGCCGGTTCGCTCAAGCGCCCTTCTAGTAGCGGGTT
>CAWUKV010000272.1:0-5794 GCA_963923025.1 uncultured bacterium
ATGCTGCAATCAGCACGGGAACAGCAACAGACTCAGGCTCAAGACCCTGAGGAACTGAGGGAAGCATTAAATCTGACAGACACTCAGTCGGCACAGCTTTCGGTAGTGCGTGATGAGACAGTTACCGAGCTTCAAGAGATTCTGACACCTGAGCAACTTGAAGCAATCATGGAGATGACTGCCTTTAATCAGCTCTAAACCCGGTAACCACCACTCATACCCCATTTCACGCGTCACCCATCACCCCATGACTCCTCCTGGCTCAGATTTAGGAGATTGGGAGGAGTTTCCTGGTATTTAAGCCAGCTTAATCTCAAGTCTTTCCATGAACGATGATATTCAAGGCAATCTACCAACGGCGGTCACAACTGAGAAATCGTCTCCGACAACACCTATGTCCGCTAAGAAAATAGCCTCTCGTTGGCGTTTGCTCAGAAGGACATTGTTAATCATTCTACTATTACGTCTAGGGGTTGGGGTGGTATCGCGTTTCTCATCTCTGCCAATTGCCAATCGTGATAATAATCAGACTGAATTGTTAGAATCGCTCACTGTTCCAGTAACCCATGAGACTCTAGAAATTCGAGTTGAGGGTAATGGCACCGTTATTTCCAAAGATACCGTAAACCTCAGCCCCAAAACCACCGGTCGCTTGGCAAATCTCTTTGTCCAGCAGGGTGATCGCGTTGAGGCAGGTCAAGTGGTTGCTCAGATGGAAGTCGGAAGCTTGACTGCTGAGCTACAGCAACGAGAGGCACAGCTAGCCCAGTCTGAAGCCGATTACGCGAGAATCCTGGCCGGTAATCGAGAAGAAGATATTCGCCAAGCTGAAGCTCGTCTGGTTGCTGCCCAGTCCCAGGCTGATCTAACAACAACTCGTCTAAAAAGGTTTGAGGGTTTAGCCGAGCAGGGAGCAATCTCCCAAGATGATTTGGATCAGTACGTAAATGAAGCTCAAAGTGCTGTTGCCAACTTTAATGAGGTACAGCAACAGTTTAAGGCAACCACTGACGGTTCACGTCCTGAAGAAATTGCAGCAGCAGCGGCAAATGTAGCCGCAGCTCAAGCACAAATTGAGGTGATTGAAACGGAGTTGGCAGAAGCGAAGATCCTTGCACCTTTTGACGGTTATGTTACCCAAACCTACGCCACTATCGGTGCAATCGTAACGCCTACCACGACTGCTTCATCCACGGCTTCCGCGACTTCCAGCTCAATTTTGGCATTGTCTGCAGGACTAGAAGTCGAAGTCGATATTTTAGAAGCCAATATTGGCCAGATTCAAGTCGGTCAGCCGGTCGAGATTGTGGCAGAAGCGTTTCCCAATCAAGTCTATACAGGCAGGGTGCAGCGGATCGCGCCAGAGGCCATTATCGAGAATAATATCACCACATTTCAAGTTGTTGTTGAACTGTTGACAGGAACCGACCAACTACGATCGGGTATGACGATAGATGCCACATTTATTGGCCAGACGTTAACAGACGCTCTGATGGTACCTACCGTTGCGATCGCCACCCAAGACGGGCAACTCGGCGTGCAGATGCCAGATAGTGAGGGAAATGTAGCCTTTCAACCCGTTACTGTTGGTCTCAGCCAAGGGGGGAGAACCCAAATTTTGCAAGGTCTAGACGTAGGCGATCGTATCTTCTTAGAACTCCCACCAGAATCATGACGTTCTAGAGGTTCTGGTCTGTCTCTGTCTTAAAGCGATGTACTGAAGAAAGGTAAAACTAATGACATCAGCAATGAAAAGCGCCTCATTTCTCGTAGCCATAGTGATTTTGGCTGGCTTCCTCATAGGATATCGCCATGGGGCACGAACGCTCTGCATCTCGCGCGAGCCTTCTTTCGATGGCGAAGGCGCTGGCTACGAGTTAGTCAATCTGGCGAACGGCGATGTTTGGGCTACACGGAATTGGACCCCCGAGGAATATGCTGCATTTTCACTTCCAGTCTCATGGACCTTGTGGCGCAAGAACGATCCACGGATCGGGTCAGCCGACCGAGCCCAGTTCCTCCAGTCTCCAGGGTGCGAAGAAGGTCAATATAACTATATGCAGGCCTTTGGCAGAGAATTCGTACAGGTGGTCCAGCTGCAGGAATTCTCTGACGAAGATCAGGATCTGATTCGAAAAGTAGAACTTGAGAAGTACCATATTTTGCATTACTCCGCAGGCCGTACGGTAAGCATTCTCAGGAGTCCAACTGGTCAACAATTCATCGGTGTAAGCAGAACTCTGGAACGATCGGCAAATGAACCGATATTACCTGAAGGTTGGACTCTTACAGAGCACCTGTTAACTTCAGAGCTTCGGGTCGATCTCCTCGAAAATGTCAGCATATTGCGTCTGGATAATGAGGATTCTTACCAGGGACCGCTATCGGACGAGATCAAATTATGAGCGGCCAGATAGTGGGATTGAACGTCCTCGAAAATGCCAAGATGGCCTTTAAAACTCTGGCAGCCAATAAACTGCAAAGCAGCCTCACCATGTTAGGGATTGTCATTGGCAACGCATCCGTCATTGCCATGGTGGCGGCAGGGGAAGCCGCACAAGGATTTGTTACGGCACAATTTGAATCATTAGGAACCAACCTTTTGTTTATTACGCCCGGTGATGCCCAACGAGGTCCTCTTGCTGGCACTGCCCAGGCAGATACGCTGACTCTATCGGATGCTGAGGCTATTACCCAAGAAGTGTCAGCAGTGAGTGCAGTGGCACCTCAGAAAAATACGCGCTTACGTATTACACAGGGAGCAGCCGAGACTCAGGCCAACATTGCGGGAACAACCCCAAGCTACCCGGTAGTTCGGGAAATTCGGATGACGCAGGGACAATTCTTTAATCCGATTGATCTCCAAACTAGTTCAAGGGTTGCCGTTCTAGGGAGTGAAACCGCTCGTACCTTGTTTGGTAATCAAGATCCGATCGGACGTAAGATTCGCATTAGTAATCTGAGTTTTACGGTCAGCGGCGTTGTAGAAGAGCGTGGTTCCTCATTTGGTCAAAATCAGGATGAGCTAGTCTACATTCCGATCAATGTGATGGCGCGTCAGCTCATCGGGCAAGAGACTGGCAAGATCAGTCCCACTGTGCAGGTCATTTCAGTCTCTCTAGAAAGCCCGGACACAACCAATGCAGCTATATACCAAATCAGAAATTTGTTGCGGCTTCGCCATAATATTTTGCAAGGGGAAGACGATTTTGCCGTGCAAAGTCAGCAGGAGTTGCTAGAAAGGTCTAGCAGCATTACGGACATTTTGGTTCTCGTTCTGGGCTTTACCGCTGGTATCTCCTTGTTGGTGGGAGGGATTGGCATTATGAATATCATGCTGGTTTCGGTGACGGAACGTACCGGTGAAATTGGCCTCCGTAAGGCGATCGGGGCGACTGGAGCAGACATTCTAGCCCAGTTCACGATTGAAGCTGTCATCCTAGCAGCAACGGGCGGTGTGATTGGTATCGTTTTGGGGTTGGTTGGGGTGGTAGGCCTAGCCTTATTCAGCCCCCTGGAAGCTGTATTTAGTCTATCTGCCGTGATTGTTTCATTTACCGTATCAGGCAGCATTGGCCTGATCTTCGGCATTATGCCTGCCCAAAGAGCTGCTAATCTCGACCCTATTGTGGCGCTGCGTAGTTAGGACAACTCATGAGCCATCTTATTAAACTCCAAAACATCTCTAAAACTTATGGTGTAGGCGATCTCCAGGTCTATGCCTTGAAGTCTGTCAGTCTGACTATTGAGACAGGAGAATATTGTGCCATTATGGGGCCTTCTGGTTCGGGAAAGTCAACGATGATGAATATGATTGGTTGTCTCGATTGCCCCACCCAGGGGGACTACTGCTTAGATGGTGCCGAGATTTCACACTTAGATGCTAGACAGTTGGCCAGCATCCGCAATCGTAAGATTGGTTTTATTTTTCAACAGTTTCATTTACTACACCAACTGACAGCCGTGGAAAATGTTGTTCTTCCGATGATCTATGCTGGGGTATCTGCTGGGGAACGAGAGTCACGGGCTATTACAGCACTACAGCGGGTTGGTTTGGGAGACAGACTAGCTAATAGACCTAATCAACTCTCTGGTGGTCAACAACAGCGAGTCGCGATCGCCCGTGCCATCGTCAACCAACCCAAATTACTTCTGGCCGATGAACCAACCGGAGCCCTAGACTCCCAGATGAGTCAGGAAATTATGGATATTTTTGCAGAGTTGAACAAGCAGGGAATGACTCTGGTGATGGTTACTCACGATCCGGAAGTCGCCCAGCGCTGCCGACGTACAATTACCTTTCGGGATGGGAGTGTTTTGCATGACTCGCTCGATCAGACATCTGATTGTGTTGAAACAAGCGTGACATGACTGGAACGAAAGCGTTCTTTTCTCTGGTTATCGGTCTCCACTAGCCAGCTCAAGAGAAGATGCTCAACAATGGATCAGCATCCTACCCACGAGCGATCTCAGATGAGTTGGGTGAGGCCGTCGAGCATGAAATTTGGTATTGAGAAAGATGTGCTCAACTTTGGCTACTGAGTCTTGACACTTTCGTCAGACTAGGACAGCTCACTAGTCCATGTTTGATTGGATTGTAGTGAACATAATCGAGACAACGCACTAACTCCGCCTCTGTACGAATCGTATGCTCCCAAAAGCGCCGTTGCCAGACATTACTTTCACGATGTTTACGACGGGATTCGGTAAGGTTGGCTGGCTGGATCTACTTGCCTCGCAGGTCTCGAGTGAACAACACTTTGATCCGTCCAACACGCCTAGAGTAATCCTTGTCATCGTCAGGCAGTGTCCAAGTGAAATGCACATGGTCGGGCAAAATGGCAGCAGCGACAATTTCGAAGGGGGCCTCGCGCTTTGTCTGCCTCATGACTTGGCGGAGACGGTCGATGTTGTGGGGATGCTGAAATATAAGGGCACGGTGATAGGTGACCCAAGTAAGAAAGATGATGCTGCCTGGAATGTAGACGCGACGGTAGTTGGGCATACAGGTGTAGGGTGTGACCTGTTTAAAGTGCCCGGTGTCAGCATCAGTTTTGGTGGGCGGTGCCCACCCTACACAGGGTTGCTAGCGATTCAGAAAGAGTCCCAAGCAACTTAGGAGGGGTTGCTAAGCGCTAGAGAAGAGTCCCTAGCGACTCGGGAGGGGTTGCTAGCGGCCTTTTTTAGATCAGTTTTGGGGCAGTGCCCACCCTACGCTTGCTAGCGGCGAAGAATGGCTTCTAGGGCAGAGATCGCAGCAGGGGACGTATCGTCTGTAGAAAACCGAACTTCCTGTGCCTTTCGCGGCTGATTCAGGCGTCTAGAAACCTTCTTCCAAACAATAAACGGTGCCGTTACCGGCCACAGCAGCGCTGTCACCACGATAAAGAACCAATCAAACGGACGATTCTTCGGCGTACCCGCATCTTGTAAAAAGGCGCTGAGGGCGACAACGAACACAATGCTAGCCGGGATGCCGTAGTAAACGAGCATGGGAAATACCTAGAACACGCTGATGGGAGAGTCTACCGTCTGTCAGCTTACTTTTGCGGTTAAGGACGACGGTTTGGGCGTAGATGATGAGGGCGTAGATGAGTGTTCGGAGTCTAGCGCAGGCGGGAACTTTTCAGGTCCCGGATACCAGCCCCAGTCCTGTACCTTTTCTAACAGAGTCTGGGCCGCTTTGTCAGGGAACATACGGGTAATATCAACCTCAGGTATGTTTTTGCCACGCCGTTCCAGGTCATAGCGATAGGCTTTGTCATAGTACGACAACAAAATCTCGACCACTTTC
>CAWUKV010000273.1:0-5786 GCA_963923025.1 uncultured bacterium
ACCCATTCCATTCCTTATTGCCCCTGGTGACAGCTTCGCTTCAATTACCCCTTATTGGGCTCCCGAAACAGCAGGGAAAGCTTTGACGCGACACCGT
Source organism: uncultured bacterium (assembly GCA_963923025.1). Lineage (GTDB taxonomy): Bacteria > Cyanobacteriota > Cyanobacteriia > Phormidesmidales > Phormidesmidaceae > CAWUKV01. The sequence goes on from CAWUKV010000273.1 coordinate 98, forward strand.
AGCTTGTCTTACTTTGAGATTAAATCAAGACGATCTGAGTCTCAAAAAGAAGAAGATTGATCTTAAAAAGAGACAAAAACTTTGAAATTGAGCTTGCAAAAATACCAAAGTTTGATATGCTCCAAACTTGAAGGGGTTGTCTTGGCTTGAGAATGCCGTCTGCCAACCTTTGGACTCATTTAGTGCGCGATTGGTCTAGTCGTGAGACAGGGGAATACAATGAACACCGTTGCTGAAAAAGTTATTAATGGTAATGGGCAGTTGCCGCAGGATCTTGCAGATAGTGCTGACTACCTTATGCCAATTGAGGCCGTTCAAAAAATATTAAATCGCTCGCGTGCATCGGTGTATCGCTATGCCAACACCGATCCTAGTTTGCTTAACTTGCCATTTGAACCCGAGCGTCTCAACCCCGAGCCGCGTGATAACAAAGAGGATGCTTTGCAGTTTCATCCCAATGAGGTGGCGCGGTTTGCCCGTGAAGTACTGGGTATGAAACAGGTCACTATTGAAGTAACCCCACCACCCGAAACGGCAACAACAGAATTGCTACGCGAAATTTTGGCTGAACTCAAGGCAATTCGACAAACGCTAGAAACGTCGGCATAGCTCGAGACGGTGGTGGCGTGCCTCAACGTACAGCAAAAATTACATTAAGCCCGTGTAAGATTCGTAGGCCCATCTCAGCGATATCGCTCGGTACAGATAGCAAGAGGGGTGTTAAGGTTTAATAGCTAGGTCTTTAGAACTGTCTATCGACTGTGACTGCACAAAGATTCTTGCTGTAGAGTTTTATGCATGGTGAAATAGTCCAAACGTGACCTAGCGCACTGAATGCACAAGCAAAGTAGATACCCTTATGACTAGACCGCCGTAAGTGGAGGGTGGTGTACGTTTTCGGAACGTCCGAACAATTAAAGGTCCGTGCCTATGCATCGACACACCACCTTACGTTCTGAACTTTGCTTCAAACTGTGCATTTTCAAAGCTTATATATGGACTCCGCCAGTCATTCTTCTGCCCAAACGAACAGCCCCACCGTAGCTGATGCCGACCCTCACCCGAGTCATTTTGCCAATGCTCTAGGCATCCTGATCGCGTTAACGACTTTGGCATTTCCGCTATTTGCAATCGCCCACTTTTCTGCCGTCGACGCTAACACGCCTCAGTCACCGTTCTACCCCTTAGTCAGAATGCAGGAATAGGGGCTAAGTCGCTACTACCCTGCATGTAAGCCGCAGCTGAAGTAACGCCAAAAATCATTTAGAAAAGTCCCGGATTCACGGGTCAGTCCCAAGACTGGCCCGCTTTCCCATAGAATGCTATTCGGGACGTCCGTAGAGCTTATACATCTACGGCGCGGCGTCCTAGCGGTACTCAGACCTGTCCGAGCTTATCGCGATCGCAGACGACTCAATCCGTCGATATCAACTGCGCGTCTTTTTCCGTCAAGCATGGGCAAATACCCAAGCGACAAGAAAAGGGCAGCCTTCCCATGACGCAATCTAATGTTAGGAGTATAACCCCCCATGGATTTGTCTCTCATTCCAGCACAGCCTAAGCCTGGGCTCGTCAACGTACTGATCGAAATCCCCGGCGGCAGTAAAAACAAATACGAGTTTGATAAAGATATCAACGCCTTTGCGCTAGACCGCGTCCTTTATGCTTCCGTACAATATCCCTTTGACTACGGTTTTATTCCCAATACCCTGGCAGACGATGGCGACCCCCTAGACGGCATGGTCATCATGGACCAGCCCACCTTCCCAGGCTGCGTCATCACAGCTCGTCCCATCGGTATGCTCGGCATGATTGATGGCGGCGATCAAGACGAAAAGATTCTTTGTGTACCTGACAAAGATCCCCGCTATGCTGGCGTTAAAACTCTGGCAGACGTTGCCCAGCACCGCCTAGACGAAATTGCAGAATTTTTCAGGACCTATAAGAACCTTGAGAAAAAGGTGACTGAAATCACAGGCTGGCAAGATGCTGACAAAGTTCAGAGCCTAGTCGACCAGTGCATTGCTGCCTATAAGTAACCTCTAGCGCAATTGACGCAGGGGTGAACGGAGACGCTCCCCCCTGCGTCCTAAAAAAGTACTTAATACCCCCAGGCTAGCCACAGCTATAATTCCGCCTATTGCTCGGCTAAGGCTTTTCAAACGATAGAGGCCTAACTGCGAAGCGATCGCTCAAGTCAATCTAGAAAACTGTCAAGAGAACCTGACGAAATCCGCAACACCACTGATTTTTTCGGTGCTGTGGCTGGGTTTCCTAGAATAATAGAACTTCTTGTCCTGCTGCCACATCTACTGCTATAGCGTGCTGCCGCATTGATGACACGCGTGTGCGACCTCCCACGAATGTTAGATAGCGCTCCACCACTCGAACTGACACCAGGTTATTCAACGCAGATGCAGTCGACCCGATGGGCCGTAACCTTTTGGGGCGTTCGCGGACATTTACCCACACCGGGTCTGACAACGGCTCAATACGGCGGCAATACGGCCTGCCTCGAAGTTTATATCGGCAACCAGCGCCTTATCTTTGATGGCGGGACAGGCCTTAAAGTCCTGGGAGATGCCCTTTCGGGACAGGTTTCGAACTCAAACGGACATACTGACGCATTACCCGCTGCTGCGGTTTCAGCTCACCTACTATTTACCCATTCTCGGTGGGATCGGATTCAGGGCGTTCCGTTTTTTAGCCCGGCTTTCGATGACCAGAATGAGTTCAACATCTACGGCGCATCCGCGGCGAACGGTGCGTCCATTAAGCAGTGCCTCAGCACACAAATGTTGCAGCCCAACTGCCCAATTCCTTTCCATACGATGAGGGCAAAGCTGAGCTTTCATAACATCTCAGGGGGTCAAATCCTAGATTTGGGTTCTGTTCGGCTCTCGACACTCGTAACTCACAGTCAGACTGGTGCAATGGGGTACCGCATCTGCCACGAGGGGTACACCATCGTCTACGCAACAGAAGTCAGTTACGCCACCATGAGCGCTGCTTTAGCCCGCTGGGCGAGGCAGGCCGATCTACTCATTTGTGATGGCGGCAGCATGCCGCAGATGAGCGGTGTTAAGCCGTCAACACCAACTTGGCAGGCCGCTGTAAACGTAGCTAAAAGAGCTGAGGCCAGACGTACAATACTCACCGCCTTTGACCCAGACCAAACCGATCACCAGCTCAGCCAAATTGCCCAGCAGCTGAAAGCGGCAGTACCAATGGTTTCCTTAGCTCAAGAGGGACTACAGATCGAGCTGTAGCGCGATCGCAGTTTAACGGCGACTTCCGAGACGCTTACGAGACGGTGATACCCAGCAAACCGCATCGAGCGGTGGACAAAGACAAGCGGCCAACCCCACAGTTCACGAAGACACCACTGCTGTTGAAATTCGGGAAGATACTGACAATCCGATCGACATATTGATTGCAGGTGTAGGTACCGGCGGTACGATGACGGGGACGGCTTGGGCGCTGAGTGCTCTTGCTACAGTCAGCACCGGCAGCGCTGATGTGGGTATGGTCTACGCCACGCCTATTGTGTATCTAGCTGCGGTCATTCAAGCGAGGACTCAACCCGAGGCCGCTCGAAGGTTTATTGAGGTTTTGCAGGCGACATCAGCGCAGACAACTTTGAATGCATTCGGCTTTGGCACAGTTCAGTAATACACAAGATGCAAGATGATTGACTTTTCTCCCCTGTGGATTTCTCTGCGCATTGCCACAGTTTCTACTGCCATTACCTTCTGCCTCGGCGTGGTGACAGCCCACTTCATGGCCCGCTATCGAGGGCGCTGGCGATCGCTGATTGACAGCATTTTTCTGGCCCCCTTGGTCCTACCTCCTACGGTTCTAGGTTTCTTGTTGCTCCTACTCTTTAGTCAGCAAGGGGCGCTAGGTCGGCTAACAGGTTGGAACATTGTTTTCACCACGACGGCAGCAGTGATCACGGCTACGGTGGCAGCCTTTCCGCTGATGTACAAAACGGTTCTGGCTGCGTTCAAACAAATTGACGGCAGCCTAGAACAGGCTGCGAGAACCCTAGGCGCGTCTGATTTGAGAGTGTTTCTACAGGTTACTCTGCCTCTGGCGCTGCCAGGTTTAATTGCAGGCACAACGCTTGCGTTTGCTCGGGCGCTGGGAGAATTTGGCGCAACGCTAATGCTAGCAGGCAACATTCCTGGAAAGACCCAGACGCTACCAATGGCGATTTACTTTGCCGTAGAGGCAGGAGACTTTCAATCAGCAGCGGTGTGGACAGTAGTCATTTTACTGATTACTTTGGGTGGACTGGCACTGGTGAACTGCTGGCAGCTAAGCCCACGCTCTTTTCTATGGCAGCCGGACAAATTTTTGTTCTGGATTCGTCAGAGGGTCCCTTCTCGCCATACAGATATTGACACGCGATCTTGCTTAGCCTCGATTAGTCGCTTTACCCGCACATCCCACCTTTCAGTTGCGCTGGTAAAGCACTTGCCTGGATTTACGTTAAATGTTGCCTTTTCTACCGATAGTCAACCCCTAGGACTGCTCGGCAGCTCCGGTGCGGGAAAAAGTTTGATCCTGCGCTGCATTGCTGGGATTGAGACACCCGATGAGGGCCGTATTGTGCTCAATGGGCGAGTGTTGTTTGACTCAGAGCTGGGAATTAATGTGCCAAGCTGCGATCGCAACGTTGGCATTGTTTTTCAGAACTACGCCCTGTTTCCCCACCTCACCGTTACTGAGAATCTAGCCTTCGGCCTTCCCAATCGGCTGCGGCCTCACCAGCAGCAAATTGTTCGAGAGCAGCTAGCCTGTATGCATTTACAGGGTATGGAAAATCGGTATCCGGTAGCCCTTTCCGGCGGTCAGCAACAGCGGGTTGCCTTGGCCCGCGCTCTGCTAAGCCAGCCAGAAGTCCTGCTGTTAGACGAGCCTTTCTCTGCGCTGGATACTCACTTGCGCCACCAACTAGAACAGGAGCTACGACATCGGTTGAGCCAGTTTTCCGGTGTTACGCTATTTGTTACCCACAATATTGAAGAAGCGTATCGAGTCAGTCACAATTTGCTCGTGATGGATCAGGGGCAAATTTCTGCCCACGCCGAAAAAGCAGCAGTACTAGAACATCCTAAAACCACCAGTGCTGCCCGTTTGACCGGCTGCAAAAATGTCTCGCGAGCGGTTCAGGTGGGCTCTACGACTGTGCAAGCACTGGACTGGGACTGTACCCTGTCGATGGCTCATCCGATTCCACCCAAACTTACATATATAGGAATGCGAGCCCACCAGTTTGGTTTTCTCGAAACTCTCCCTACCTCATTCAAGCAAACGGCGCATACTCGAAACGCTTCAGAGATGTCTTCTTTGATAAATGTGGATGTGCCAGAGCCAGAAGCTATTCAGGTCTTGACTGCTGCTGCAGCCGAGGCTCACCTACCACCAAACACCTTTACCTGCTGGCTTACAACAACCAGCGAAACGCCCCATCGTATGACCTTGTTTCTCAAGCTCAATACGCCTCCCCTAAGTAAGCAGGACTACCACTTGCAGGCTGAGGTCTTCAAAGACAAGTGGGCTGTGCTAAAGTCTCTACCCCAGCCCTGGGCGGTTCACCTTGACCCTAAGCGTCTTTTGTTACTGCAAGACTAGTGCAGCGTCAGGACTAAAAATTAGGGTAGGCAACAGAGCTGTGGAGAGC
>CAWUKV010000274.1:0-5752 GCA_963923025.1 uncultured bacterium
TGACGAACAGCTTTTTGCCGGTCGTTGAGCAGGTAGAGGCCGGTCATGAAGGGGCGCTGCCAGCGGGGGTAGGGCACCATGCGGGTGGTGGACTTGCTTAGGCCAATGCCCCAGAAGAAATCTAACAGGTACTGACGCTCGAACCGATGGCGGGGAATTTGATGCTCGATATGCATATCCGGGTTGAACCAGATTTCCCATCCGGCTTTCTTCAGGTGCAGTAGCGATTCGACATCTTCTCCTTTGTTGTTGAGGGATGCACCCACTGGCCCCTTTAGGGTTAGCGCTGTAGGGACGTGCTGTTGCCAAGCATCACGGCGAATGGCTAGCCCAGCCCCTGGGGGAACCAGATTACTCATGGCGCGCCATCCCGCTGTAAAGCAGACGGCTTCGTCTCGTTCGATGATGGGGATAAACGACGCAATCCGTTCAAAATTGTCGGGCGGCGGGACTTCGTAACAGGGGTGAATTTGGCTACCTACGGCAGCAGCATAGGGATGCTCTAGCCCAAACTGGTAGGCTGCGCTAACCCAGTCGTTTGCGGGGATATTGTCGTCGTCCAAAAAACCAATCCAGCGGCCCTTTGCCGCTGAGATGGCTCGCTGGCGAGCAAACGATGCCCCCTGCTGTGGCTCAAACACGTATCTAAGGGGACAGCCAACCCCGGTTTGCTGATAGTGTTCAATCAGATGACGGGTGCTGTCTGTACTGTTGTTGTCAACAATGACAATCTCCCAGTTGAGATGTTCCGTATTGATCTGACGACGCAATCCTTCGAGAACGGCAGGCAACCGGGCGGCACCGTTGTATGTGCGAATAGCAACTGAGAAATCTTTCATACAGTTTGAGAAGACACCCTGCCCGGCACGCCCTAATCTTGTGGTCGTGCCTGCTGTTTTACAGCCAGCGCCATATTGGTCAAAACACTAAGATGGCAACCTTGCTTAGCATAGAACCTTGTGGCGTTGCAGCCTTGCCCTAACGGGACTTGCGGCTACTAGACTTGCGGCTACTATAAGTCTACTGTAAAAAAAACGACAAGCCATCTGGGGTATAGTACGGGCGCGATCGCGCCGCTGCCCGACTCAAAACGCTGCAATGGACAAACTCCAAGCGTTTGCAAAAAAAAAGAGGCCAGCAAGCTGACCCCTCATCGCAAACAGTCTACGCAAAGACTCCTTTAATATGGCAGCTGTAACGGACATCGCCCATAGGCAAAAACTGACATTAAGTCACCTCTAGAAGTGATATATGGCAGTGATATATGGCTTTGGTCACTTCGCTTAAGCCCCATCGAGTAACGCTATTCCTGGCGCAAACAGCGTTGCGTGACTTGCATCCATGACCTAGTAGGGCGCTTCTATCGCCTCAAACTGGAGTGGGTTAAAGTCATAAATTTCCTGCGATTGGACGAGCCCGGTCCGCCCCACCTGACCGCGATACAGCTTGCCCCCGGTGGCCCAGACCAGCGTATTACCGTCGATGTCTGCCCATTCCCAGGCTGGAAAGGGTATCCACTCGTCGGAACCGGCATGGCGCAGCGCATGCTCGTCCCAGTAGCAGCCTCGGCCCGGCGTGGTGGGTGGACCAGCATAGGCAATTTTTTGAAGGTACCACTTTTTATTGATGGGCTTCTCGAACCAGACCTCCGACTGACCCCGGTGCCGGGTTGGCTCATTGAGCAGGGTCCAGCCGTCGCGCATCAGACGGGGATAGTACACACTGGGGCACTCGCCACCGAAATATTGAGCGGGCTGAAAGTCTTCATCCCGTTGTACCTCGGACGTCTGGCATAGCGGTGGATAGAGGGTACCCCCGTTGAGCCAGTACTGGCGTCGGCCTGTCCATAGCCCCCCGCCGTTCCAGCAGTCGCCTTTGGGGTAAAGCGCCAGTGCCTTGAGGTAGGGCGCACGGGAGATCGCGCTCCATGCGCCTCGGGCTTCGCCCTGCCACTTGCCGTTCATCGCAAAGTAGATCAGGTATCGACCATCGGGCGACAGGTCGCAGCGGCGCTCGTAAATGCGGCCATGAAACCACTGCCCCAGCTGGATTTCGTCTGTCTGACGGTGCCACAGCAGCGTGGCCACCCATTGAGCCGGACCCCGCCGGATGACTAGCCCAATGGGAGCCTGCGGGGCGAGAAGGACGTGGAGCCGGGCTGGGAAGGTGTTGTCAGGCATGGTGTGAGGACAATGCTGGGGTGGGTATGGCGCGATCGCGATGCGCCACTGTTAGGTAGCAGGCTAAAGCAAGTAACAAGACTCGCAGCACCCAAGACCCGCAAGAAGCGCTCTAGTCTAAACAAACAGCCGTACTCGGAAGCATTAGCGGGGTGCCCGTGGCTAAACACTGCGCAGAAAGTTTAATCAGGTCAGAAGGTTTGATAGGATCAAAGGCTGCACACCGCAGCAACACAACACAGCGCTGCACGCCAGCCCCAGAAAGGAGATTTTCGACTCATGGCCCAGATGTATTACGACAGTGACGCCAACCTTGACTTGCTCAACGGCAAGACCGTGGCCATCATCGGTTACGGTTCCCAGGGGCACGCCCACGCCCTGAACCTCAAAGATAGCGGCGTCAACGTCGTAGTGGGTCTGTATGAGGGCAGCCGCTCTAAGGCCAAGGCCGAGGCCGAAGGGCTAGACGTGAAGCCGGTAGCCGACGCGGCAGCTGTGGCCGACCTAATTATGATTCTGCTACCGGACGAGGTGCAAAAGGCCGTCTACAAAGAAAGCATTGCCCCTAACCTCAAAGAAGGTGACGTGCTGGCCTTTGCCCACGGTTTTAACATTAACTTTGCCCAGATCGTGCCTCCCGAAAACGTAGACGTGGTGATGATTGCACCCAAGGGACCGGGCCACTTGGTACGCCGCACCTACGAAGAAGGCCAGGGCGTGCCCTGCCTGTTTGCCGTCTATCAAGATGCCAGCGGTCAGGCGCGGGATCGGGCAATGGCCTATGCCAAGGGCATTGGCGGTACTCGGGCAGGCATTCTGGAAACCACCTTCCGGGAAGAGACCGAGACGGACCTGTTTGGTGAGCAGGTGGTGCTGTGCGGTGGCCTGAGTGAGCTGATTAAGTCTGGTTTTGAGACCCTGGTTGAAGCGGGCTACCAGCCAGAGCTGGCCTACTTTGAGTGCCTCCACGAGGTGAAGCTGATTGTGGACCTGGTGGTGGAAGGCGGCCTCGCCAAGATGCGAGACAGCATCTCTAACACGGCAGAGTACGGCGACTACACCCGTGGGCCTCGCATCATCACCGATGAGACCCGTGCCGAAATGCGCAAGGTACTGAAGGAAATTCAGACCGGCCAGTTTGCCCGTGAGTTTGTGCTAGAGAGCCAGTCGGGCAATGCCGGGTTTAACGCCATTCGTCGCATGGAGGCCGAGCATCCGATTGAGACCGTCGGTCAAGATCTGCGGGCCATGTTTAGCTGGTTGAAAAAAGCTTAGGGAAAGCCGAAAGCTCAGGTCTGAGGTGGTGAAATAGGGGCAAGCCTAGTTTCACCGCTTCAACTCGCCATGCAAGCCCCAGCCACCCCCAACCTAAACGCCCACTGGATGCCATTTACGGCAAACCAGCAGTTTAAGGCAAATCCTCGGCTGTTTGTATCAGCTCAGGATATGCACTTTACGACAACCGACGGGCGGCAGGTGCTAGACGGGACGGCGGGGCTTTGGTGTGTAAATGCGGGGCACTGTCGGCCCAAAATTGTAGAAGCGGTGCAGGCCCAGGTCGCCCAGCTCGACTATGCGCCGTTCTTTCAGATGGGGCATCCGCTGGCGTTTGAGCTGGCCGACAGGCTAACGCAAATGACGCCGCCGGGGCTGAACCGGGTGTTTTTTACCAACTCGGGCTCTGAGTCGGTAGATACGGCATTGAAGATTGCCCTGGCCTACCACCGCGTGCAGGGGCAGGGCAGTCGCCAGCGGCTGATCGGCCGGGAGCGAGGCTACCACGGTGTGGGCTTTGGCGGTATTTCGGTGGGCGGCATCTCTAACAATCGCAAGTTTTTTGGCAGTCTGCTGACGGGGGTTGACCATTTGCCCCACACCCACAGCCTAGAGCACAACGCCTTTAGCAAAGGGCAGCCGGAATGGGGCGCGCACCTGGCCGACGATCTAGAGCAGCTGGTGAAGCTGCACGATGCCTCAACCATTGCGGCGGTAATTGTGGAGCCGGTAGCAGGGTCAACGGGGGTACTGTTGCCACCAAAGGGATATTTGGAACGGCTGCGGGAGATTTGCGACCAGCACCACATTCTCCTGATTTTTGACGAAGTGATCACCGGCTTTGGGCGGCTGGGAGCCAGCTTTGCCGCAGATTACTTTGGCGTTGTTCCAGACATTATGACCACGGCCAAGGGACTGACCAACGGCACGGTGCCCATGGGGGCGGTGTTTGTGAAACAAGACATTTACGATGCGTTTATGGACAGCACCCCATCGGGCATTGAGCTGTTCCATGGGTACACCTATTCTGGGCATCCGGTGGCCTGCGCGGCGGCAATGGCGACGCTAGATGTTTATGCAGAAGAGATTCTTTTTCAGCGGGCAAATGAGCTAGCCCCCTACTGGGAACAGGCGGTACATTCTCTGCGGGAGCTGCCTCATGTGATTGATATTCGCAATTTGGGTTTGGTGGCGGGCATAGAGCTAGAGCCGCTGGCGGGGCAGCCGACGGCGCGGGCGACGCGTTGTTTACAGCAGTGTTTTGAGCGGGGAGTACTGATTAGAACAACAGGGGATATTATTGCCTTGTCGCCGCCGTTGATGATTAGTGCGGGGCAGATTGACCAGATTGTTGATGTGCTGGGTGAGGTGTTGAGGGCACTGTGAGGACGTTGTTTCTTACTGCTGCACAGACCATAGCTTACGTACCAAACAGTGGCCCAACCACACAGCTCAACTGTAATAGCTAGGACTCGTCTAGTGCGACAAGTCGATAGCTGCTACTGCGTCCCTTGCCTGGATTTGCCACCAGCACGCCCCAATCCACCAGTTCTCGAATGTCTCGCAATGCACTGTCCTGAGAACATTTTGCCAGCTTGGCGTATTTAGACGTCGTCATAAATCCCTTAAACCCATTCAGCCTCCGATTAAGAATTAGCCGCTGCCGCTCATTAACGGCATGACGATTGGCCCGTGCCCAGATTTGTGCCTTGAAGAGAACGGCGGTTAACGTGGCCTCGGCGCGGGTGAGCGACCGCCCTAAACAGCTAACAAACCACAATAGCCAGGGCGTAATTTCTGTTGTGCTACGCTGCTGTCGCTCTAGCGCAGTGTAATATGCCTGCCGTTCTGCCTCGATTTGAGCCGACATACTGTAGAACCGCTGGGCCGTACCCTCAGCCCGAGCCAGTGCCATATCTGCGATCGCCCGCGCCACTCGACCGTTACCATCTTCAAACGGGTGCAGAGTGACAAACCACAGGTGGGCGACGCCAGCTTTCAGCACCGGATCGGTCGAGGCTTCTGCCTCAAACCAGGCTAAGAAACGATCTATTTCCTCATCCAATCGATCTGCTGCGGGTGCTTCAAAGTGAACCTGCTGCCGACCAATGGGACCCGAAACCACCTGCATGGGACCGGATGCCGCTGTGCGCCAGTTTCCTACGGTGATTTTGTACATGCCGCTATAGCTGGATGGGAACAGTGCAGCCTGCCAGCCACACAGACGAGCTTTGGTCAGCGGCGGCTGGTAGTTTTGGGTGGCATCTAGCATCATCTCCACCACGCCTTCAACTGCT
>CAWUKV010000275.1:0-5714 GCA_963923025.1 uncultured bacterium
CCACGCACGGCCGCCTCCACGTCATGGGGAAATCGTTGCAGAGACTTCCCCCGAGTGCTCAGCCGCAGAATTGTTTGGTGATGCGTTGAGTGGTGGGTTGCAGTGGTCGGCATAGTGGGGGTTGACGCTGGGGTCTGACGCTCAATGCCTATCAGGATAGGTCAGTGACGGTGCCCCCGAGATAACGTGACGCCAGACGATACAAAATTTTGAATGCGGTCAGAATATCGCGGTCTAGCCTGTTCTTAGTTGTATCAAGACGGGAACTTTAATCCTAGATATCACGGGCATTTTTTGACGCTTAATGTAGCGATTGCGGCCTTTTCACGGGTACGTAACACGTGACATTACGGCGACGTCTACCCCTTCATTCGGTCTGTCATGATTGACCAATCCCCCATAGTAGTGCTGGCTCAGGGTGTGCTGGCATGGAATCGGTGGCGGCGAGTAACGCCGTCGGATACGGTACACGGCCCTGTATCAAAAACAGCTGACCGACCTAACTTAAGAGAGGCGTTACTGATTCGGGCCAGCCTAGCCGAGATTAACCTCAGCTATGTTGATGGCTGCATGATCAACCTGGCGGGTGCAGATTTGCGCCGGGCCAACCTCCGTGAGGCCGTTTTCTACACGGCGAACCTGGCTCAGGCTCAGCTCGAATCAGCCAATTTGCTAGGCGCAGACCTGCGGGAGGCCAATCTCAAGGCTGCTAACCTCAGCCGGGTACAAAGTAAGCTAGCCACCTTTAGCATGGCCGATTTGCAAGGGGCCAACCTGCGAGAAGCGATTCTCACCCAGTCCAATTTTTGTGAGGCGTCCTTGGGGCAAGTTGATGCCTGCATGGCCGATTTGTTGGGCTGTGACCTGAGCTACAGCGACCTGCAAAACAGCACCCTGTACACTGCTAACTTGTACCGGGCTAGACTCAAACGTGCCAATCTAGGCAGCGCTGACCTAAGAGAGGTGAATGCCAGTCAGGCCAACTTTCAAGAGGCAGAGCTACGCGAAACTGACCTCAGCATGGCGATCTTGAGCTTGGCTAACTTTGTGGGGGCGTCGCTGCATAAGGCGACCCTAAAGCTGGCTAATTTGAGTTTGGCTAATTTGTGTATGGCGAGCTTAAGCCATGCCAACCTGCATCGAGCGATGATGTTGGGCATTAATGCCATTGGCGCTAACTTTTACCGGGCAAAGATGAACGGCTGCAATCTGAGTGAAGCTGACTGCCGGGAGACCATTTTGAGTGAGGCGACACTACGTCAGGCCAACTTGAGCGGTGCCAACTTTAGCCGAGCCAATTTAGGCGGTGCGGACCTGCGAGGGGCAAATTTACGAGGAGCGGACCTGCGTGAGGCAAACCTGTGGGATGTGCTGATAGACGAGCATACGCAGCTAGAGGGAGCCAAGCTGCCGGACGGGTTTAAGTGGCCTTAGTGCGTAGGGGATTGCGTGGGGCAGTAGGGGCTGGAGTTTAGTGTGGGGTAAGGGGAAAAGGTGAAGGGGAAAAGGGTTTCACCTGATTAGGCTGCTTCCCTCAAGGTGACTGAAATGGCCTCTGCAATCGCGCTATTGCCGTCTTTTTTTAGCTTTTGCGAGCTGGAGGGGTCTCCAAGCGGTGCGTGCAAGAATAATGACCAGTCTCCGGCAAAGAAGGCGGCTGCATCCACAATTTGGTGTCGAGTGTGGGTACGGATGCCGTCTAGCAGGAGCTGAGCTTCGGCGAAGTCGTCTCGGGGTAGGGTGACGATTGCGTTATTGAGTCGGCAGGCTTCAGCGAAGGTGCTGTAGCCCGGTTTAGAGAAAACGCGATCGCACACGGGCATAAAATCTACAGGCCGTAGGTTGTGGTCGCGGACCACGCGCAGATTGGGCAAATCAGGAGCCTGCCGGTCAAAGGTAACGAACTGCCAGTCAGGAAAGACATTGAGGGCGTCGTAGGGAATTTGAGCCAGGCCCAGGCCGCCGAAGGTGAGCAGCACGGTTTTCTCTAGCGGTGCCGTTAGGTCGTAGCGGTTGCGAATATCTGCCTCGCTGAGTTTTGGGGTGCCGCCCGTAAGGCCCACATCGGTAATGTGGGGGAAGGCGGTCATGGGTTCGTGGAAGGGGAGGCGGAAGACGCGATCGCACTTGCTAAAACAGTCCGCAATCCAGTCGGCAATCTCGATAAACGCTCCCCCCCAGGCCCGATAGATAAAGTCCCAGCCAAAGTTGCTCATCATGTAGCAGGGCACCCCTGCTCTTTCTGCCAGGACCGTCGCCAGCGGGGGAATATCAGCCAGAACCAGATCGACACCCGCCACCCGCAAAAACTCGACTTCATCTGCCAAAATCTCGTTCTGGTGGTCTCGAATCCACGCCAGTTTTTCTAGCGTGGCAGGCAGGTCCATGTTGAGGCTGTCCTGCTGCAACACACCGATGTCAAACTGCTTCTCTCGGTACTCGACTGGTGCGTCACCCAGGTAAGACTTCAGCAGCCATTGAGGCGCTGTCGTGGCGATAATCAGTCGCAGCTCTGGCATCTGCTGAAGTAGTGTTGCAGCCACCGAAGCCGCTCTCGTTGCATGACCGAAGCCATGATTGGTGATAGCCAAATAAAGCGTTGATTGTTTTGTCATGCAGCTTCTCAAAAACAGGACAACAAAAAAGAGGCTGCCCGAAGACAACCTCTTTAGACTAGTCGATTCAGTTTGAGACCTTAGAGCTGAGGCACAAACCGCTCTTTTTCAGGAACGGCGGTGTACTCGGCCACGATTTGGCGGAGTTCCTCGCCGTCCATGGTCTCTTTCTCAATCAGCAGATCCACCAGGCGGTCCATCACCTCACGATTCTCGCTGACAATGCGGGTGGTCTCTTCGTAACAGTCGTTAACGATGCTGCGAACCTGACCATCGATGCGCTTGGCGACCTTCTCAGAGTACTCCGAGCGGGACATCCAGTTGCCACCCAGGAAGACTTCGCCCTGCTGACTCTCTAGCGACAGAGGACCCAGGTCGGACATGCCGAAGCGGGTAACCATCTGGCGGGCCATGGACGTCACCTGTTGCAGATCGTTGCCTGCGCCGGTAGTCACTTCAGAGTCGCCAAAGATGACTTCTTCTGCCACACGGCCACCCAGCGCACCCATAATGCGGGCCTTAAGCTGAGCGCGGGACACCAGAGACTGGTCTTCATCGGGCGTGAACCAGGTGAGACCTTGGGCCTGACCGCGAGGAATCAGCGTCACCTTTTGTACAGGGTCGTGATCTTTGACCAGAGTACCGATGATGGCGTGGCCAATCTCGTGGTAGGCAATCAGTCGCTTACTCTTACCATCCACCAGCGGTGTGCCTTCCATACCAGCGATGACGCGGTCTACCGCATCGTCGATTTCGCGCATGGTCATGGCGTCCTTACGACGGCGGGCCGTGAGAATAGCCGCTTCATTCAACAAGTTAGCCAAGTCTGCACCGGTAAAGCCGGGGGTACGACGGGCAATCGCCTCCAGGGAGATATCCTCGGCCAGCTTCTTGTTGCGAGCGTGGACGTCCAAGACCTCCAGACGCCCCTTAACATCGGGCGGATCAACCATCACTTGACGGTCAAAGCGGCCAGGACGCAGTAGGGCGGAGTCAAGTACGTCAACTCGGTTGGTTGCCGCAATGACAATGATGCCAGTGTTCCCCTCGAAGCCGTCCATTTCGGTCAGCATCTGGTTGAGGGTCTGCTCACGCTCGTCGTTGCCGCCGCCGATGCCAGCACCACGCTGACGGCCTACGGCGTCAATCTCGTCGATAAAGATGATGCAGGGCGCGTTTTCTTTCGCTTTCTTGAACAGGTCGCGGACGCGGGAGGCACCGACACCGACGAACATTTCAACAAACTCGGAGCCGGAGATGCTGAAGAAGGGCACGCCAGCTTCGCCAGCGATGGCCTTGGCCAGCAGCGTCTTACCGGTTCCCGGAGGGCCGACCAGCATCACACCCTTGGGGATGCGGGCACCCACAGCAGTGAAACGCTCGGGCTTCTTCAGGAAGGTGACGACCTCTTGCAGTTCCTCCTTCGCTTCGTCAATACCAGCTACGTCGTCAAACATGACGCCGGTCTTGGCTTCCATCATGAAGCGGGCCTTAGACTTACCGAAGTTCATTGCCTGGCCGGGGCCACCCATACCAGAGTTGGAACGGCGGAACAGGAAGAACAGACCACCAATCAGCAGGAAGGGGAACAGCAGATTGCCGAGGATGCCCACCAGTGCACCATCGTTGCGCGGGGGGTGGGAGTCCAGGCTGATGTCGGAGGCGCGGAGGCGCTCTATCAGCTCAGGGGCCGTACCGGGCAGGTCTACCCGCCAGCGCATAACGCGGTTGTCGATCTGGGGGTCAACGGCTTCGATGATGGCAGTACGGCCACCGTCGTAGATGTCTACGGCAGTGACGCGACCAGCATCTAGGTAATCCAAGAACCGCCCATAGGTCATGCGGGTATTTGCAGCATTGCGGCCCATGTCAGCAGGTGCGCTGCCCATGGAGCTTTGCCAGACAAAGAACCCGATGACCAGGAGGGGTAGCGTCCAGAGCAGGACCACTCTCCAAGAAAGCTTCATAACTTCGGTAGCCTCTTTAATTAATGAATCCGATGTCCGCTGCTTGCTGGGTATCCAGAAATGGGTGGGACAACAAGTAGGCGGGACAAGGGCGACTAGTCAAACGTGCTTTTTATTACGTTAGTTCTTATTTCTCAACTTTGCGACCGGTATTGGACTGAGATTCGGCCCTCTAGTTACAAAGTCCTGAGAAGTATGAGACTAATCTTTACTAAATTTAACGTAATTTCCCTGGGTCAAGCAATGAGGTTCTTTGAGAAAGCCAGGAAATCCTATTTTTAGGCAGTGCCAAGGGCGATCGCTTGGTCCAATCGTTGCTGATCAAAACCGCGATCGCGCAAAATTATCCACGACTCTGCTAGGTCCGGCCCCCGCATATCACCCATCAGCGCTGCCCGCAGAGACTTCATCACCAGCCCTTTCTTGACACCCAGATCTTTCGCAACCTGGCCGAGTAGCGCCTTTGCGTCATCGGGGGTATTAAAGTCCGCCGATTTGGAGGATTCTAAAACGGCCTTCATCGCATCGCTGACGCCATCGAGCTGGAGCTGCTTGGTCGCGGCTTCGGAGTAGTCCACCGTCGGCGTAAAGAAGAAGCGGCTCTGCTCGACGCAATCCTTCAGCCGGGTCAGACTGGGGCCCATCATCTCAGCCAGCTTCAGCAGCCAGAGACGGTCGGCCTCTGGGTCAAAGCCGTAGCCCGCGTCCTGGAAATAAGGAATCAGCAGGGGCAGCAGGTCTTCGGGGGGCATGCCATGCAGGTACTGGCTGTTGATCCAGTCGAGCTTGTCCCAGTCGAAGCGGGCACCGGCTTTGTTGACGCGCTCAAAGCTGAAGAGCTTTGCAGCTTCTTCTAGGGTGAAAATTTCCTGGGCATCAGGGGCGGACCAGCCCAGCAGGGTCATGTAGTTGGCCAGAGCCGGGGCGACAAACCCCATGTCCTGAAAGTCGCCTACGGAGGTAACGCCATCGCGTTTGGAAAGCTTTGCCCCTTTTTCGTTGAGAATTAGCGGCGTGTGGGCGAACTTGGGGACGGTCATGCCCAGTGCTTCGTACAGCAGGATTTGTTTAGGTGTATTGCCCACATGGTCTTCACCCCGGATGACGTGGGTAATGCCCATGTCGGCATCGT
>CAWUKV010000276.1:0-5688 GCA_963923025.1 uncultured bacterium
CCCCACTATGCCGACCACTGCAACCCACCACTCAACGCATCACCAAACAATTCTTCGGCTGAGAACTCGGGGGAAGTCTTTGCAACGATTTACCCATGACGTTGAGGCGGCCGTGCGTGACTCTGGCGTGACCACCGGCCTATGTAGCCTGTTTCTGCGTCATACCTCGGCTAGCCTGATCATCCAAGAGAATGCGGACCCCGATGTATTGGCTGACATGGAAACCTTTCTAGCGCAGCTCGTGCCCGAGGGGCGGCACTACCGGCACAGTACCGAAGGCCCCGACGACATGCCCGCTCACATTCGTACGGCACTGACCCACACCTCCGAGCAAATTCCCATCATCAATGGCCGGTTAGGCCTGGGCACCTGGCAGGGGATTTATCTCTGGGAGCATCGGCAGCACGCCCACCAGCGTGAAGTGATTGTGCATATCACCGGGCAAACGCCTGGGCACATAAAGGCATAGCATCGGGGCCTAGACATATAGACATAGATATGACGAGTACAGCAGACGCCGCCTTCTCCAGCATTCCAACACCACCGCCAGGGTTTCGCTCCGGCTTCGTTGGCATTGTGGGCCGCCCCAATGTCGGTAAATCAACCCTGATGAATGCGCTGATCGGCCAAAAGGTAGCGATCACGTCTCCCGTTGCCCAAACCACCCGCAACCGGCTGCGAGGCATTCTCACCACACCCCAGGCCCAAATCATCTTTGTCGATACCCCAGGCATCCACAAACCCCATCACGAACTGGGCAAAGTCCTGGTCAAAAACGCCCGCGTGGCGATTGGGTCCGTTGACGTGACGTTGTTTGTCGTAGACGGCAGCGTTGAGGCGGGCCGGGGGGATGCCTTCATTGCAGAGCTGTTGAAAAAGAGCCCGGTACCGGCAGTCCTGGGGGTGAACAAGTCAGACGTGCAGGCGGAGAACAAGCGCACGCTGATCGATAGCAGCTACGCAGCCCTGAGCGGCGATTGGCCCCTCTGTAAGTTTTCTGCCACCACTGAAGAGAATCTGCCAGCGCTACAGCAACAGCTGATTGACCGGCTGGAGCCCGGTCCGTACTACTACCCACCTGACCTGATCACCGATCAGCCCGAGCGGTTCATCATGGGAGAGCTATTGCGAGAACAGATTTTGCACCACACCCGAGAAGAGGTGCCTCACTCGGTGGCAGTCTCCATTGAGCGGGTTGAAGAAAGTCCAGACATCACCCGTATTCTGGCGACCGTGCATGTTGAGCGGAAGTCGCAAAAAGGTATCTTAATCGGCAAAGGCGGCAGCATGATGAAAGCCATCAATACCGCTGCCCGCGAACAAATGCAAAAGCTGATTGCTGGCAAGGTGTATCTAGAGGTGTTTGTGAAAGTGCAGCCCAAGTGGCGACAGTCGCGATCGCAACTGGCCGAGTTTGGCTACACCGTCGAGAAGGACTAACGTCAACACTTTTAGGCTACTGACAACTGCTTCAGTACGATGCGTTTGACCTCACCTCGTCTCCAGTTGTGTGGGCCGCGCTGCCTAAGCGACTGGCTGGGGGCTCACTTCGGGTGCATCCGTTAACAACTTCTGTAGCTCTAGAGTTAGCTGCCTGAGCTGAAGCGGTCGCTGGAAGCAGCAGTGGACGCCCATAGCCAGGTAGCGATCGCACGGATCGTCCTTTGCCGTCAGCGCCACTATGGGACGATGACCCAATTCGGATGCTTGCTGGAGTGCTTTGAGAATATCCAGCCCACAAGCCCCCATCGCAGACATGTCGATCACCAGCAGGTCCGGCCTTTCAACCAGTGCCAGCGAAACAATGGCGTCCATGTTTCCAGCAGTGACGACCCGATAGCCCTTAGCCTTCAGATAATCCCGAAGGCTGCTAGTCGCCGCTTCCCCGTTGGCCGTCAGCAGAATAACCGGTGGGCGATGCTCAGTAGACGTATCTGAACGTTGGGATGCGTCTATGCTGCATCTGGCGAGCTCGGGAACGGCTCCATCGGTGGCCCGCTGCCCGGGAACAGCTAGCCCAGAGGCGGGCCCCACCGTTTGGCAGGGAATCTCAATGGTAAAGCAGCTACCTTGACCGAGTGTACTAGCCACACGCACGGTCCCGCCATGATGTTCCGTAATTCGTTTGACCAGGGCCAACCCCAACCCGGTACCCGCATGCTGACGGTTGAGATCGCCATCAACCTGGATAAAGGGCTGAAATAGTTTGTCCAGGCTGTCGGTCGCAATGCCAATCCCCGTATCACTAACGGCAAGCTGCAGGATTGATGACGGTCCTGATGCTGCAGCCGTTAGCGATATGCGCATGGTGATGCGTCCACCGTCGGGGGTGAACTTGACAGCATTGGTGAGCAGGTTAATCAGCACTTGCCGCAGGCGTCTTTCGTCCACCACGACATCGGACATGGGGCCAGCGGACTGTAGCTCAACAGCAATCTGCTTTTTGGCAGCGGCTTGTTTGACAAACGCTAGGCTCGATTCGCACAGCCGCATCGGCGGGGTGGGCTGGTAGCTCAGCTCAAGATGATTAGATTCAATTTTGCTGAGATCTAGGATGTCGTTGATCAGCTCTAGCAGGTGGGCACCGCTCTGTTCGATCGTTGTATAAGCTTTGCGCTGACGCTCGTTGACGTTGCCAAAGACTTCTTCCTGTAAAGCTTCTGTCATCCCCAAGATGGCATTGAGTGGCGTCCGTAACTCATGGCTCATGTTGGCAAGAAACTGGCTCTTGGCCCGGTTAGCCGCCTCTGCTGCCTGCCGAGCCGCTTCTAGCGACGCCACCTTTTGGGCAACCTGATGCTCTAGACTGCGGTTCAGTCGGCTTAGCTGCAGATGGGTTTTGATCCGGGCTAGCACTTCCTGGCTTTGAAACGGTTTGGTAACATAGTCCACCGCACCCAGTTCAAACCCCCGAGTCTTGCTCTCTGTGTCGGTCAGGGCTGTGATAAACACGATGGGAATTGACGCTGTTTTAGGGTTTGACTTGAGCTGTTGACAGACGTCGAACCCAGTCATGCCCGACATTTTGATATCGAGCAAAATCAGGTCAGGGGTAATCCGTTCTAGCCGCTTTAGGGCCCGAGCACCGCTATTTGCGCTTGCAATGTCGTAGCCAGCCGCCGATAGCGTCTCCGACAGCACGCTCAGATTGACCGGAACGTCATCGACAATCAGGATCAGGCCCGCCGAAACGGACGGTGGCTGGGTAGACATGGGGGAACTGGAGATCATCGGCAAGATAGGGACATCGGTAGTAATTGTGGGACCCAACAATTGCGAGACTCG
Source organism: uncultured bacterium (assembly GCA_963923025.1). Taxonomy (GTDB): domain Bacteria; phylum Cyanobacteriota; class Cyanobacteriia; order Phormidesmidales; family Phormidesmidaceae; genus CAWUKV01. The sequence goes on from CAWUKV010000276.1 coordinate 3,286, forward strand.
GTGATTGGACAACCAGACGGCATCCGTCACCTGGCAACAACAGCAACCCTCAGTCCACAGTCGGGGGCAAATGGGGTTGAATCAACGCCTCAATTTCGTCCGTGTCGAACTGCCGGGCAAGTTCGGTAATCCGCTGGGCAAAGTCGTTACAGTCAGGATGATCGATCAAGATTTGTTCAGCGGCCTGGCTGATTTTGAAGACCAGGCCATCCTGGGCCCAGGCAAATAACTGCTGCAGCACAGGCATCGGTGGCACGATCAGCGCCTCCCCATCGGTCACCGTCACGGCTGCAGCCGTCGCAACCTCGTAGGTCCAATCCAGATGCAAATGCTCGGCCAGCATAGCGAGCAGCATCTTCGCGTCAACCGGCTTAGGTAAAAAATCATCTCCTCCCGCTGCAAGGCTGGCGTGCCGGTCCATTTCGGAGACAGACGCAGACGAAATGATCACGGTCAGTGCTCGGTAAGCATCGTCCTGGCGGAGCTGACGCAGCATGTCTAAGCCATTGAGCCGCGGCATCATAATGTCAGTAATGACTAGGTCAAAGGTTTGTTGACGGATCATGCATAGCCCTGCTTCTTCATCTTCCGCCTCCATAATCTGAAAGCCTAACGGTTCCAACAGTTCTACCAAAACCGAGCGATTTTCCCATCGGTCATCGACCACCAACAGTCGCTGGGGACGGCCCTGGTATCCGACAATGCGGCGATTATCGGCGATCGCGGCTCGCTGGGCCCAGTCGGTCACCGTGGCCAGTCCCAACTCGAAGTGAAACGTACTACCTGCACCCAACTGACTCTCAACCCGAATTTCCGCCCCCATCAGCTGGACAATCTGTTGACTGATGGCTAGACCGAGCCCCGTCCCCTCTACCTGGCGCTGCTTCTCACCACCCTGCTCAAACGGTCGAAAGATCTTGTCCTGATCGTCAGGGGAAATACCGACGCCCGTATCCGTAACTGAAAAGCGAATGAATGCAATGGGGCCCGAATCTGGAGCAGTCTCAGCCGAGATATTTTCTATCTGGAAGGTGACTCGACCCCGATCAGTAAACTTAATCGCATTACTAATCAGGTTGAGCAGGACCTGGCGCAGTCGTTTCTCATCAGTGAGCACCCCCTGTGGCAGGGTCGGGCTAGCCGCATAAACAAACTCCACGCCTTTTTGTTCGGCTCTCACACGACAAATCTCGGCAACCCCCTGAAGCAGAGCGGGAAAGTGAACGTCATTAAACGCTAGCTCTAGCTTTCGAGCTTCTACCTTAGAGAGGTCAAGCACATCGTTAATCAGCGTCAGCAAATGTTCGCCGCACTGGTGAATCACGCGGACACCGTGACGTTCCTTGTCGGGCATCGCCTGGGAGCGGTTCAAAATTTGGGTATAGCCCAGAATGCCGTTGAGAGGCGTCCTGAGTTCGTGGCTCATATTGGCCAAAAATTCACTCTTGGCACGGTTAGCGGCATCGGCGCTTTCCTTCGCCTGCTGCAGCTCGTGCGTACGCGACTGTACACGTTTTTCAAGCGTTTCGTTGAGCTGTTTGAGCGTAGCATCCGCCCGCCGTTGCGAGATGGCACCGCCAATACTGCTGGCAATGGCCATCAGCGTGGCGCGGGTACTGTCACTCCAGCAGCGTTCCTGATGGCAGTCATCGAAGCCAGCAAACCCCCAAAACGTATCTCGGATGAAGATGGGCACCACTAAAATCGACTGAATGCCTTGGGGTTCGAGCAGTTCTCGCTCGCTTGGCGGGAAATCTTGAATCAGCCCTAGAACCGGTTGCCGCTGGGACAGCACCTCGTACCACCGGGGCAGAATATCGGCATAGACTAAGCCCTGCAGCTCGGGATTATCAATCTCAGGCACAACACCGGGTGCAACCCATTCCCAGCGCTGGCTCATGGCCGGTTGGCGAGTGACCGGGTGAGGATGGTTTTCGAAGATGTAGATGCGGTCAACATCTGTTGCCGGACCCAGCGCGTCTAGGGCTGATTGGATGGCCTGGTGGTCGTTGTTAACTGTCAGCAGTCGGTTGGTTGCGATCGCAATTCCCTGGAGCAGGCGATCGCTAGCGGGTATCGATAACTGGGAGTCTGACAACGCATCAGAAAGGGAAACAGCCATGAACAGACATTAAAATAAACACCGAGAAAACCATCAATACCGAGTCATGAACAAAAGCGACTGCGCAGTCCACACGGTCGTAGGACGGCCGTCCCCGCACGCCCCTCAAATATTGACTGATACGGTCAACCAGCAGAACATCTGGTCACTAGCATTGCCAAACTTGAGGCCAGCGTCATCAGAATATTTGTGGAAGCTGTTTAAGCAAGACGATACGGTGATCACGCAGGGCAAACGCATACTCAAGCGAGTAGGACCTGAAGGAGAAAGTCGTTGTCCCA
>CAWUKV010000277.1:0-5666 GCA_963923025.1 uncultured bacterium
CAACGCGAGAAGATGTCTGCACCGGGTCAGCTGGTGGCTGGCGTTGCCCACGAAATCAACAACCCGGTCAGCTTCATCTACGGCAACTTAGCCCCGGCGCGAGACTACACAGAAGTCCTGCTAGAGCTCATTAACTGTTACCAGCAGCACTACCCGGTCCCGACGGACGATATTCAGGCTTACCTGAACGACATCGACATCGACTTTGTCCAAACTGATATCCTCAAAGTACTCAATTCTATGGAGGTGGGGGCCAATCGCATCAAGCAAATTGTGCTGTCGCTGCGTAATTTTTCTCGCATGGACGAGTCCGACTGGAAAACGGTTGATCTCCACGAAGGGCTCGATAGTACGCTGCTGATCTTGGGCCACGTCTTAAAACCCCAAAGCCACCGTCCCCAGATCCAGGTGATCAAAAACTACGGCGATTTACCGATGGTAGACTGCTTTGCCGGGCAGCTTAATCAGGTGTTCATGAATCTGTTGTCGAACGCCATAGACGCCCTAGAAGAACAACATCAGAGCAAGCCAGATGCAGCACTGACGATCACTATTCATACCTGGATTGAACAGCAGCAGGCCATGATTGCCATCAGCGATAGTGGCATCGGCATGTCTGGGGCAATGCGCGATCGCATTTTCGACCCGTTCTACACCACCAAACCCGTGGGTAAAGGCACCGGCATGGGGCTGTCGATTAGCTATCAGGTGGTCACCCAAAAGCACAACGGTCGTCTGACCTGCACCACGCAGCCAGGGCAAGGCAGCACCTTCCTCATTCAGCTGCCGCTCAAGACTCAAAGCACAGCTCTCTAGCGGCTTGTAACCGTTAAATATCTGTTAGATGCCACCCGTTAGACGCCTGTTGAAAACAAGCACATTAGACGACGAGCACATTGCTCCCTAGCTGTAGTGGGTCGGCGTAGTCAACCAGTCTCACAACATTGACAAATTGCGCCGAGCTACCTGGCCCATCTCCATCGATCTGAATGAAGGTGTCCTGGGTCGTTATTCCACCCACTGTCATCGGTGCCTGGGCAAATCGTAGTACCCCATCGGCTACTGGATTAGCCCCAACATAGTCCAACTGAGCAAAAAGATTGCGCAAATCGATGCGGTCATTACCATCGCCAAAATCCAAAATCTTATCGATTCGCTGGGTTAGATCATCCATCACAAAAGTATCGTCACCTTCACCGCCCACCAGAGTATCAGCGCCATTGCCGCCCACTAGGACATCGTTACCCCCAAAGCCTTCAATCAGGTCATTACCGTCGTACCCGAGCAGCGTATTGTTACCCTCGTTACCCTGAAGGCGGTTATCGAGCGCGTTCCCCCCCCCAAGGCTATCCCCCGTACCGTTGATGAGCTTCAGATTTTCAACGTGGTTGGCCAGCGAACGGGACATCGCAGTAAACATCCAATCAAGCCCTTCATTGGCCTGTTCAACGACCTCATCATCCAGGGACTGAACAATATAAACGTCATTTCCCGCATTCCCAAACAGCACGTTTCGGCCTGCAATTCCCGCCAGCAGGTCGTTGCCTGCACCGCCGTTGACCGTATCGTCCCCAAGGTTACCGTTAAGAACATCGTTACCGTCGCCACCGTTAAGCACATCATTGCCCCCGCGACCGCTAATGGTGTCGTTACCGCCGAGGCCAGAAAGTTCCTCGCCCGCATCAGTGCCCACAATCACATCATCCCCTGGTCCCGCAACAGACGTCACCAGCTGAATCTGATGAGTCTGTAGCTCAGGGTTTCCCTGTAACCACGCTAGAACCTGAGCCGCCTGTGGCCCTGCACCATCGACATCAAAGCTAAGAACACCATTGGTATAGGTGAGTTGGGCCTGCCCTTGGCCCCATTGCCCGTTTCCTAAATCGGTCAACTCAGCCTCTGCCACCAGCCCAAACCCGACAGCCAACAGCTGAATGGTGTCGTCCACACCAAAGTCGGTAATGGTATCCCCGCCCTCCGCTGGCGCACGGTAGCTGAACTGGTCAAAGCCGCTCCCCCCGGTCAGGGTATCTGCGCCGCCTAGCCCCCAGAGGACGTTAGCCCCCGCATTACCGGATAGCACATCTACTTGGGCAGTACCGGTAACGGTCAATAACGGATTGTCGATGGTTTGCGTCACAATCTGACCGCTGTGGACACCAGCCTGAGCCGTCGGATCAAAATAAACCAAGGCATTGCCCAGCTGTAGCTGAGTGTTTAGGCCGCTACCCGTGACCTGCGCAGTAGGGGCGGTCCCCGTGCCGACGACCATCGTAATCCAGATATCAGCATCGTCTGTGCGGGACGTTTCAATCTTGAGCGGGCTGTTCCCAACATTAGGGTCGGCAGCCGAGATCGTCACCGTATCGGGCGTTATCACCCAGCCTTTGAGGTAGCTGTCCTGCTGCCCCCGCATTAAAAAGGTGGTAAGCCCCGCTTCTGTCGACGTCGTAACCGACGTCACGCCACCCTGGTCAATGGAAGTGCCTAGGCTGGCCTGCCAGGTGTAGATATGAGACTGTACACTGTCGATCTGGTCTAGCGTTGATAGCAGCGCACTGCCTACGTTCCCCGAAAAATCCGTTAACAGGTGACGGCTAGCGCTGGCGACGCCCAACTGCCGATACAGCTCACCGCCGTCCACCACGGCATAGCCACCCGTCGCGTAGGTCTCAAAAAATGCTCTGGAGCGGTCCGCAGTATTGCTGTCGTTGCCAACCTGACCATCTACCAGCAGCTTGGTATGGTATCGAGAATCGGTGTTGCGGTCTGGCCCACCCAAAAAGTAGGTCTCGTAGGCCTGCAACCGCAGCGAAAACGCCTCGGGCTGGTCCCAGGCGTAGCGGTGGTGTTCATACCCCCCCAGCATGGCTACCAGCACATCGTTAGTGTCCTGCCAGCGGCTGCGGAAAAAGTAGCCGCCTTTGTCGCCGTCCTGAACCCCATGAGGTAACACACCATTTGGGTCAGCGGCAGTCCCCTCCGTCGGGTAATACAGCAGCGACCAAACCGTGCCAGACCGACGCTGATCGAACTTAGCATCACCGCTCGCTGGATTGTGGATACCCCGGTAGGCATCGTAGATATGCCGGTAATAGGGCAGATCAGCAGCAGACACGCTGTCCAATAACAGACTCGTCCACCCCTCTGGATCAAAGCCAATCCAGCTAACGCCAGTTTGCAAGGAGGTTTGGTCCGCGTCCCAGGCCCCCAGGTAGGCGGGCAGCTGCCAAAAGTCTACACCAGTAAACGTATCGAAAACATCGCTCGTTGTACTGCCTTGGGTAAAGTCGGATAGCCCCGTATTCTCGAGGGCATAGACGGCGGGTACTAAAAAACCGCCAGCATAAGCAATATAGCCCCCGCCCTCCTGAGAGAGCCCAATGTCGCCGTAGGCTGTTTTGATATGTTCGTTCAGCCAAAACCTCAAATCGTTAAAGCGGGTAGCCCGGTTGTTCTCTTCTGCAACCGCCAGCATCATGACCGTTTCAGCACCACGGGTCACGGCTACCCAATTGGACCCATAGCCCCCGCCACTGCTCAAGTTGGCATGCCCGTAGCTCGGCCAGGCATCCAAGGCTTCAATGATTTTGTCGTGAACGTACTGCTGCTGCTGCGCCGTCCAACCTTCAAATGCCCAGTCGTAGGCCAGCGCCAGCCCCATGCCAGTTGCCGCTCGAGCCAAACCGTATCCACGGTCTGGTAGCCGGTCGTCGGGGTCTGGGTTGTCGTACATCTGTTGCAGACTGTTGTAAGCCGTCTGGGCATAAAGGCTCTGCCCCGTTAGCCGGTACAGAAAAGCCGCCTCTCTGGCTAACCAAGCGCGGGCGTAGTTCCAGTTGTTATCGCTGAAGTTTTCGTCGTAGACCTGCCAGCCGTTGTTACCCATCGCGACGGCCTGGTCAACCCGCTGCTTCAGGGCTGCAAACGCCTGCGAGTGATGGGAACCACTGACCTGGATTGCAGCCTGAACGTCGGCTAGCTCGGCTTCAGTAAAAAACAGATTACGGGGAGAAGACATTGCACTGTCCGGAGAGGTTTGAGTAATCGCAAAGGCATCTAGCGCCGATAGCTCTTCTCGAAAGCGAACGGTAACAGAATCAAAGAAATCTCGCCCTTCAAGATTTTGAGAGATGCTGAGCAGCATGGGTAGTTCTGAGCCCGTGCGAGCAACCGCAGGCTGCCAGGCTCCATCTACCCAGTGGTAGGGCATCACCGCAACCGTATCAGAGTCCGTTTTACTCAGGGTTAGCTTGAAATTTTCGTAGGTACTGGGAGTAACAAACTCGTCAGGTACCTGCAATTCAGCCTCCACCTCGTGGGGAATTTGCCAGCCCGGATCGAGATAGAGCTGATAGGGCAGGCTAGCGCTATTGGGATGGCTGGGCGCAACCGGACGAATATTCCACTTGATTTCACGATCTTCGTCGTAGCCGTTGGTGACGGGCTGGTCGACCACGTCAAGCTCAACAAAGAATTTGGCGCGTTCTGGCTGGCTACGGTCTGCTCTAGCCCGCCAGTAAAGAGAAACGTCGCCATTGTCCAGATCTAGATTGTCAAACTCTGTCAGGTCGTAGATAGCCTGTGTCCAGACCTGTCCGGGTTGTGAAACTAGCTCACCGTCGACCACCTGAGTCCGGTCAAGCTGCCAGCCGCCTGCCGTATCAAACTGGCTCAGCAGATGCTGCGTTTCGTTAAGCCCATAGACGAAGGTAGCAGGATCGTTGCTCATTGAGCCCCATTTCAGTCGTTACGCCGTTTTCGCTGCCCTAAAAGGCTCCTACACCCTTATTCTGTTGTAAAAGACAACGGTCCTCAATTCCTCGGCATCTCGAAAAAGTTCATCTGATTTTTACGAGCTTACGTCCTCAGTTTTACGTACATTTTTATAAACTCAGGTTTAGTCAGCTAAGAAAAGCCGGGTTGCCTAAACAGGCACCCGACCCAAGGAGAAACAACAACCAAACAAACAGAGTAAAGACACAGCGCTATGTCTTTACCAGGTGCGCTACGCATTGGCAGCCGCAGCGCGGGAACGAGGACGACGGCGTTCGCTGGGGGGCGTACCGCCAGCCATCTTGTACTCTGCACTCTCTTTACCAAACCGGGTGGCTACGCCAGTCAGCATACGAGCATGCAGATCCTTCACCTCTTTTTCTAGATCGTCAAACAGCTTGCGAGCTTGTTCTAGACCAGAAATCAGGGTGTTGTACTTAGCAAGGGCTTGCCTTGCCTGGGTGACCTTCTCTTGAACGGTATCGGTCGAGAGACCGTCACCAAAGTCAAGATTGGGGTCGATGCCGATAACCTCGGCGAGGCGGGATTCAGCGTTGTCCAAATGGACAGAACGCCTTTTACGTAAACGCGGCATTTGTTTATACCAAAATCAACAGTTTTACGGTACCCAAGCCAATTTCTTGAAAAAAACAGTACAAACACGGAACTTTTACGTTTCTTTACACGCACTAATTTCCAAAACATGCTAGTATCTACGGAGCTTTTGTGCATTTTTAAGTGTATTCAACCGGTAGATCGCCTCGGATGAAAGGCTTACCCCGACAGGGACAAATCTACAAGAGAGAATTGTTTTTTGGCCTTTGCTAGCAAAAATTTTCTAGATTTTGTTGCCAAATCTGTTCGACTTTCTAATAAATCGGTTTAGGTTT
>CAWUKV010000278.1:0-5654 GCA_963923025.1 uncultured bacterium
CATCAAACTGGGGTTGGGCGAGTCTCGTGTCGGGCGCAAATTGTGACGCTGCCTGGATCGGGCACTGCGCTCAGTCGCTAATCCGAGCCAAGAACGGAGCCGAGAGTTGAACGCAGCAGAACAGGCCAGCAGTATTGAGTTCGCTAGCAAAATTGCCGCCGTGGTCCGTCTGATGAAGGCTGGGTTGCCCGATCTGCGGGCTGACTTAAAGCCCTGGACCAATGACCCTCAGACTCGGGGGCTGATTGATCCGGACTCCATTGATATTGGTTTCCATTTTCCTGGTGTTAGTCGGCTCTTCAAGTGTCGAAGTTTGCTCGTTCAAATTCGTTTCTGTGATTTGAGCGGGTTTGAAGGTGATGCGACCGAACCTGACGGTGGTGAAGCCCCATCGTCCAGGCGCGTTATTGGTGTAGAGATGGCTGGGTTTGACCATCGGGGGCAGCGCTGGCAGCTTTCAACCATCGACGACTGGCACTGTGAGGGTGAAGAGGTGCCCACAGGGGAGCAAGCTCAGCAACTGAAGCAATGCTGCCGTCAAATATTTGAAGTCTTTCGTTCCTCCTAGCTAGGGCAAGGCGCTGGTGCGGCTGGGTATAGTGCTTTGAAGTCCCTGAACCGGTTAAATCTGAAGCTATAAATCTGAAGCTACAGGGCAGATCATGCGGCTGAACGGGGGGCATGGGTTAAAATGGTGAGCCAATTCTGCAATGGTTGCCCCTTTTTCTGTTCACCATGAGCCAAGGAACCCTGTTCGATAAAGTTTGGGATTTACACACGGTTGGCACGTTGCCTTCTGGTCAGACGCAGCTCTTCATCGGTCTGCACCTCATCCACGAGGTAACCAGCCCCCAGGCGTTTGCCATGCTGAAGGAACGGGGACTGTCTGTTCTGTTTCCCGCCCGGACAGTGGCGACGGTGGATCACATTGTGCCTACCGACAATCAGGCGCGTCCCTTTGCCGATCCGCTGGCCGAGCAAATGATTGCGGCTTTGGAACAGAACGTTCGTGCCCATAACATTCGCTTCTACAATGTGGGTAGCGGCAGTCAGGGCATTGTCCACGTGATTGCGCCGGAACAGGGGTTAACCCAGCCGGGTATGACGATTGCCTGCGGTGATAGTCATACGTCTACTCATGGGGCCTTTGGCGCGATCGCATTTGGCATTGGCACCAGTCAGGTGCGTGACGTATTGGCCACCCAAACCCTGGCGCTGGCTAAGCTCAAGGTCCGCCGCATTGAAGTGAACGGGACGCTGCCGCCTGGGGTGTATGCCAAGGACGTGGTGCTGCATATTATTCGCAAGCTGGGCGTCAAGGGCGGCGTGGGCTATGCCTACGAGTATGCCGGTAGCACCATTGAGGCGATGTCGATGGAAGAGCGCATGACGCTCTGCAACATGTCGATTGAAGGCGGCGCTCGCTGTGGCTATGTCAACCCCGATCAGGTGACCTATGACTATTTGAAGGATCGGCCTTTTGCCCCTAAGGACTGGGATGCGGCAACGACCTGGTGGGACAGCCTGCGTAGTGAACCGGCGGCCACCTATGACGATGTGGTGGTGTTTGATGCAGCAGAGATTCCGCCTACCGTTACCTGGGGGATTACGCCAGGGCAGGGCATCGGCGTGGATGAGTCGATTCCGACCCTAGAGCAGGTGGCCAGCGAAGAGCAGGCGCTGGTGCAGGAAGCCTATGACTATATGGCACTGTCACCAGGACAGCCGATTTTGGGCACAAAGGTCGACGTTTGCTTTATCGGCAGCTGTACCAACGGTCGCCTCAGCGACCTGCGCGAAGCGGCCCGATTTGCGAAAGGCCATCACGTCGCGGCTGGGGTCAAAGCGTTTGTCGTACCCGGGTCTGAGCAGGTCAAGCAGCAGGCAGAGGCCGAACACCTCGATACGATTTTTACCGAGGCGGGGTTTGAATGGCGGGAGCCGGGCTGCTCGATGTGTTTGGCGATGAACCCTGACAAGCTGGAGGGACGGCAGCTCAGTGCGTCATCGTCCAACCGCAACTTCAAGGGACGTCAAGGGTCGTCGTCGGGACGAACGCTGTTGATGAGTCCGGCAATGGTGGTGTCAGCAGCGATCGCGGGCGAAGTGGCAGATGTGCGATCGCTGCTCTAGGCTGATCGGTTGTACCTTGATTATTCTTTTGTCAAAGCGCCAGCCAAAGCGCCTGAAAGCCCAGCCGCAGCGCTGGGGCAGTCTCAGTGGACAATGTATTTAAGATAACTTTTACATTCTCTTAAACTCTTCATCGCTCTGTCTTAATACAGGCCACTGATGATGCGCAGGAGAGTTGTTGAGCGTTGTGAAATCGTCGTAGGTCAATTTATAGCAGGTTTTTTAGCGCTGCGAAGTTGGCTGCACTACACAGACATAGCGACTACCAAAACCTTTACGGGCGGGGCATATCGCTGTTAGCGCATTTGTTGCGTACGGTTGTCATCCTCCGTAGCCTAGGCTGATGGCCACTGGTTTTGGTTGGATTTCTCGCTGGGCTCAGCACCTCACCTGTTGATTTAGGGCGAAATGCGTGTCCATGACCACTGCTGAGTCGATGACCTTCCGCCAGTCCCCCCGCCTCCGAACTTCTAGCCAGAAACCGGGCCATTCTAGCCAAACCTCGGGGCAAACATTTGTAGATACGCTAGAACAGCTTTACACCGAGAGAACGTTGACGCCGTATCCTGCGGGGCGCAGCATCCCGCTCCGTCGAAATGAGATCTACGTGGTGTGTCGCGGTGTGGTGCAGCTCCATACGATTCATGCCGACGGTAGTGAGACCTTACTAGGGCTGGTCGGTCCCTCCATGCCGCTGGGGCTACCGTTGACCAACGTAGACCCCTACTGGGCAACCGCGCTGACCCATGTGGACGTGCTGCCGCTCTCAATGGATGAGGTCGAACAGTCACCCGCGCTGATGTCGGGCATTTTTGCCCATCTTGTACGTCGTCTTCATCAGTCTGAGGCTTGGCTGGCGCTCTCGGGCAAACGCCTGGTGGCAGATCGGCTACGGCAGCTATTGCTGCTGCTAGCGCAGGAGTTTGGCCAGGTTGAACCGCAGGGCGTGCGGCTATCGGTGCGGCTGACCCATCACCAGTTGGCTACCATCATTGGCACAACCCGCGTCACTGTGACCCGTTTGCTGCGCGATTTCCGTACAGAAGGTTGGCTGACGATTCGGCAGCGGCAGCTGATTGTTTCGCCCAAGGTGCTGAATATCGGGTAGGACTCATCTTTTTGGATAGAGCTTAACCTGTCGAATCACGACGGCCTACAGGTGTTGGTAGGCCGTCGATGCTATAACTTCCTTTCTGGTGTTGGTATTTGGCGATGCCCTCAGACCCTTTCTTGTGGGCCCAGTCCGGCAGGGTTGGGCGCTGTTCGCGGTAGTCGTACAGGGGCACGCCAAATCCACAGGACGTCTGTACCCGTTCCAGGTCCGCTACGATAATCTGCCGAGTGCCGGGTAACAGGTCAAAGTGTGAGCTGAGGCTGTTCCATTCTGCATACTCGGGCAGTACCGTAGAGCCGCGACCGTAGAGTCTCAGGATCTTAGGCGGGCCGTCAAACGCGCAAAACAGCACCGTCAGCCGTCCATTTTCTCGCAGATGGGCAGAAGTTTCGTTACCACTGCCCGTTAGGTCTAGGTAGGCGACCCGGTGGGGTGACAAAATGCGAAAGGTGTTGAGGCCCTTAGGTGACAGGTTTATATGGCCGTCCTTTGACAGTGGTGCAGTCGCTACAAAGAACAGATGCTGCGCGGCGATAAAGGTTTGTAGCTCGGGGGTGAGGTGGGGGTAGACCTTGGCCATGGCGGGCTAGAATATGATTTCCATGCCACGATAATACTGCTTTCCTATGGTTTCTGCCCCTCCTTCAGACAGCCGCATTGCCACCATTTCGGGCCGTGGGCTACCCCTACAGGGCAATGATATTGACACGGATCGGATTATTCCGGCGCGGTTTCTGCGGTGCGTCAGCTTTGATGGGTTGGGCGAACAGGTGTTTGCGGATGATCGTCAGCAGCGCCAGCAGGCAGGTAAAACCCACCCGTTCGATCAGCCTCAATATCAGGGGGCGACTGTGCTGGTGGTCAATCGCAACTTTGGCTGTGGCTCGTCCCGAGAACATGCTCCCCAGGCAATTCATCGCTGGGGGGTACAGGCGATCGTGGGGGAGAGTTTTGCTGAAATTTTCTTAGGCAACTGCATTGCCATTGGCATGCCCTGTGTGACGGCAACGTCGGAAGTGGTGTCGCAGCTACAGGCCCAGATTGAGGCCACACCAACGTTGTCTGTTTCGGTTGACATCGAAACGCTACAGGTGACCGCTGGTGAACAGACCTACTCAGTCACAATGGGCAGTGGCCCTCGGCAGATGTTTCTTAACGGTACCTGGGATGCCTGTGGCCAGCTCTTGCAACAGCGTGACGATATTGAAACAACGGCGACTCGGCTACCCTATGTGCAGTGGGCCTAGTCGCAATGGGCCCAGTAGCCGTGAGCCTAGTCAGAGCAGGCGCGAAGGAACCGCAGTGAATTGGGTGGGTTAGTCCGCCATTCTGCAAGAGTCTGCCATTCTGCAACGGTCTTACGCCTGATGAGCGCCCCACTGACAGTAGGGATGGTTGACTAGGCTGCTGTTGTAATAGCGGGCATCGCCGGAGACATCTTGCCCAATCCAGTCAGGTCGGGATAGCGGATAATCTTCTGCTGGAAGTTCGACTTCGGCCACCACGAGCCCGGCGTTGTCCCCAAGAAACTCATCTACTTCCCACACGAGTTCACCCATAGGAATGCGGTAGCGGTTTTTGTCGATCAGCGGGGGACGGCAAAAGGCATCAAGCAGGGTCTGAGCGTCATCCACGGGAATAGGGTATTCGAACTCAGCACGGGTTAGTCCGATGGTCGGCCCTTTGAGCGTTAGATAGCCCTGTTGACCGACGCGGCGAATGCGCACGCTGTGCTGCCCTTGAGTCGGAATGTAGCCCTGACGGTAGCGTTGCGGAACTGCCAGCGTGCGCCACTGATCGCCAATGACGAGAAACTTACGCTCGATTTCTTGCGGCATGGTCTAGCTTTTGGTCGTTTCGGTCTCTGAGTATAGCTGTCTCTCGAACCGGAGCGCTGGGCGATGAGGTGATATCGCTAGCGCCATTGACGTTAGGACACCGAGTACGGGGATCCTGCTCAGCACAGAACGAAATGGCGGCGCAGCCTTCTCCTAGCCGATCTGACGGCTGCTATAGCTATCAACGGCGGGCGTTGAGATAAAGGAAGGCATCGACTTCTTGCGGGGTGGGCTGGGCTGCGATCGCACCTGACCGTGTGGTGGTTAGTGCGCCAACGGCACAGGCATAGGTGACGATTTGGTGAGCAGTGGTTCGATTCTGTAAACCGCTGATACCCTGTTTGCAAAGCTGGTGCAGGAAGCCTGCCACAAAAGCATCGTCAGCGCCCGTCGTATCCTCAACATCTACAGGAAACCCAGTGACAGTCCCCTGATGTCCGCGCAGCCAGTAGTGGCAACCGCCCTTAAGCGTGATCAGTACGCCCACCAGCTGAGGATTCTGTTGGGCAATGTGAGCAGGGTCAGCAGTTTCAAATAACCATTCTGACTCCTCTACCCCCAGTGTTAGA
>CAWUKV010000279.1:0-5620 GCA_963923025.1 uncultured bacterium
TGGCTCCTCAGGACCAGCCTCACGAGAAGTTTGTATTCCCCGAAGAGGTACTGCCACGTGGTAACGCTCTCTAGTAACTATGTGGGCGGTCGCGACCAGCAAACCACCGGCTTTGCCTGGTGGTCTGGTAATGCCCGTCTGATTGATCTATCCGGTAAGCTGCTGGGCGCACACGTTGCCCACGCTGGTCTTATCGTTCTGTGGACTGGTGCGATGACTTTATTTGAAGTCTCTCACTTCGTCCCTGAGAAGCCTGTTTATGAGCAAGGCTTCATTCTGATTCCTCACCTGGCAACGCTGGGTTGGGGTGTCGGCCCTGGTGGTGAAGTAATCGACACTTTCCCTTACTTCGTTGTTGGTGTTTTGCACCTGATTTCCTCTGCGGTTCTGGGTCTGGGTGGCGTGTACCACGCGCTGCGCGGTCCTGAGACCCTGGAAGAGTATTCCAACTTCTTCCGCCAAGACTGGAAGGACAAAGACCAGATGACCAACATCATTGGTTATCACCTAATCCTGCTGGGTTTGGGTGCCTTCCTGTTGGTACTGAAGGCTACGGTCTTCGGTGGTGTCTATGACACTTGGGCACCGGGCGGCGGTGACGTTCGCGTCATCACCAATCCGACGCTGAACCCGGCAACCATCTTTGGCTACGTGTTGACCTCTCCCTTCGGCGGCGAAGGCTGGATTGTCGGTGTAGACAACATGGAAGATATTATCGGCGGTCACATTTGGGTTGGCCTGCTGTGCATCGGCGGTGGTGTCTGGCACATTCTGACCAAGCCCTTTGGCTGGGTTCGTCGTGCCTTCGTCTGGTCTGGTGAAGCTTACCTCTCCTACAGCCTCGGCGCACTGTCCCTGATGGGCTTTGTTTGCTCCTGTATGGTGTGGTTCAACAACACCGCTTACCCCAGTGAGTTCTATGGCCCGACTAACGCTGAAGCGTCTCAGTCTCAGGCCATGACTTTCCTGGTGCGTGACCAGCGCCTGGGTGCCAATATTGGTGCTGCTCAGGGTCCTACTGGCCTAGGTAAGTACCTGATGCGTTCCCCTACCGGTGAAATCATCTTCGGTGGTGAGACCATGCGTTTTTGGGACTTTGATGGTCCTTGGCTGGCTCCCCTGCGGGGCACTAACGGCCTTGACCTGGACAAGCTAAAGAATGACATTCAGCCTTGGCAGGTTCGTCGTGCGGCTGAGTACATGACGCACGCACCTAACGCCTCCATCAACTCTGTGGGTGGCATTATCACTGAAATTAACTCTGTTAACTTCGTGAACCCCCGTCAGTGGCTGGCAGCAGCTCACTTCATTCTGGCCTTCTTCTTCCTGATTGGTCACCTGTGGCACGCGGGTCGCGCTCGCGCCGCTGCTGGTGGCTTCGAGAAGGGCATCGACCGTTTGTCTGAGCCTGTACTGGCTATGGACGACCTCGACTAGGTTCGAGCTTCGTCCCTGAGCTTTGGCTCACCTGAGCCCCTGCCCGTTTGGGCGGGGGCTTTTTAGTATTTCGTTCTCATTGCGAACTGTGGCAGACTAAAGGGGATCGAGTTGGTAAGAGTGATGACGCAGGCTCAAAGTGTTGGTGTTGATAGGCTTCAGGGTTTGAGTTCAAGGACGTTTTGGTGGCGGTCTGCCTTTAAGCTTCTCGTTACTTTTGGCCTGGTTGTGCTGCTATGGCTAGTGCTGGCGTTACCGGCCCAGGCCACCAACTACGACCGCCAGAATCTACGGATGCAGGATTTTTCGGGTCAGGACTTTCGAGGGGACGACTTTACCCGTGCGGATATGGCGGAGGCTGACTTGAGCAACACTAAACTTCAGGGGGTGCGGATGTTTGATACCAACCTGACACTGGCGAACCTGGAGAATGCCGACCTATCCGGCGCAACCTTGGATGGGGCGCGGTTGATTCGGGCAAACCTGAAAAACGCGGTGCTAGAGGGAGCTTACGCGTTTAACACCGACTTCCGCAAAGCTGAGGTCGAAGGGGCCGACTTCACGGATGTGATGATGGACCCGAAGATGAATGATTTTTTGTGCGAGACGGCGTCGGGGACGAATCCGGTCACGGGGCGGGACACGCGAGAATCGCTGCTGTGTCCGTGATGGGGATTTGCGTACGGGCACAACATGTTATGCCCGTACGTTGTGCCCTTACAGGTAACCGTTCTCGGCTAGGAAGGCCATAGATAGGTCTTCACCTGATTGACCGTTACTGCCATTGTTGCCGTGGGTGAACCGCTCGACATACTTGCCCAAGATGTCGCCCTCCAGATTCACAGGTGAGCCAGGGCTAAGGTGTTGGAGGTTGGTCTCCTGGTAAGTCACGGGGATGACGGCAACGGTAAATTCATCCCCAGTGGCGTTGCAGGTTGCCACGGTAAGGCTAATGCCATTAACCGCGATACTGCCTTTGGGCACGATGTAGCGGGCTACTTCCGGGCTGTCTACGGCAAAAGCCAGTGTCCAGGCATTGTCGTCCTGATCGGCTGATATTAGGTGCCCCTGTCCATCCACGTGCCCGGTGACGAAGTGGCCTCCAATTTTGCTGCCTACGCGCAGGGACGTTTCCAGATTGACCCGGGTAGTTTCTGTAAGACTACCGAGGGTGGTGCGATCGCAGGTCTCGGGCGAAGCTGTTGCGATGAATCCTTGCGCTAGGATAGTTTCGACCGTCAGGCAAATCCCGTCTACGGCAATACTGTCTCCCAGAGCGATGTCTGTCAGAATGACAGCAGACTGCGTCACAGGGGTAACTTGAATGCGTCCCTGTTCCAAGTGTTGAATGGTGCCGATTGCTTGAACGAGTCCAGTAAACAAATTCTTACAGTGAACTTAACAAAAACCTCAGTTGATTCACCGTCATCCTAGTGCAGTTGGGGGCATACTGGAGAGAGCAAATCCGATCAATAAAATTTTTATGGAAGGCTGAGGGTTTGGGCCATTTGCCCTTTAGCTTAGTAAGGTACAGACATCCTTGCCCCAACCGGTTTTGCCCAGACTGCCTTTGTCATTTTCCGGGCTCTGAATAGTCCCTTAAGCAATTCATCAACGCCCCGTCCAATGCAAAGCTGTTTCAACTCGAACGTTTCATGTTTCGAATCCCTATTTTGAACCTTTAGATGTTCGAAAAGCACGATCCATCGTGCAAGGCTCAAGTCTACCCCTGCCCCCGTCCTAGCAGCGTCAAGAGGCTAAACCCAATGATCGAGATGAAAGTCGCGGGTATTGCGTTGGATGCCGTGTCCCGCAATCCTGTGATCCTACTGCGCGACCCATCAGAGCGTCGGGCGTTGCCTATCTTCATTTCTCACGAACAGGCTAGGTCGATCATTGGAGCCCTCGAAAAAGAGGTTTCAGCCAGGCCGATGACGCACGATCTGTTTGCCAATCTGCTAGATGAATGGGACATGACGCTAGAGCGAGTCGTCATTCACTCGCTTAAGGACAATACGTTTTACGCGGTGATGACGCTGGTGCAGGGGGAAGCCAAAAAGGAGCTAGATGCTCGACCCAGTGATGCCATATCTATTGCATTGCGTACAGGTACCTCTATTTGGGTCCTAGAAGAAGTCATTGCCGATGCCTCGATTCCTGTAGACCGCGAAGCCGATGAGGCTGAAAAAGCCGCGTTTAGAGATTTTGTCTCGGAACTGAGCCCGTCTGACTTCACCAAAAAGGGTCGCTCTTTCAAAAACGATTAGGGACTCAGCCTGAAAGGGCTAGGCCACAGTGCGGACCGCTACAGCAGCATTCTGACCGCCAAATCCAAAACTGCAGCACAGTGCCGCTTTAACACGGGCTGAAACGGGTTCTTTAACCAGGTTGAGGTCAACGGCAGATTGCATGAGGCCAGTGTTGGGCGGTAGCTGCTGGTGACGGAGCGCGAGTAGACAAACGGCTAAACCGATAGCTCCGGATGCGCCTAACGTATGGCCAGTTGCGCCCTTGGTAGAGCTAACCGCTGGCTGGTGTGGAAAGAGTGACTGAAATACAGCGGCCTCCATCGTATCGTTGAGGCGAGTGGCCGTGCCGTGGGCGTGGATGTAGTCGATGGCAGAACTGGACAAACGGCTACGCTCTAGACAGTGCTTAATGGCTGAGATCGCGCCGCTGTATACGGGTGAGGGCGCGCTGACGTGGTAAGCATCGTTGGTTAGTCCAGCCCCCAAAATTTTGCCGTAGCAGGGTTTTCCGCTTGCTTGAGCAGCTGATTCTAGGATGAGCACTGCGGCACCTTCTCCTGGTACCAGCCCCTCCCGTGCAATATCAAAGGGGTAGCAGCCCGTGCTGGCTAGGGCTCCCATGCGCTCAAATCCGGCGAGGACCAGTGGGGTAATCGGCGCTTCCACCGCACCAACAATGACTTGGCTGCACTGCCCCAAACGAATCAGCTGGACGCCCTGGGCGATCGCCCAAAGTCCGGTGGCGCAAGCGGCCATAGGGGCCAAGACCGGGCCAGTGGTCTGTACCTGCTGAGCGACGTGGGCGGAGACCTGCTGGGGCAACGCTTTTAGCCACTGTCCATCCGTCAAGGCGATCGCTTGGCGATAGTACTGACTGAGCTGCTCCAGCTCCCCTTGGTAGGCCCGGCTGGACCCTATGACAACGCCCATGGACGGCTGTGGCCCAGCCAAGCCCGCATCGGCTAAAGCCTCGTGGGTGGCCTGGTCTAGCAAATCTTGAACGTGGGCAGGCTGCTTCCCTGCCATAGCCAACGGCAGCGGCGGCAGCGAGGTAAAGGGCTGCCGCAGGGCGATCGCGCTATCCCCATTCAGCAAGCGCTGCCACACCGCGGCGCAGCCGTTTCCTAAGGCACTGGTTAATCCCAGGCCGGTGACCACCACATCGGCGCTGCCGGAATGATTGATTGGCTCGTCGTGCGACACCATTATGGGGTTGGTGTACTCACCGTCGATTTACTCACTCTGGGTTAGGTTGTCTTCGCCTGCAGTTATGGTGGCAGCTGTAATCGCATCGCCTTGCTGGATACCGTCAACCACATCCATACCGTCTGTCACATAGCCAAAGACAGCGTACTCACCGTTCAAAAAGGCTTTGTCTTCAAGGGTGATGTAGAACTGGGACGAGGCTGAATCAGGGAACTGCGATCGCGCCATTGCAACTGCGCCACGGGTATGAGGTAGAGCTGGCGGCTCAGTAATGCCGGCTATCGAGAACGGACGACTGTAGACTGGCGCGTCGGCCCCCTCCGGTCGAATTTCCAGAGGGATGTAGCGTTCCTCCCCAGTTTCTGGATCAACATAACCCCCCGTCCCCAGTCGCTGGGGCGGAAAGTTGGGATCTTTACTCTGCGGGTCGCCACCCTGCACCACAAAGGGCTCCGGGTCACGAACCACTCGATGAAACGTCGTCCCGTCGTAGAACCCTTGCTGTACAAGGTCTACGAAGTTGCCCGATGTGACGGGGGCATTGTCGCCATCAACGGCGATGGTGATGGTGCCACCGTTAACGGTTAGCTCGACAGTCGCCGTGCCATTGAGTTGCGGCAACCCAGACGCGACGCTGTCGGCGGATTGGGCCACCTCTACTTCGGCAGGTTCTGCGGGTGACTCTTCTGCTACCGGTGTGGCTGTGCACCCCACCAAAACGAACACTA